>JBHHYO010000100.1:0-8675 GCA_046757665.1 Nitrospinales bacterium
AAGGAGAGCAATAACTTAATCGGATTGAACATGAGTGAAAAAAAGGAAATCAAATTCGAAAAAGCCATGAGCCGGCTGGAGGCCATCGTCGAGGAACTGGAAAAAGGCAAGCTGGATATCGACAAGTCCCTGGAAATTTTCGAGGAGGGAATCAAGATGGCGCGGGTCTGTTCCAAAAAACTCGATGAAGCCGAAAAAAAGATCGAAAAGTTGACCCGCGACGAAGCCGGTAAACTGATCGCCGAACCGTTCCCCCTCAAGGAAGACCGGAAAGACGATGACGTCCCGTTCTGAAAAATTCCGCCTCGACCAACTGCTGGTAAAAAAAAACTTGCCGCCTCGCGCGAAAAAGCCAGAAGCTTGATCCTTGCGGGGAAAGTCAGGGTCGGGAATGAGGTGGTGAGCAAGGCAGGCCGCCTGTTTCCGGAGGACTGCGCCCCGGAACTGCTTGGCGGCGAGCGGATTTTTGTCAGCCGTGGCGGAGTAAAGCTGGAGCACGCCCTGCGGGAGTTCGATATTCAACTGCCAGGTCAAACGGTGTTGGACGTCGGCGCTTCCACCGGCGGGTTCACCGACTGCCTGTTGCAACAGGGAGCGCAAAAGGTTTACGCGGTGGATGTCGGTTACGGCCAGCTGAACTGGAAACTGCAAACCGACCCGCGCGTGGTTGTCCTCGACCGGAAAAACATCCGCTATCTGGACTTGGAGGCAATCGGCCGGCCGGTCGATCTTGCCGTCATCGACGTTTCATTTATTTCCCTGAAGCTCGTTATTCCCCCGGTCATCCGGCTGGTGAAACCTGGTGGCGGCCTGGTCGCTTTGGTGAAACCGCAATTCGAGGTGGGCCGGACGGAGGTCGAGCATAAGGGCATCATCAAGGACCCGCAAAAACATTTAACCGTTTTACTCGGCCTGCGCGATTTCGTTCAAGAGCAAGGATGGGTCGTGCGCGGCCTTGCCGTATCTCCCATCACCGGACAAAAGGGGAACCGCGAGTTTTTCATCCACTGTGTCAGCGCACGGCACGGCGAAAGCGTCGGCGAGGAAGCGGTACGCAAGCTGGTGTTGGACTAATTTTTGGGAGGATAATGATGTCGCGCAAGGAATTCAAGGTAGAGGTCATCAAGGAGGGCGCTTTGGGAACGTTGTTGTTGGGAGCCAGCAAACTTCCCGTTGACAAGATGGAGGAGATCCTGAACCAATATGGGGCGGAAGGCTGGGACCTGGCATTCATGGTGATCGAAAGTCATCGTTTCCTGTTGTTTTGGACCCGGGAGGCGGCGGTGGTCACGTTTTCCCGCTCCCTGGTTTGAAGGCTCAAATCTGATCCTTGTAGACGATAAAACTGTTCGCCGGATAGACCAGGTGCGTTTCGCCCCACTGGCTGGGGCTGTTGCTATTCCATGGCGACGGGTCTTCCAGCTCCTTCATGCGAATGCCGCCCGACCCGCCGAAGATCAGCAAGGCCCGGCCATCTCCCGATTCGTCGATTTTGCAGGCGTATGATGGGCAGGGAGAATCCGCCGCCGCGTCCCAGCCGGTCACCTGCATTGGTTTTTCGCCGGCCCCCGCGTCATATTCGATGCAATAGACTTCCCGGGGCGGGGTCACTTCCTTGTAAACCATGCTGAACTCCGCGTCCACGTTCGGACAGCTTTCTACTTCAACGTACACGGCGCTCTCCGGAGAAAGAGGTTGTTAATATTTATGCTCATGATAACCCGTTTTTGCTGAATGAGAAAGTTGTCAGTTTGCCGGGCAGAGGCCGGTTCATTGTTTTTCTTGAAGCACCACATGAAAAAGCTGGGCGGATTTTTTTACGGCATTGGCGATCAACAGGGCGTAGGTTTGAGAGATGGGCGGGAAGGTGGAGCTTTTGAATTTCTTCGGCAGTTTGAGTTTGAGGTTTCTGTCCTTGCCGGCGAAGGTTTTTAAATAACCCGCCCGGACCAATGGCAGAACCCAGTCCATGGTTTTGTTTTGAATGTCCGTGAGGAGCACATCGAGCACACGCCCCCGGTTCGACAGGGCCACCGCCATGACCATGGGGCCATGCCGCGTGTTTTCCGGAAAAATGACCAGTGTCCGGGTAATTTTTCTTGCCTTATTCTTCGCGTGATAAAAAGTGAACTCCGTAGTGTCGGAATCCCAGTTTTTGTTTTTCCTGAGCCAACGGAGCTGACGCGGGGTCAGGACGACATCCCTGCGGGTCAAGACCTGAGCGTCGGGCAGGAGCTTGGCCACCGTCTCTCGAATCGAGTACAGCTTGAAGGTGGGATCGTTGAAAAACTGCGCGGATGCGCCGTCGGCCTGAAAAAGCGCCGCGAAAAAAATCAGGAGCCCGGCAATTGGTCCAAGTTTGAACTGCCGGAGGTCAACCGCCGGAGCAGGCCCGACGGCCTGCCCCGGTGCAAACAGGTTTTTAAAATGAAACGCGGGAAGCATTCAAAACTTGCTCGGAACGATCCGGTTGTTTTTGAATGTGTCGTCAAACAGCAAGGCGGCCTTCTTCACCGCATGGGCGATGATCAGCGCATAAGCCTGGTTCATCTTGGTGACGCGGTTAGCCCATTTCGGATCGAGCTTTAATTCCATGCTACTGTCTTTCCCCTTGAAACTTTCCATGTAATTTCCCTCCAGGAGAGGCGCGACCCACCGCAGGGGTTCCATTTGCACGTCGGTGACCACAGCGTCGGCAATCTTGCCGTCAGGATTGAAAGCCACCGCAACGATCACTGGACCGTGGCGGGACACCTCGGTCACGGAAATCATGGCCTTTTGCAATCGATTGTTTTTATCGCGGCTGAGGTAAAACGTGTAATGGTCCTTCTGTGTTCTCCAGTACCCCGGGGCGTCCAGTTTTTTCATCTGATCCTTGGTCAACACGACCTCCTTTAAAAACAGATTCCCTTTGGGAAGGAGACGGGCGACCGTTTCTTTCGTAGTGGAAAACTTGACGTTTGGGGTCACATGCGCCCAGGCGGCATTTGCACCGAGACCGAACGCAAAACAAATGAAAACGGCTAAACCATACATTCTGTTTTTCATGTGTGGCACCTCCTTGAAAACTTCATTATTTTTTCAATGGCAGAATCCATAATTCGTAAAGGGACAGAAAAAACACGATGACGAAACTGATTCCCGTCAGCGAACCTGCGGCGATGATCAGATACGCGAATTCATCGGCGACGAATTTGACCAGAAACATAGCCGCAAAATCCAACGTTCCTCCCAGGAAAGGAAGCGGGATCAGAACGATCTTCCATGTTTCCGAAAGCCGCGTCCATAAAAGCAGGATTCCCATCAGCAGGCTGAGAACGCCATGGCTGAAAAGGTGAACATGCGCATCCTGCAACAAAAGTTTCAAATCCACTCGATGCGGCATTTCTTTTACCTGATCGAGCGTGATGGGGATTTCGCCATATTCGTTTGCCGGCGTCCGCATGAACAAGGGGTCCAATCCCGTCTCTTCATGTGGATGCGGATGCGGGTGGTCATGTTCCCGATCGGAATAGGTGTCCACGAGGGATTCATAGGAGATCACCACGTATTTTTGCGTGTAGACCCCCGCCGCGATGTTGCCGAAGCCCAGGGTGATCAAAAAGCAGGTCACCAGGACTTTTGCGCTTACCGGCAAATGAGATAAAGCAATCGGTTTCATCATTCAGTTTCATTTCAAAACAACGCTACCAGCTCCGCCACGAACATGTTGCGTTTGGATTCGCCGCCGCCCGTGTTGTTCTGAAAAAAGCTATTGGCGTTAGACTCGTTGATCCAGTCGTACCGGTACTCAAAACGCAGGTCCAGCGCGGACAATAAATGTTGCGTTTGGGAAATCGTTCCCCAACCCAGATAGCCCAGGAAGTCCGGCGACAAGTGAAACACCGGAGCGAAGGTGATTTCATTCATGGTTCGGGGCTGGCTGTTGGCAATATCCGGTCGGCCGTCCTTGTCGTCGAAAAAACTGTAGCGGACCGTGGTGCCGAAATTCTTAAACCAATCGTAATGAAGGGTCGCCTGGCCGCTGAGCCATTCGGCGTCCTCGCCCGGATTGGTGGTGGACAAGTTCTGGTCTCTTCCATAAGCCGCTTCCAGCCCCAGGATAAAGTCCTTGAAAGGGGTGAGGGTAACGACCGCGTCGAACACCTGGCGCGCATCTCCGTCGTTATCGTCTTGCTCGGCGCCGTACAGATAGGAGAACTTTGTGTTGAACCAGGTTTTTGGCGCGTATCCCACCTGCAAGGCAAAGCTTTTGGCGTCGTTGTTGTCGCCGTCCTGGTTCCAGCCGTTGAAAACGATCGCCTGCACGTCCAGGTTGATGGCGATGGGATAAAAAACCTGTAACCCGACCATCTTGACAGGAGAGGCGAACTGAAACGCCAGCGATGTGCTGGACTGAAATTTGAGCGGGTCGTCCTCCTGCTCAAAGCTTACGGGGGAGTTGAACCTGCCCAGGCTGAAACGAAGCCCGTTGCCGATGGGAGCGACGAGGTTGATCTGTCCCACGTCCAGTTCCGTGTCCGTAACCGTTACTCCACTCTCGTGCTTTTGGCTTATTTCCACTGCGGCATTCACCCAGGCGTAGTTCGAGTAACGCTTGGTGAAGCCGATCTCGGCCTTGCCGAAACTGAAATCCTTGGTCTGTGCCGGGTCCTGTCCGAAAAGAGCTTCGTTAACCGAACCTTCGTCCACACCGTTGTCGTTGTATTTGTAGGACGCAACGGCGTATCCCCGGATCATGGTTTTGAAGGCCCGGTCGTCGTAGCTTTGTCCCTGAAGCTTCAAGGGTTTCAGGTTTCCCAGAGTAATCGACTTGTCCTCCAAATCTGACAAGCTGATTTCCTTTTCCGTGGAGCTTGCCGCCGCGCTACTTGTAAAAAGAAACAGGAAGAATATGATGCTTAAAATCGAAACGATTTTTTTCATGCCAGAAACCTCCTAAATCATCTGATGAGCCTGGGGCGCTAAGTCGGTGCCGCCTTTTCGGGCGGAGACTTTCCTCAGGACGACCTCAACTGTTAAAGAGAGATGTGTCGTGAAAAACGAAGATGATTAAAGGAATTTTGGAGGGTGATCCAGCGAGTCGGGAAGGAAGGAGGGATCAAATGCAGTGGAGAAAAAATACGGAAATGAAGTCAAAGTCTGGGCGAGAGAATGAAAGCACTCGACCAGATTGGGATTGTGATTGAAACCAAACTTTGCGGAAGTTTTTCCGTCGGGACTGCCTCCGCATTCGGAAGCGATTTGAAAAAGCGATCCAAACAACGGTTTGTTGGTGTGGGGGCACACGAGAACGCCGGTGTGGTGCTGGTTCAGCAGGCAATGGGCATGGGTTTTCACTCCATCAAAAGGAGACAGCGTTTGTGGATGGGAGTGAACCGGGTGAGCCGACGCCGTGGCGTGAAGGAAAAAAACAACGCCCCATACGAACACCGCCGACAACGAAGCCCTGGAGACGAGTTTTTTTAAACGATTCATTGCTCAAACCCTTTTTTTGCTTTGGTCGCGCCAGAAACGACCGCTCCACCCTGTTCTCTCATGAACAGGGAACGGTTGCCGTACAACCGTATTTATGAGATTAAACAAAATTATACATTTTATTTGCAATTTGTCAAATACCCACAAACTCCCCGCCTGGGATGACAAATAGCGAAACCTGTGTTAGAAAATAAGTTGGTTGATGTTTTTTGTGCCAGGGGAAAATATTTGTGGAGGCCTCATGTTGAAGCTGGTGTTGTTGCGGCATGGTCAGAGCTTATGGAATTTGGAGAATCGGTTCACCGGTTGGGTGGACATCGACCTTTCCGACCAGGGGATTCGGGAGGCTCATGAAGCCGCAAAACTGCTCGATCAAGAGGGATACCGTTTTGACGTGGCCTTCACTTCCCTGTTGAAACGGGCGATCCGCACTCTGTGGATTGTTTTGGATGACCTGGATTTAATGTGGATCCCGGTTCACCGTTCCTGGCAGTTGAACGAACGCCACTATGGGGCTTTGCAAGGTTTGAACAAGGCAGAGACGGCGGAAAAGCACGGTGCGGAGCAAGTCCAAATTTGGCGGCGCAGTTACGACATCCTTCCTCCTCCATTGGCCGATTCGGATGACCGCCTGCCGGGCAACGACCCCCGGTACCGTTCGGTGCCGAAATCCAGCTTGCCCCGCGCCGAGGCCCTGAAAAATACCGTTGAAAGATTCCTCCCCTACTGGTTTCAGGAAATTGTCCCCGCCCTGCAAGCCCGGAAAAAAGTCCTGATTTGCGCCCATGGAAACAGCCTGCGCGCTCTGGTCAAGCACCTCGACAATATCAGCGATACGGACATTGCCCAGTTGAACATTCCCACAGGCCTGCCTCTGGTTTATGAACTCGACGATCGGTTGCAAGCCCAAAACCACTATTATCTGGGAGACCCGGAGGCCGCAAAACGAGCCGCCGAGTCCGTTGCGCGCCAGGCAGAAACAAAAGATCAACCCTAAAAAGGACCGGATCGGCCGCCAATGCGTAATCGTCTGATCCTCATTATCCTGGGTTGCCTCAGTTTCATTTTATACTTCGGCATTACGGACATTTCCACCCGGTTCAACTGGGGGGAAGGGTACGAGCAACGCCCCATTCCAACCTATTTGATCCTTTACTTCTCCCTGTTTCTGCTTTACGCCCTGGCGGCGCGTCTGGTGTGGGAGAAGAAACCGGCAGACCGGGCAACCTTCTGGATCATCCTGTTGGGCGGCCTGCTTTTTCGCGCCGCCATACTGCCGTCGCAACCGATTCAGGAGGACGATGTTTATCGTTACCTCTGGGACGGCAAGGTGTTCGCCCACGGCATCAATCCCTACGAATATTCCCCCAGGGAAGTCGATGACTTCACGGCATTGCGAATCAGGAGCCCGCAAAAACTTCGCGCCCGTTATAACGAACGCCAAATCCGCGAGTTGACTTTACTGAACCGCCTGAAGTGGCGCACCGAAACCGCCTTGGTCTTTAAGGAGCGAGTCAACCATCCGGATGTTCCGACGATCTATCCGCCGTTGACGCAACACGTTTTCCGACTGGTTCACCGGATTCAGCCCGACAGCATTGTCGCCATGCGCCTGGCGTTTGCGGTTTTCGACCTGGCGACCTTGCTGGCCATCATCCAGATACTTGGCGCACTCGGGAAAAACCGCAACCTTTGCCTGATCTATTTCTGGTCGCCCCTGCTGATCAAGGAAACCTACAATTCCACCCATTTGGATGTCATCGGCATCTCCGTACTGTGCGCGGCAATCTGTTTCCTGATACGATCCCGGCACACCCTGGCCACGACCTTTCTGGCGCTGGGAGTGTTGGGGAAATTCTATCCCGCTATCCTGTTGCCCCTCTTCCTGAAGGCGATGTTTTTCGACCGGCAACGCGCCGTGTCCCATACCGATTCCGCCGGCCCGAAGAATCCCCCGGCGGCGCAAAAAGCGCGCCGCTTTCCGGGAAATGTGTCTCCCCGGATGTATGTGGCCTTGCACGTTGTATTGTTTCTGGGAGTAATACTCGTTTTTTATCTCCCCTTTTTTCATGCCCGATGGGAAACCTTCCGTGGGTTGAGAGCCTTCGCCATTTACTGGCAAAACAACGACAGCATTTTTTCGCTTCTGATGTATTTTTACGGCAACCTGTTGGGGCTCCAATCGGTGGCGGAGTCTTATTTTCAGGATCGGGTGATTTTCTGGTCCTACGACCTGCCCACGCTGTTGAGCAAAGTTACGGTGGCCCTGATCCTGGCGGGCGTTATGATAAGTTTTTTGTCGCGACGAGCCGGCAAGCCGTCTTCCCTCGCTTACGTCAGACAAATGTTTATCCTCATGACCCTGGCCTTTGTGCTCAGTCCGGCGCAATACCCCTGGTATTTTAATTGGATCCTGCCCTTCCTTTGCCTGTTTCCTTCCCGGGCGTTGATTTTGCTGACGGCCCTGCTGGGACTTTATTACATGGACTTTTATTTCAGCTACCAGAACCTGCCGCGGTACAACCCGTGGATTCCCTGGGTCGAATACACCCCGGCCTATCTCCTTCTGATCCTGGAGTGGCGGAGGAAACCGGCGCTTGCGCGAGGCAACGAGGGCTGATCCCGCCGATTGCGCGTGCGGCATTTGCCGCCCATCTTCCCGCGGGCGTTTGCCCGCCCTGACCGACCCACCCCCGTCATCCCCTTGCGAACGCTTGCACCGCCGGTCGCACCTGACCGGAGCCGGTTTTCGCGAAATTTTTTTTTTGAAAAAACGAGGAACGAAATAGTCGAAACGTCAGGTCATAAACCCGGCAACCCCTTGCGCCGCAACCCTTTTCCCCAGCGTCCAGTCAGGTAAAAAATCAACGAATTTCGCGGAAAACCGCCAAAAAACCGAATCGCGTTTTGCATGGTATCTACATGATTTTAAAATAGTTATGAAGACATGTTTTGGCATGTCGAAGGCCGCGTTTTGAAGATTAAAATTTACCATACCGAAATCACCGCAAAGGCGCCAAGGGCGCAAAGAAAAGAAAAGGTTCAACCACCGATGCCTGTCGAAGGGGGCTGGGGGGATTTTCCTTTGCGCCCTTTGCGCCTCCGCGGTTCAAAGCCTTTCCCGGTCTCCGTTTTTTCCGACCCCCTGTCATGGTGAGCCCGTCGAACCATGACATTCGATTGCGCTTTTCGACGCT
>JBHHYO010000101.1:0-8538 GCA_046757665.1 Nitrospinales bacterium
GCGGTTCGTCAAGCTGGGCGCGGACACCCATCCCGTCCTGGTAAGCAAGGTAAAATCCTACCTGAAAAGCCTCGGAATACGCGCCGGATAGCTTCCGCCGAGGGTCTGAGTCGGTTGGTTCAATGAATCAAGGGGTAGCGGGCGCGGCGCTGGGTTGCGGGTTGATTCCTTCCAGCAGTTTCTTGCCGATCAGTTTTTCAGTGATGCTTTTTGCCACCTTGGGGTCCAGCTGGCCCAGCACCTGGCCGGCGATTTTACTTTTCATGCGGGTGATGATTTGAACGGCGAGCGTTTCGTCGAGCAATCCCACCAAGGGCGCCGCGTTCTGCGGGGGCATGGAAGAATAAATTTTAACCAGCGTATCTATTTTCTCCTTGCTGATGTCCTTGGAAAGGCCCAGCATCTCCTCGGTTTTTTTCAGGACCTGCTGGACTTTTTCCAGGTCCGCCTTGACTTTTTTCTCCAGGACTTTCAGTTGCCGTTCCTTCGTCTGCAACTGTTTTTCCCGTTTTTTCAAATCCCGGGTCTTTTTTTCGATAGTTTCCATCATACGCAGGGTTTCCAGGCTGACGGGGCGGGCCGGAGCGGTCCGCGACGCTTGCGCGTTTTGCCTGGCGTCCGCCGATGTCTGTTGCGCCTGTTCCGGGCCGCGGTCCGGCTTGTCCGTCTGGGCGGACGCAACGCCGAAAGCGCCGGACGCGAGGAACATCAAAAGAATCGTTGCCGGTAGCGGCGTTGGGCTCATCACAGCCTCCTTCGCCATTGCGTGGCGGCCGCCTCGTCCAACAGGGCGGTTTCTTGCTTGAGGCGTTCCCGGCGGCGAGCGCGCTGTTCGCGTTCCTTCAAAATCTCCAGCGTTTTTCTTTTCCGCATGGCCTCGGCAAGAGCCTTGCGTTTTTCCTCCACCTTGGGGGAAATTTCGGAAATGATTTTTTGCTGGAGATTTTTCTGGATATGGATGCCCTCAAAAAAATGGTTGTAAAGGTACATCGTATCGATATCGACGTTTTCCCTTGTTCGCGGGCCCAGCTCTTTCTTGCTGTCGTCCTCCACCTCATACATGAACCCGAGGCGCTTTTGCTGGTTCAACAGATGGCTGTTGGCGCCGGCGAAGTCCTTCTGTACAAGGTCTTCCACGTTTTTTCTCAGTTTCAGAAGCGTTTCGAACCGGAAGGCCATGTTCAATCCTCAAGAATTTTGTTCAAGCGTTCGATGCTTTGGGTCATGTCCGCCTTTTCCATAATATCCTGGCGCAGATAGGTGTTGATGGCATCGATTTTTTGGATGGCGGCGTCGATTTTCGGGTTACTGCCCTTGGCGTAGGCGCCGATGTTGATCAAGTCTTCCGCCTCCCGGTAAGTGGCGAGCAGGTCCTTGATCTTCCGGGTGACCTCGAAGTATTCCCGGGACACCACGTCGATCATCAGTCGGCTGACGCTGTTCAGGATGTCGATAGCCGGGTAGTGGTTGTGGGAAGCCAGTTCGCGGGATAATACGATATGCCCGTCGAGGACGGCCATGACCGCGTCGGCGACGGGTTCGCTCAGGTCGTCGCCTTCGACGAGGACGGTGTACAAGCCGGTGATACTGCCGTCGCTTCCCTCGCGGGTTCCCGCCCGCTCCAGCAGTCGGGGCAACAGGGAAAACACCGAGGGCGTAAACCCCCGCGTCGTCGGCGGTTCGCCCGCGGAAAGGCCGATCTCCCGTTGCGCCAGGGCAAAACGAGTGACCGAATCCATCATCAGAATGACATCCTTGCCGAGGTCGCGGAAATATTCGGCGATGGTGGTGGCGATATACGCCCCGCGCAACCGCACCGGAGGCGGTTGATCCGAGGTGGCGGCTACGACGACGGATTTCTTCAAGCCCTCCGGCCCGAGGCTTTCCTCGATGAACTCCTTGACTTCCCGGCCGCGCTCGCCGACCAGGGCGATGACGTTCACGTCCGCCGAGGTATTGCGCGCCACCATTCCCATCAACACGGATTTGCCCAACCCGGTGCCTGCCAACACGCCGATACGCTGGCCCTTGGCGCAGGTCAGCAAGCCGTTGATGGCGCGGATGCCCACGTCCAGCGACTGGTTTATCCGCGTTCGCTTCAGGGGGTTGATGGGGACTCCCATGATGGGATATTGACTGCCCAGCGGGATCGGCCCCTTGCCGTCCAGCGGCTCGCCCAACCCGTCGATCACCCGGCCCAGCAGGTGAGGGGAAATGTTGAAGGACGGAAACTCCTCGGTGGTTTCAATGATACTGCCCGGTTCGATGCCGAAAATATCCCCCAGGGGCATCAAAAGCGTGTTGTTGTCCCGGAACCCCACCACCTGCGCCTGGATCGGCGTCTTGCCGCTCCGCGGGACAACCCGGCACAGGCTCCCCACCGGAGAAGCCGGCCCGTCGCCCTCGAGGATCATGCCCACAAGCCGCCGCACCTTGCCGCTTTTTTTCACCAGCGAGGTGTCGGCAATAAAGGAACGATATTTTTTTAAATCGATGACGGTTTCCATGGGTCCGCGTTACGGCTCCTGGGAGGGAGATTCGCTTTCCGGCGGCGGAGTCTCGGCGGGCTCGTCCAGGAAAGATACCGGTGCGAGGTTCAGAATTTTCTCGATTTGTTCCGCCAGGTTTTCCAGACGGGCGTCGATGGTGCCGAAATTGGATTTAATGATACAGCCGCCCCGTTCGATGGCGGGCGTCGTCTCGAACGTGATGTTTTTGATCTCCTCGAACAACTGGTGCAGTTCCGGACGAAAACTCTCCGCATAACCCTTGTCGGCAGGGTTGAGCTTGATCACCATGGATTCCTTGTCAAGAACCGATTGCATCCCCAGCAGGATCATATCCTGGATGCTGTCCTCGCGGACCGTCAGTTCATGGTGGATCACTTTTTGCGCCAGGGCGACCACCATTTCAACCATTTCCCTTTCCACCTTCGGGTACATTTGACTGCGGAACCGGGACAGTTGTTCGATCAGTTCGTGAATGGTTTGCAACAGGGGGGCAAACTCCTCGCGGGCCTGTTTTTCGCCTGTCGAAAAGCCCTCCTTGAACCCCTCGTCGTACCCCAGTTTGCTGGCTTCTTCCCGGATCTGCGCGGCCTTGGTCTTGGCCTTGTTGATGGCGTCGCGAAGAATCTCCGAGGCTCCCTCGCGCGCTCTTTTGACGTTGGTTTCGTCAAAGTTCCGGGCTTTTTCGGAATCGTAGGTAAAACTTGTTTGTCCGGTTTGTTCGGGATCGACCTTTTCGATCAGGCTGAATTTCCGGATTTGCGTCCGGGAGGAAGGCGCCTGTCCGGGCGGGATGTCGGAAGAGGAGTAAATGCGCTTGAAGGCTCGCGGCGCGGCATCAGACATATTGATCCTCCGCGCCGCCGCCGATGATCAGTTTGCCTTCTTCCTCCAGCCGTCTGCAGATGTCCACGACTTTCTTCTGGGCTTTCTCCACTTCGCTGATCTTGGTGGGCCCCATGGATTCCATATCTTCTTTCAGCATGATGGCAACACGCTCGGATACGTTGCTGAAGATTTTTTCTTTCAGGGGATCGCTGGCGGTTTTCATGGCGATGCTTAACTCCTCCTGCGCGACGTCTTTCAAAACCAACTGCAATCCCTGGTCGTCGATTTTAACAAGGTCCTCGAACGTGAATCTCAGGCTACGGATTTCGTTGGCCAAATCCGGGTCCACCTCGTCCAGCTCGGTGAGGATGGAGGTTTCGGTGGCGCGGTCGAGAGAACCGATGACCTGGGCGGCATTGGCCACTCCTCCCATCTTGTTTCCGGAAACCGCGGTGGAAGCGCGCAACTCTGCTTGCAGGGCTTCATCGAGTTCCCGGATGACCAGCGGCGACACACGCTCCAGCGTGGCCAGGCGATGGACGATTTCCGTGCGGCTCTCTTCGGGCAGTTCCTTGATCACCGCGCTGGCCACCGCCGGGTCCAGGTGCGCCATGATGATGGCCGCGGTCTGCGGATGTTCGTTTATCAAAAAATTGGCGATGGTTTTGGGGTCCAACATGCGGACGGTTTCGAGTCCGCCTTCCAGCGCGTCCGAGGACGCGGAGACGTTGTTTAAAATTTCCGACGCCTTCGCCGGGTCCAGGGCTTTCATCAAGGTCGATTTCAAAAATTCCGTTCCGGCGATTCCCAGTCCGCCGGTGCCGGACTGCACGGCATCATAAAATTCCTTGCGCACCGATTCCATGGTTTCGATATCCACGTCCGCCAGCGCGGACATATGGTTGCCGAGGGTCTGAATTTCGCGTTCGCCCATGAACTCGAAGATTTTCGCCGCATTTTCCTCGCCGATCGACATCAGGAAAATGGCGGCTTTTTCAGGTCCGGTGTACTCTTGTGCCATGATGTGCTCTCCTGCGGGTTACTCGTTCCCGGGGCGTTTTTCCCGTAACCATTTGCGGACAATACTTGCCGCATATTGCGGATCCGTTTCCACGAATTCACCGACCTCTTCACGAATTTCCTGAGTTTTCGGCCCCAGTTCGCTCAGCCGCTGTCTTTCGGCTTCCAGGGCTTCTTCCGTGGCGGTCAGTGCCGGCGGTCCTTCGGGAACCACCTCGACGCTGGTGGTCATGAAGTTGACCAGCGGGCGGATGACACGTGTAAAGAACAACAATATAAATATAGCACCCAGAACGTATTTTGCAACCTGGAAGCCCAGCTCGATACGGCTTTCCTGAAGCAGTTTTTGTTCCTGTTCAAGCTGGGCGGAGCGGTCGAATTGCACGGCTTCCACCTTGACCCGGTCGCCGCGCGCCTCGTCAAATCCTACCGCGGATTTGACGATGTCTTCAAACCGCGCGATTTCCTCCGCGCTACGGGGCGTGAATTGGCCGGCATCGTCCACGGTGCCGTCCACCAGCACCGCCACCGACAACTTCCGGATCGTCCCGGTGGGTTTGCTGACGTGGTGGATCACCTTGTTGATTTCATAATTGAACGTTTGTTTTTCCTTGTTGCGTTTCGCGGCGGATCCGGGACCGCCGCCGCCGGTCTGCCCGGTCGGCAGAAGCGACTGAACTCCGGGAACCCCGCCCGGCGGAACCGCGCCCACCGTGGACTCGCTGGCACGTTGCTCACTGCGAACCACCTGGGAATCCGGGTCGTAGATTTCCTCCGTCCGCTTGACCTTGTCGAAATTCAAGTCCGCCGAAACCCGGGCGATCACCTTGCCCTTGCCCAGCGCGTCCTCCAGCATCTTTTCGATGCTGTGTTCCAGCTGGGACTCCAACCGCCGCTTGAATTTGAAATTGCTCGCCGTGATCATGGCGTCCCCGGACGCCCCCTTGGCGCCGGAAAGAATGTTGCCTTTAATATCCACGACGGTGACGTTTTGCGGCGGAATGCCCTTGACACTGCTGGAAACCAGATGGGCGATTCCCTGGATTTGGCCTTCGCTGAGTTGCCGGCCCGCATGAATCTTCAGGGTGACGGAAGCCTTGCCCTGGGGTTTTTCCCTCAGAAACACGCTTTCCTCGGGGATGACCAGATGCACCCTCGCCTGGTCCACCACGTCCAGGGATTTGATGGTGTGGGCCAATTCTCCCTGCAAGGCGCGCTGGAAATTGAGTTTTTGCACGAAATCGGTCATACCCAGAGTGGTCTTTTCAAAAATTTCCAACCCCACCTCACCGCCCTCGGGCAAGCCCTGAGAGGCCAACTGGAGCCGGGTTTCATGGACCTTGTTCGCGGGGACGCGGACGATCGTGCCGCCGCCGCTCAATTCATAGGGGATGTTTCGGGTTTTCAATTCCTCGACGATGGCGGCGGCGTCCTGCTCGCTCAGTTGCGCATAAAGAAGCTGGAAGTCCGGCGCCTGAACCCAAAGAGACATAACCAACAACGACGCCGCGCCACCGGCCGCCAGGCCCAGTAGAGCGACTTTCTTGCCTGGAGAAAACTCCTGGTACCGGTCGAGAAGATCCTTGAAAAAAGCAGTGAGGGATTCCATGATCTATTGGTCCGAGTATTGATGGGTCGGATTGCCGACAGCGGCCGACCCCGGTTTATCTTCCGAGATCGATGGCGCGCTGAGCCATGAGCTTGGTTGCGTTGATCGCCGTGACGTTGGCTTCGTAGGAGCGGGTCGCCGTCATCATATTGACCATTTCGCTCATCAGGTTGATGTTGGGCATGGCCACGTAACCGAGGGCGTTGGCGTCCGGATGGCCGGGATTAAACACCAGCCGCGGCTCGTCCTGGTCCTCGATGATGTCCGTCACCAGAACCTGTTTCAATTGATCCTCCAGCTCCTGGTTCAGGTGCATGCCGAATTGGTCTTCCAGCGGCAGAGCCGTGACCACCACGTCCTTTCTCCTGTAGGGGCCGCCTTCGGGCGTGCGGGTGGTCTCCGCGTTGGCCATGTTGCTGGCGATGGTTTCCATGCGCTTGCGCTGGACGGATAAGCCGGAAGAGCTGAGTTTCATTGCAGTTAAAAAATCCATGGTCTGCCTTTTCTCCAGGGACAAGGTTGCAGAGTCAATTTTCACGACACACGCGAAACTTACCGCTTAAACAGCAAGTTTTATGCCAAAATCGCGCTTTCCGGCGCTGGTTTCAGGAGAAAAGCTCAGCCCACCTCCCGTCTCCGTTTTTCCGACCCCCTGTCACGCTGAGCCCCCTTCGACAAGCTCAGGGCAGGCTCTGCCGAAGCGTGACCGTTGCCCGTTTCCGACTTTCCGCCAACCGCCAACTGCCCTTACATATAGCGCAAAAGGCAGGTATACGTCCGCGCAACGCCCCTGAATACGCTGGGTTGGAGAGAGCATGGGGGTAGGTGCCGTCTTTATCGTCCAAATTTCAGTTTTGCACCCTCGACCGCGGCGGCTGGTTTTGATAGACTGAGATAAAACAATCCACTCATCCGGGGCAAACATCATGCACAACGAGTTCACCGCCATAATCGAGAAAGAAGGTCCCTGGTATTTCGCTTACTGCCCCGAAATGCCAGGCGCCAACGGACAGGGGCAAACGGTTGAGGAGTGCCGGGAAAACCTCGCGGAGGCGATTTCATTGATTCTCCAGGACCGGCGGGAGGATGCCTTGCGCGGCGTTCCCAAGGACGCGATTCGTGACACCATCACCCTCAAGTGAAACGGCAACAACTTCTCAAACATTTGCGGAAACACGGTTGCCACCTGAAAAGAGAGGGTGGTTCGCATTCTTTATGGATCAATCCCCTGACGGGCCGGATAGAAACGATACCCCGGCACGTGGAAATCCCCAACCGTCTCGCCAAGAAAATTTGCAAGGGATTGGCCATCCCGGAAATATAAAAGCAAATTTGTTCTTAGTCCAAGTAGTCTGGACAGAATCTCCTCCCGGTTTCCCCTCTGCTTTCCGCGGGCGTATGCCCGCCCGCCAGTGTCATCGCGAGCCGCCACCGGCGGCGTGGCGATCCAGTCGGGCCACGCCCGATGGGAATGGGTCCTTTCTGGATTGCTTCGGCTGTCGCCTCGCAATGACAATCAAGCAAGTACACTTATGCAAAGGTCTCCTTTCATAAGCCGCCAACCGTTCTTTCCAGTTGCTTCTTTTAATCTTTTTGATAACCTTCCTCATGGCATGGCCCCTCCAAAAAGGGACGTTCCTGCTTGCGTTTGAACCGGGTTGCTTGGCAAAACCATTAAAACGCGGGCGAGGTCATGTTGTAATTTCAACTTCGTTTAAGACATTTCCCTCTTGACCCAGTAATCGATACTTTCCATGAGCAAAACATCAGGACACGGCGGCGAGGCGAAACCAAAAACGGAAAAACAAGTCCGTAAAAAGAAAGTCGCAACAAAGAAAGTTGCGAAAAAGAAAGTCACGCAAAAGAAAGTGGTTCACAAAAAGCCGCCACCCGCGTCCAAAAAAAGGTCTGGGAAAAAAATCCAAACCTTCCTGATCGCGGCGTTATTTCTGGCCGGCCTGGTCAAATTGACTCAAGTATCCCTCGATGTGGCCAGGAAAAATGAAACAACGAAACAATACGCACTGCTCATTTCCGCCCTGGACAAGTTGTTTTTCGGCTGTACGGTTTACTGGAGCGGCGAGGGCCGCGGCGAAGACTGTTCCCAGGACGTCTGGAAACGCATCGCGGGTCACAGGTTTGATGAAATTGAAGTTACCATTCTGAAAGGTCAACAATACGAGTTTACCGCGCAGGCAAGGCATTCTGCAAATGACAAGGTGTTCCAGGTCGACCATAAGGGGGCCGTCTATTTAAATGTTGATGATTGCTTGGCGAAAGTCACTTTCAACAGCCTGTCGCTGGAAAACATTCAGGCCCTGGAGAAGCAGTGCCCGACAAAAAACCCGTAGGGCGGCTCCAAATGATAGTCAGCAGGGCGCCGAAAAAGTCCTGTGAAGAGCATAAGGTTGTCACCCTTGAGCCTGTCGAAGGGTGACCGTTGCCCGCCGATTGCGCTTTCCGGCGTTGGTTTCAGGTGAAAGCTCAGCCCACTTCCCGCGGGCGGTTGCCCGCCCCCAAATCCGGCATGTTGACGGTGATGCGTTCGATGTGGATTTAATTGATTATCATTTA
>JBHHYO010000102.1:0-8488 GCA_046757665.1 Nitrospinales bacterium
TCCCTTACGAAGTCAACTTCCTGCGGCTTTAAAAACGGCAACTCGGCCAACAGCGAGACAATTTTTCTCCTATCCCATTTTTGCCGGATATGCGCGGCCCATCCTAAATCCTGAATGGCTTTTCCGGCATAATAGATTTCCGTGCCTACGGAAGAGATCAGGATGTCGGGATCCGGAATGCCGTTTTGAACTAAAAATTCCATAGCGGAATCGATGGGCCTGCCGGTGGCCAAACCAAACCCCATCGTTCCACGATACCGCTCCAGCAGGCGCAAAAACTCCTGGAGCGCCTCCGGATCGCCGGTGAGTGTGTTGTCGATGTCGGAAACCAGTATCTTGTCCAGCTTAATGAGCCGCTTGGCGATGGGGCTGTCCATTCCCAGGGCCACGGTGCTCTTGACCGACGCCTGCCCGAGTTTTTTGATTTCCAAAAGATAGCGGTCCAGATGCGCGTCCCAGGAATAATGCCGCCGGACGTTGTTGATGCCGTTCATCGAAAATTTTTGCCACAATTCCTCGTCGACGAGTATTTGTTTTATGGCCAGGGCAATATTTTCCGGCTTGAAAACGTCAACCAAAATCCCGTTGTCGCAATTTTTAATGATGTCCACGGGCCCGCCGTCGTCCGTGGCGACGATGGGTACACCGCAAGCCGCGGCCTCCAGCAAGGTGATGCCGAAAGGTTCGATGAGGGCGGGGTTGACGAAGACGCCCCGGTGCGAGGCGGCGATTCGATACAACTCCGGAACCTCGTGAGTGAAGTCATGCTTTTTCGGAATCGCCATTTTGCCGTAAAGATCGTACTTGTCCATGAGCAACAGCGTCTCCGTCAAAACGGACCGTTCATTTTCCTCCATCTCCTGAATGTCCTTGCGGATTCCCAGCAATATCGCCAGGTTGGCCATAGCCTGAAGATCCTTGCTCTCGCCGTAGGCCTGAATCAATGCCGACACGTTCTTTCGCTTGTCCGGACGGCTCATGGCCAGGATCAACGGCTTGTCCCTCGCCAGGAAAAACCGGTTCAGCTCGTTCTGCATCGTCACCATGGCCTGCTTGTCGATCTCTTCCTTGATCTTCCCGATCTCGTCCTGGTAGTAGGGATAAAAACGGTCGAGTTCCAGGCCGGGAGGATTGACGATGTACCTGGGCAGGCAACGGTTTTTGTAAAGGCCGTATTGTTTTTCGATTTCCTGTTCGGTGCTGGTGATCACCAGGTCGGCGAAGCTCAACATTTTCTCCTCGACCTCGATCCTGTGCCGCATATTGAATTTTTTGTTAATGTCCTCCAGGGACAAACCGTCTTCCGCAAGTTTCCGTTGTTTGCTCAACCCCAGGGAATGGCCGGTGAAAATAAACGGAATGCCAAACAGCGTAGCCAGGTTCATACCCACATACCCGCCATCGGCGTAGTGCCCATGAACGACGTGCGGTTCCAGTTCTTGTTTTTTTAAAAACTTCAGCGTCTTGTCGACGAATTCGTCGAGATGGGGCCATAGGGATTCCTTGCGAATGTATCGACCGCCGCCGCAGGGTATCCTGACGATGCGGGCGCGGTCGGATATGGCTTCGATCTCACGGGAATAATCCGGCGACATATTTTTGTCGCGGATCATGCGCGTGAACAGGTCCACCTGCGCCACTTCGGGCCGACGCGCCAGGTTCCGCGCCAGCTCCACGACATATTTCACTTGTCCGCCGGTATCGGCGTCCCGGCCCATTTCAAAGTCGTGGGATCGGACAAGTCCGTGGATGCTGAACAGTAAAATGTAAAAACCTTTTTTTGGTTCAGCCATCTTCGACACCGAATAGAGTATAAAATTCCTTATCTTTGGGTAGCGCCCCTTTTATAGTACAAATTTTAGATGCAAAAAGCGATGCCCTTTCCAGGGTCAAGGAGTCCGGACAGTTCCGCAACAAGCCAAACGCCAGCATGGCGGAAAAGGCGTCCCCGGCGCCCACGGTATCCCGAACGGATTTCGGTGAATGAGCCCGTTGCGCAACGGGACCGGGGGTTCCCGCCCGATACCACTCGCTACCGGCCTCGCCCCGGGTCACGCACACTCGGTCGATTTGATAGGTTTTCTGCAAATGGCCGACCACCGCCCGCGGGCCGCCGCTCCCCGGCAACTCCAAAATCCGCCGCAATTCATCCAGCTCCTCTCCGCTGACCTTCAACACATCGCAAAGTTCCAGGGAAGACTCAATGATACCGCGAGTGTAAAAGGGCGCGCGCAAATTCAAGTCCAGAAACAGGGTCGAACGCCCGGAAAACGATTCCAGGGTTGCCCGGATGGTCCGGCGCGAAACGGTATTTCTCTGCGCCAGGGTGCCGAAATAAACCAGCGGCGGAGTGTTCAGTCCTTTCAACAAAGAATCGCATTCGATGTAATCGTAAGCCCGGTCCGTCAGAATCTCGAATTTTGGACTGCCCCGCGAGTCGAGGGAAACTTTCACCTCGCCCGTGGCATGTTGGCTGTCGAGCTGAATCCCCTCAATGGGAAAATCATACCGCCGGGCGAAATCCAGAATACTCTTTCCCAGTTCATCCTCTCCCACCCGGCTGACAAAAATCACGGGCGCACCCAGGCAATGCAGATGAAAAGCAAAGTTGAACGGCGCCCCTCCCAGGCACCGCTCACCGGGGAAAATATCGAACAACACTTCTCCAAGAACCAGGATCGGTTTTCTTTTTACTCCACTCATCGCCACCCTGTTCTACGTTTCGTTAAATGGGATCCGGTTGCCGCTTGCATCGAAAAACAGCGTGCTCTTTTTGTCAATGGCAACCTGGATTTTCCGGCCCGCCTCAACATCCCGTCCGTCGCACTTGCCGCAAAGGGATTGGCCGCCAAATTTAAAGTTAGCATAGCGGGCGTAACCGACTTCCTGCAACCATTCAATTTCAAACCGTCCCTCGTCATTGCCCGCGATATGCAGATGCTCGGGACGAATGCCGATTTGCACTGCCGCCTCCGGCGCTTCGCTCTGCGTCAGGCTTCGGAAATCCTCACGGGACAAAATATTGATCGACGGAAACCCCAGGAACCTGGCCACGGTCACGTTTCCGGGCTTCCGGTAAAGTTCCTCCGGCGGCGCGACTTGCTGTATCTTTTTATCACTCAAGAACGCAATGCGGTCTCCCAGAATCATGGCCGAGGTCTGGTCGTGCGTCACATAAATAAAAGTCTTGCCGATCTGCCGGTGAAGTTGCTTGAGTTCGACTCTCAAATGCTCGCGCAACTGCTGGTCGAGACTGCTGAGGGGTTCGTCGAACAAGAACACAAAGGGGTCGCGCACCAGAGCGCGGCCGATGGCCACCCGTTGTTTCTGGCCTCCGGACAACCGCGCCGGATAGCGATCCTTTACCGAAACCAATTTCAACATTTCCAGGGCATCCCGGACCCTGGTTTCGATTTCCGCCCGCGGCAGTCGAAAATTCTGCAACGGGAAACGCAGGTTCCCGGCGACGGTCATGTGGGGATAAAGGGCGTAATCCTGAAACACGTAAGCGACGTTGCGCTCGGCGACGCCGGCGCCGGTCACGTCTTTTCCGGCAAAAAGGACTTGCCCCGAAGCGGGTGACAGCAGGCCGGCGATCAGGTTCAACAACGTGGTTTTCCCGCCGCCGCTCGCTCCCAGAATTACCAGGAACTCGCCTTCCGCCACCGCAAGGTCCATGCCGGACAAGACTTCATGTCCGTCGTAATTTTTGCAAATCCGTTTCAGTTCAATATAACTCACGGCTCACCCCTTGGCGCCGCCGACCAGGCCGCGCACCAGATAATTGTTGCCCAACAAAACAATCACCAGGATGGGGAACGTCACAATAGCGCCGGCGGCGGATATTTCTCCCCAGGGATAAACGAACTGGCCGGAAAACAACGAAATCCCCACGGGCACGGTCCGCGCCTGCCACGTGGACGTGAACGTCAGAGCAAACAAAAGCTCGTTCCAGCAAAAGATCAGGTTCAACAACCCGGCGCTGACCAGTCCCGTTCTTCCGGCGGGAAGATAAACTCGCCAAAACATCCGCCAATGGCCGCACCCATCCACCCGGGCGGCATGGTAAAGGGAACCGGGCAGATCATCAAACACCTGGTGCATCACCCAAACAGTCAGCGGCACCGTAAAAACCGAATACACCAGGATCAATCCGGACAGGCTATTCCGCAAATTCAGGGCGCCGAGCAATTCAAAAAAAGGGGTGACGACGGCCACCGGCGGGATCATAAAAACCACCAGCAGGGCCAGCAGAACCCCCTCCCCGCCCCTTTTCAACAACCGGCAAACGCCGAAGGCGCCCAGGGAACCGACCGCCAGGGAAACCAGCGTCGCGCCCAGTGAAACCACCAGGCTGTTGCCGATGACGTGCATGAACGGTTCGTTGCTCAACACCGCCTGATAATTTTTGAAATCGACGGGCGAAGGCCAAACCGGCGGCAGACGGGAAACCCGGGCCGGGTCTTTTAACGACGTGACCCATTGCCAAAGGAATGGAGCAAGATTCCAAAACACCAGCACGGCAACAAAAAACAGATTGATCAACTTTTTCATGCTCTCGACCGTTTGCGTTTCAAGGCACGAACAACCGATCCCGCCAGCACGAGCATAACAAACACCTGTATGACCGCGATGGCCGACCCATAACCGAATTGCAATGATTGAAACATGGTCCGGTAAGCATAGATGGAAAGCGTTTCCGTGCCATTGGCCGGGCCGCCGCCGGTCATGACATAAATCAGGTCAAACACCCGAAACGCATCCAGCAACCGGAGAATCAACGCCGTCATCACTACCGGACGAAGCTGGGGCAGAAGTATCCGGAACAAAAACCGCATGGGCGGCGTTCGATCGACGCGGGCGGCGCGAATCAGGTTTTCCGGAACCCGTTGCAACCCGGCGTACAACAAAAGGGCCATGAACGGCGTCGTCTTCCACACATCGGCAAGAATGGCCGAATGGATCGCCAACGCCGGGGTGGACAGCCAGGCGACCGGCGTGTCGATAACTCCCATCGCATAAAGAGCGTAATTGACGATGCCGGACTCCGCGTCGAACATCCATTGCCACAACCGGGCGCTGACCACGTTGGGAATGGCCCACGGCAAGAGCAAAACCACCTTGAGCCAAAACCCCGTCCGGCCAAACCGCAGGTACAGGGCGAATGCCAGCCCCAGGACAAACTCCAGCCCCACCGACAGGCCGGTAAAATAAAGCGTGTTGCCCAACGCCCGGGCAAACCGCAAATCCTCGCCCAGCAAATACGCGAAATTCTCCAACCCCGCCCAACGGTCGATACCGAACAAAACGACCCGGTTGCGGAAACTCAGCCCGGCCACCTCTAACAGCGGCCAGGCGACAAGCAGGCCGGGCAGGACCAAAAGCGGGCCGAAAAAAATCAAACGGTCTTTAACGGTCGGTTTCAAAATTCATGACCCTCAAAATCCGGCGCGCATCGTTCTCCGCCAGCCGCACGCTCCGGTCAATGGAATACACCCCGGCCAGGGCGCCGCTGATGTAGGCCTGCATGGATTGCGAAACGGCATTGTACACGGGGGTTACCGGCCGGGGCACGGTGCGCTCCATGATGGCGCTCAAATCCGCGTTTCCCAGCCGGGACACAAGATGTCTTTTGGCGGGCGTCAAACCCAGTTGGTCGCGGATGATCTCCTGCGCGGCATCGCTCACTAAAAAGCGCGCCCAGGCGATGGCGGCATCGGGATTGGGCGTGCGGCGATTGATTCCCAGTAAAAATCCGCCAAGGGCGCTTCGGCTTTCCTGTCCCTCCACCCGGGCGGGCAAGGGAGAAACCTGAATCTTCCCGGCGACGGGCGACCCCTCCGCCTGCGCCAGCCGCCAGGCATAAGGCCAGTTTCTCATGAAGATTGCCTTGCCGTTGTGGAAGACATGCCGGCTTTCCTCTTCCGCCATGGCAAACACCGAGGCCGGCGTGATCCGGTGCTTGACGACCAGGTCCCGCATAAATTGGAGGGTGTCGCGGACCGCCGGTTGATCGAAATTCAAGGCGCCGTCCCGGCGGGCCAAAAGCGGTTCCGCCGACGCCGGTAAAAACTCGATAAAATCGCAGACCAAACCTTCGTACTGCCTGCCCTGCCAGACAAAACCGTGCAATGCCGGGTCGTTTTCTTTTTCCAAAATGGATCGGGCGATGCGGATCAATTCCCCATACGTCGCTGGTGGAGAACGGTATCCGTATTTTTCCAAAAGGTCCCGGCGCGAATAAAGCACGCCGCCGTCAACGAAGAAGGGAACAGCAAATCGTTCGCCGCCATAAGTCGCGGCGCGGACGGCGGACGGAAAAAACCGCCGCCATTCGTCCGGCGCAAACTCCGGGTCGAGCGGCATCAGAATTTCCGCCCGGGCAAATTCAGCCAGCCAGATGACGTCAATCGCAAAAACGTCTATGCGGCTACCCGCCCCGGCGCGAAGATGGGTGAGGTAAAACTGATGCTGATCGTCGGTGGTTTGCGGCAGGGTATGAACCCGAATCGTTATATCCGGATACTGCCGGTTAAACAGTTCAACCAGGCGGGAAAACGCCGCATCGGCCCGCGGCAGGGAGAACTGGTAGTAATGAACCGTTTTCCCGAGTTCCGCCTCCCGCCCGGGCGAGCCGCAACCGGCAAGCAAAAAAACTCCCAAGGCAAAAACGATTTTCCACTTTCCCTGCAAGGGATAACCTCCCCGCGCATTCGATTTTGATTAACGATTTGAGTTTGGTATCCTTTAAGTGGATTTCATCAACACCCTACCATCAATCAGACTGTTAAAAAATAATTAAAACGGCAAAGCGGGAGGAAGAACAATGAGCACATTGACGGTTCCGGAGCCTATTTCCGAAGTGCGGGGATTTTTACAAACGCCGCAAAAAATGCTGATCGGCGGTCAAAGAGTGGATGCCGCCGGCGGGGAAACCTTTGAGGTGTTCGATCCGTCCAGCAACGCCGTCCTGGCCCGTGCGCCGAAAGGCGGCAGGGAAGACATCGACCGGGCGGTGAAGGCGGCCCGCCAGGCGTTTGAAGGCGGTCCCTGGAGAAAACTCACGCCCTCCGAGCGCGGCAAGATGATCTGGAAACTCGCCGACCTGATCGAAGCGCACGCGGAGGAGTTCGCCCAGCTGGAAACCCTGGACAACGGCAAACCCCTGGCCATCGCCCGCGCCGCGGACATTCCGCTGACGGTCGATCATTTTCGCTACTACGCCGGATGGGCCACCAAAATTCACGGCGAAACCATCGACATCAGCGTCCCCTACATGCCGGGAGCTTCTTTCCTTGATTACACCTTGCGGGAGCCGGTCGGGGTGGTCGGACAAATTATTCCCTGGAATTTTCCTCTGCTCATGGCGGCGTGGAAACTCGGCGCCGCTCTCGCCGCAGGGTGTTGCGTGGTGTTGAAACCGGCGGAACAAACGCCGCTGTCCGCCCTGCGGCTGGGCGACCTGATTGGAGAAGCCGGATTCCCCGACGGCGTCGTCAACATCGTCAGCGGATTCGGCGACGCCGGCGCGGCGCTGGCCGAACACGGGGACGTCGATAAGGTCGCCTTCACCGGCAGTACGGAGGTGGGACATGAGATCGTCAGGGCCTCCGCCGGCAACTTGAAAAAGGTGTCTCTGGAACTGGGCGGCAAATCCCCCAGCATCGTATTTGCCGATGCCGATCTCGATATCGCCGCGCCGGGTGTTTCCAGCGCCATCTTCTTCAACCAGGGTCAATGTTGTTGTGCCGGTTCCAAACTGCTGGTGCACCGCAAGGTTTATACCGAGCTGGTCGAGCGCGTCGCCGACCAGGCCAGGAAAATAAAAGTCGGCCCCGGCATGGCCGCCGACACGGATATGGGCCCCCTCGTTTCCAGGGAGCAACAAAGCCGCGTTTTGAATTACATCAAGTCCGGCCAGGATGAAGGCGCGAAGGTGCGCATCGGCGGCGGCTCTCCGGGCGGAGCGATGGAAAACGGCTGTTACGTCGAGCCCACTGTATTCGAGAACATCAAACCGGAAATGAAAATCGTCCGGGAAGAAATCTTCGGGCCGGTGATCGTCGCCACACCTTTCGACGACGTGGAGGAAGCCATTGCCAAGGGCAACGATACCCCATACGGCCTGGCGGCCAGCGTCTGGACGAGGGACATCAACAAAGCCAACAAAACCGCCGCCGGCCTGAAAGCCGGAACGGTATGGATTAATTCGCACAACATATTCGACGCCGCGGCGCCCTTCGGCGGGTACAAACAAAGCGGCTTCGGACGGGAAATGGGAATGCACGCCCTGGAACTGTACACCCAGGTGAAAAACGTGATCACACAACTGCATTGAACGGTCAGGGTTCCTCGATAATAAAAAAACGAAACCCATCATAAAGAACCGCCTCGCCCGCCGGGGTTTTCAGCCAAAGGGTGGCGCTGTAAGTCCCGACGGGAATTTTGAAGATATTGGAGATCAGAAGCCAGGGATGATTTCCCCATC
>JBHHYO010000103.1:0-8143 GCA_046757665.1 Nitrospinales bacterium
GATTCCGGCGAATACTAAAGCAACGCTTGTAGTTTGTCAACAGCTAATTGTAAGAAATTTCCGATTGGCAAGTAAGGGCATAAAATTCAATCTATTAAACTTCTTAAATTCACGGGGGGATTGAAGGAAAAAATCAGGCTGGCGGGATGAAAAGCAGGCGGCGAAACGCTCTTCTAAATAAATCGTTGCACGAAACTTTATTCCGGTTCGGTGTAGAGGGATACCAGGCGTTGGTCGATAAAATCGAAGCGTTCGTCCCGAACCTGGAACTGTTCCTTGTTCGGGTCGCCGTGCACGGCGGAGTAATCGAGGTTGTCCGGGTTTCGCTTGATCATGCTGGCGAACGTGATGGTCTCGGGGTTCTCCTCGATTTCCAGGTAATTGACGGCGCGTATGAAGGACGACCCCGTGGTGGCGATGTCATCGACGATCAACCAGTGAGTGGACGGCGGAAAAATCGGAAACTCCAGTTGCGCAAAATCAATGCGCCGCTTGGGCATGATGATAAACGGCAAGGACATCAGCCGCGAAAGCTCGTAGCCGATGCGAATGCCCTGCGTTTCGATGCCCACCACGACGTTGAACTTGCCGTGCCGGGACTGCCAGCTTTCCAGCTTGTAATGCAACAGCTGGCAGTAGGCCTGGTTCATGGCGTCCGACAAGGACGCATAATCGTAGCTGTAACGGGACTTGACGCCGGAACTCAGCGTAAAACTGCCGCGGTTGATGATTCGGGAAAACACGCTGTCATCTCCAAAGTTGATGTTGGGAAACGGCTCCGGTTGCCTACGCCGGCGTTTCCGGCCAGCCGTATTTGCCGATCAGGCGGACAAATTTGCAATCGCCGATAACCCGGCTCGTCGTCCGCGTTCCGTTTTTACTGAGCAGGATCAGTTGTTGCCGTTCGGGGTCGTCGCCCACCGGCGCCACCAGCCGCCCGCCGTCCTTCAGTTGCTCGACCAGGGGCTTCGGAATTTCCGGCACCCCGGCGGTGATGAGAATGGCATCATATGGGAACTGGTCCCGCCATCCGTAGGTGCCGTCGAATATTTTAAAAACCACGTTCGCATAGCCGAGGCGGTGCAGGCATTGTTGCGCCTCAAGACCCAGCGAGCGAATGCGCTCGATGGTGAACACCTGTTCGGCCAGCTCGGCCAGAATCGCCGTCTGATAGCCGGAGCCCGTGCCGATTTCCAGAACCCGGTTCGTCTCCGAGAGCCGCAACGCCTCTGTCATCAAGCCCACCGTGTAGGGCTGGGAGATCGTTTGCTCCTCGCCGATGGGCAGAGGGTGGTCCCCATGGGCGTTATGCCGCAGGGCGGCCGCCACAAACAGATGGCGCGGCACGCGGCTCATCGCTTCCAGCACGCGCAAATCCCTGATGCCGCGGTTGACCAACTGCTCCTCAACCATTTTCAACCGCCGCCCGGTAAACTCCCGAAGGTCACGGTCCGTCAGATTTGTGGAGGACGAAAAGGTCATTTCCCGGATATGCGGATAGATTGAAGTTGTAAGGGACCCCGTCTTCCCCGGCGGACGTCTGGAGCGAACCGGACATGCCGGGACAATCAACAGGGCGCTGAAAAAGTCTCAAAAATGTCATTCTGAGCCTGTCGAAGAATCTCTAACCGTTGGTTTATTGTAAGAGGCCAGATGCTTCGACAAACTCAGCATGACGAGTAAATTGACTTTTTCAGCACCCTGTCAATTCAAGGCGGTGGATTGTTCGGCATCGAACTTCCCGCGGCGCGACGGGGCGTTCACGCTGAATCTCGAGCTTTGCGGCAACAAAATTTTCAGCTTCCGCGGATTCTGATAGAAAACAAGGTCCCACTGATCCTGCCAGCCGTCATATTTTAGCAGGTAAATGTTGCCGTCATCCGCCTTCACCTTGAAATGCACGGAATTTTCACCGTACCAGCGGTCGATGATTTCGCGCACCTGGTAGGCGTGCTGATGCAGGCTGAAGGATATCGGCCTCTCGTTTACCTTGCTTCCGGAATAGCATTGGACCTTAATCATGAACGTTATGTTATGACGTTACCATGCAAAAGTAAACATTTTTTTGACGCGCCGCAACATTAGGATTTATAATCTGTTCTTCCACTCCACAAC
The DNA here is from genome assembly GCA_046757665.1 of Nitrospinales bacterium. Taxonomy (GTDB): domain Bacteria; phylum Nitrospinota; class Nitrospinia; order Nitrospinales; family JAJDAT01; genus JBHHYO01. The sequence continues at coordinate 2,116 of JBHHYO010000103.1, forward strand.
CCGTCGGGCGGCGAAATCCGCGCAAGAGTCCACCATGCTCCGACCCTCCGTGAACAGGCTTTCAAAGCACCTGCAAGCCCTCGTCGGCGAGCGCAATCCCTTCACCTCCCCGCAACGCCTTCATGCGGCGGGACAATACATTCTGCAACGCTTCCGGGAAGCCCGTTTGGACACACGCGAGCAGGAAGTGCGGTTCGAGGGCGCCCCATATCACAACATCCTCGGCCTCAAGAAAGGCGCGGCAAAAGCCGATGAGATATTTGTGCTGGGCGCCCATTACGACACCGTGGAGGGATCGCCCGGCGCCGACGACAATGCCGCCGCCGTGGCGGCGCTTCTGGAAATCGCCCGGTACCTGGAACCCGTCCCGCTGAACGCTTCCTTGATGTTCGCCGGTTTTACTCTGGAGGAACACGGTTTCGTGGGTAGCAACCTGTTTGTTGAACAATTGCGCCAACAGAACGTCCCCGTGCGCGGCATGATCGCTCTGGAAATGCTCGGCTTTCGCAACCCGCAACCCGGCTCGCAACGCTATCCGCCCTATGTGGACGCCTCCCGCTACCCGGACACCGGAGATTTTATCGCCGTGGTGGGCAACGAGCCGTCGCAGGACCTGACCCTGTCGCTGGTGAAGGCAATGCGGCAAACCGTGCCGCGGTTGCCCGTCGAATATCTCATCCTTCCCGGACGGGGAGACGCCTTCGAGGAAGTGCGGCTGAGCGACCATTCCCCTTTCTGGGACAACAACCATCAGGCGGTCATGATCACCGACACGGCGTTTTTCCGCAATCCCCACTACCACGCCGCCACGGACACCCTGGACACGCTCGATATCGGCTTTGTCCGCGACATTGCCTCGGCCGTCGCAGGGTTTCTCGAAAGCCATTTAAGCTGAACGCCGCGAATTTCCATGGACGCGAAAGACACCCCACAAACTCCGCCCGACCGGGACCCACAAGAAAAGCCGCCGGACGCCAAGCCGGCAGTCTCAACGCCCGCGCCCAAACGCAGGCCACTTGCGGTGCGGTTTATCAAGCTCGTTCTGTCCCTGCTGACGATCTTCCTTCTTCTGCTCGCCGGAGCCAGCGTGGTCGTCGAATATTATTTTCCCCGCGAAACCCTGCGGGCTTTCGCGCAACAACAGCTTTCGCAAACCCTGAAAATCCCCGTCACCATCGGCAGTGTCGATTTCAGCCTGTTCCGCGGCATCCAGGTCCGGCAACTGGTTCTGGGCGGACGGCAACCCATTCTGCGCGTTCAATCGCTGGTTCTGGATTATGACCTGACCCAACTGGCACAGGGCAATTTCATCATCAATGAACTGTCCGTCCACAAGCCGGAGGCGACGCTCATCTCCCGCAACGGTGTCTGGAATTTCCAACCGCTCCTGGAGCGCGCCGGCAAACCGCAACCCGCCGCCCCCAAAAAAACTCCCGCCACGGGCGTACCGCCTATCCCCCTGGCCGTCGACCTCAAACAACTGCTGGTAAGCGACGTCACGCTCCAGCTTGACATCGACGAAACAACGCTTGCCCGCATCGAGGGGCTGACCCTCAAGGCCGAGGGACAGGCAACCGCCGCCGGACTCGGCGGCGCGCTGACGATTATCATGAACCCCGCAACCGCCTCGGCGAACGGACGCAACGTTTCCTTTACATCGTCCGCGCAGGACATCCGGATCGAAACTCAACTGCTCGCGGACCTGACGATCTCCTCAAAGGACTTGAACCGCATCCAGACTGCCGGAACTCTGCGGCTGAGAAACAATGCCGTCCAATTCGGACAAAAATTCCCCGCGCCCGACGTCGGCATCAATCTGCAAACCGTCGCCCAGGTGAAACAACAGTTGCTGGAGGTACGGCAACTGACCGTGGATTTCGCGGAGCACAACCGGCTGGCCCTTTCCGGGGAAATCCACAACCTGCTTGCCGATCCCGTTTTCCAGGTGCGGGTTCAATCCGCCGCGTTCGACATCGGCGAACTCATGACCCTTGCCCGCGACTTCCTTCCCCCGGCGGCGGGGCGGGCGCAAGGCAAATTCACCATCGACAACCTGGCCGTGGCCGGCAGTCTCGTGAACTCGCAACCGGAAAACATCGAAGTCACTGGTGGCGCCTTGAAACTCGACGATTTCTCGGTCGATTACCCGGACTTGCCGGCCTCTCTGGAACAAGCCCGGCTGACCGTCGCCCTCCAGGAAATACAACTGAAAAACCAGGTGCCGCAAAAACTCAAGGCGTCGGTGAACCTGGAAATCGGCCGCGCGGCCCTTGCCGATCTGACTCTGAAAAACTTCCGGCATCGTCTGCAATTTACCGCAACCCAGCCCAACCTGAAACACAACGACTTGCATTTTTCCGCCTCGGCGGACACTATACGATTGCCACATCCCAAATGGGGAACCATCGAAACCGGTTTTCATCTACAAGGTAGCGCTGCCGGTGATTTCCGGCACGGCGATTTCAGCGCGTTCGATCTCAATTTAAAAGAAAACCGCCTGGTCCAACTGCGTTTCACGGGCCGGGCCCGGGACTTCGGCAGAAAAAGTTTCAGCGTCACCCCGGTGGTCGATCTGACGTTGAACCGGGTTCTCGATTTTTTGCCCCCGGCACTGCTCGAAAAAACCGGCTTGCAAAAACTCGCGGGCGTCGTCGCCATCACCGGCCAAATCGACGGACAGCTGGGCCGAGATTTCCAACCACGGACGGCAAAAGCCCGAGTGGAAGCCGCGTTGACGAACCTGACCCTGCGTTCCCCTTCCCTGAGCGTCAAAAACCTGGGCTTTAAAACCGGCTTTGCCGCCCGGTTCGACGCCAGCGAGGGAATCCGGGTCCCGGAGATAACCATCAACGCCGGTTTCCGTAGCGTTCACGCGCTGGACACCTATGACATCGGCCCCGCCGAGGCCCGCTCTCGCGTCACCATCGAAGGCCCCATTCCCCTGAAGGGTACGCCGGAGAACATTCCCTTGACGGCGCAACTGAGTTTGCAGGCGGCCCATATCCAGTCCGCCGACCCCGCATTCTCGGCGGCGAAACTGGACCTGACCTCGGATTGGCGCGTCGAAGTTTCGCCACCGGAAAATTTTCGCAACCTGACCCTGAAGGGAGAAATCTCTCTCAACAAGATAGAGGCGCCCGATCAACTCGCCGTCAAAAAGTTTCAGGCCACCCTGGCCGCATCCGTCCGCGACCGCTCCCTGGCCGAAACGCAAACCACCCTCAACGCTCGCATCCTCGCGCCGCGGCTTCCCGACAAGGACCTGGACATTGGCGAAATCCATTTCGACCTGGACTCCCGGCAGAACCTGCAAACCGGAACGGTGGATATCCGCTCGGCGCACCTGGCACTGCCGTCGGCGCTGGTTCTGCAAGCCAGCGGCCGACTGGAAAACTGGGGGAAGACCTTTTCCCTGAAAAGCGAAATCCCCAAAGCCGACCTGGGCAAACTGTGGGCCATCTTGCCGGCGGCACTGCGGCCGCCGCTTACCGAACCGCAAGGCGCCGTCGCCCTGTCCATCACCGCCGGCGGACAGATCCCGAACGCGGACGACTTGGAAAACTTTCAATTGCCCGTGGAGGCTTCGGGCAACCTGACCCTGTCCGGCATTTCCGCCGGTCTGCCCGACCAGAACGCGAGCCTGCAAAACCTCGGCGGCAATGTTCGGCTCCGCTACGGGAAAAACCAAGCGCACCTCGCCGCCACCTTCAATGTGGACCGCTTGCAAAAAGACAACCTGCAATTCAGCGGCGGGGCGGCGGCGGAGGTGAGCCTCGGCGGCGGCATCCCCAAACCCGATTTCCTGAAAAAAACGCGCCTGCCCGCCGATTTCAATCTCCAAGGAAAACTCGCGCTGAAGCGCGCCTCCCTGTCCGCGCCCAGCCTGCAACTGGATTTGCGCGGCATCCATTCTTCCACACGGTTTCAGGTCCGGCAAAACCTCGCCTCTGTCGCTGGCGAGCTGGCCGTGCAAAAAATGTTCATGCACGATGTGCTCGGACAAGAATGGCTGGACCCGAAATTCGTTTTTCATTACGCGCTCACCGACTGGGACAAGTTTTCCATCGAAACCCAAAAGCTGACGGTCGCTAACCGCGGCGCGGAAGTATCGGCCACCGGGCGGCTGGAAAAACTGAAACCCTTCCTCGCCGGGAAACTGCCGCTGACCGCCGCCGGACTGGCCCGCCACGCGGACCTCGCCCTGGATACCCGCGTCCGCTTGCAGGCCGGGAAGACAATGCCGGTAACGCCCACGCTCAAAACCGAGGGCTCGGTCAATTCGCGCATCATCTTGAAGCTGGATGGCGGCCACAGCGTGGAGCTGGACGGCGAAATCGGGTTCCAGGATTTCAACGCCGCCGTGCCGCCATCCCTCAAGGTAAACGGCGTCAACGGGAAATTTCTATTCAACAAAAAACTTCTGCTGGGCAAACCGTCGGCCCCACCGCCGCCCCGCCCGGTCCCCGCGGCGGAGCGGGCGTTCTTCGACCAGTTACGGGAATTCTCCCCCTACAAAAATATCCTGCGCATCGCCTCCGTTCAGTTCGACCAACTGCGGGCGGACCATATCAACCTGGACCTGCTGTACAAGGACAACCGGTTGCGGATGGAAAAATTTTTGTTCGACACCCTTTCCGGATCGGTGGCGGGCAATTTGTTTCTGCAACAAACGCCGGCCGGCCCGCGGCTCGACAGCTTCGTCGAATTCGCTGGCCTGGACACCCAGAAACTGACCGGACGGCCCGCCTCGGAACCCGGCTCCGAAACGAAAATCGACGGCAACATCGCGGCGGGATTCCAAATCACCCCCGGCGCCGGCAGTGAAAAAATCAGCCTCAACCAGTTGGCGTTGAAAATTGCCGTAACGCGCATCGGCGACGAAGCTCTGGACCGCATGATGCTCTTTCTGGATCCACAGGAAAGCCAGCCGGCCTTTGCGGCAACCCGCAACATGCTCAAACTGGCCTCGCCCCACAAGGTGATCGTCACGCTGGAAAACGGCAATCTCTCCCTGAACGCCTGGCTCAAAAACAAGGTGCTGGGAAACATCATCCAGGCTCCCGGCTTGAAACGCCTGCCCGTCGGCAACCTGAAAAATTTTCGGCAAATTTCCGAGCCCTTGCAAAAACTCGCGGCGCTGGAAACCGTTTTGCGTTACCTGGCCGCCCGCGGCATTACTTTCGACGAAGCCGGAGGCATCACCCCGTTTTGACCCGCCACCTGTCATGGTTCGACAGAGCCTGTTCTGAGCTTGCCGAAGGGCTCACCATGGCGAGAGCCTTGCCTGCGGGCGCAAAAAACGGTTGACCCTGCCCCCCGTTTGAGAGTAAGTTTTTCTTATCAGACTATTACCTCGTTGCAAAAGAAAATATCTCCCTTCGACAAACTCAGGACGGCAACCTGGCTGTCACGCTGAGCTTGTCGAAGCGTGAACCGAATTACACGAACTTTTGCCGAAGCACTATTAACTTTCGGAACGAATTATGCGGTCGAGTTTTTCAGGACTGGTTTTCGCGGCGTTTTTGTTACAGGTGGCGGGCGGTTTATGGTCCCCGCCGCACCTGGCCGCGGAGACCCTGTACGTTAAAACCAACGGCACGAAACTGCGCGCCGAGGACTCCGCCCGCTCCAAGGTCGTCACCAGACTGCGCATCGGCACGCCGGTGCGCGTGCTGAAGAAAACCCGGCGGTTTTATCAAGTTTCGCTTTCCGGCGGACGGCAGGGCTGGATATTCAAATTCAAGTTGACGCCCAAGGCTCCCGGCGCAAAAAAAGGCGGTAACCGCTTTGCCGAGGTGCTGGGCGGACGGCAGAAGTTTTCCGCCCGCGAGTCGGCTTCCGGCTCCAGCATTCGCGGCTTGGGCCCGGCAACGCGCACCTACGCCCGCAACAAGGGCATCTCTCCGCAAAGCGTTCAAGCCGTGGAGAACATGGAAAACTACCGCGTCGATCTGGATGACGTGGATTTGTTTCTCCAGGAGGGACAGCTGGGAGCCTATGCGCCCTGAGGCCGATTTGCATTAAGCAG
>JBHHYO010000104.1:0-8018 GCA_046757665.1 Nitrospinales bacterium
GTTATGCTATAATCCTTTGCCGGACGATTACCGGCACGGGGTTGCCGTTGCTACCTCCAGACCACCGCTTTTAAAAGGAACAACACATGAAAGTTTCATTGGCAAGCGCTTTGGGCACTTGTTTTGGAGTCAAGGACGCCATCAACCTGGCGCTCGATCCGTCTTTCGGACGCGATTTGACCATTGTAGGACAGCTTGTGCATAATCCCCAGGTCAGCGAATCGCTCAAAAAAAACGGCGTTCATCTGGTCAACGGGATTGAGGAAATTGAAAAAATCAAGACCAACCGGGTGATGATCACTGCCCACGGCGCCGCCGACAAAACCAAGGCGAGACTGGAAAAGGCCGGGCTCGTGGTTTACGACGCCAGTTGCCCGCTGGTGATGCGGGTGCACAAGACCATCAAGGCCATGGTGCAAAAAGGTTATTTCCCCGTGGTGATAGGCCAGGAAAACCATGTCGAGGTTAAGGGGATTGTCGGCGATTTGGAAAATTACGTCGTCATCAATAATGAGAAAGACCTTGATAAACTCAGGATGACCGGCAAGATCAAGTTCGGCATCGTCAGCCAGACCACACAGCAGGTGGACAAGGTTGACGCTCTGGTGAAAAAGATTCGCGACATGGACGGAGTCAGGGAAGTGCATTTTGTCAATACCATCTGCCAGCCGACGCGGGACCGGCAGGTTGCCGTACGCGAACTGGCGGACCAGGTGGACCTGATGATCGTTATCGGCGGTTACAATTCCTCCAATACCAAGAAGCTGGTGCAGGTCTGCGAGGAAAAAAAGATCGAGGTCCATCACATCGAGTCGTCGTCGCAATTGGACCGCGAATGGTTCACGGGCAAGGAACATGTCGGCATTACCGCCGGCACAAGCACGCCCGAGTATGTGATCAACGACGTTCACCAGGCCATTTTGAAAATCGCGAAATCTGTGGAAGACCTGGAAACCCGGATACCGGCTTGACCGGATTTCTTGTCAATTTTTTAACCGTGCGCCACTGTTGATGGACGACTGGGAATATTGTCAAAACGCGCTTCCTAAGGTTAGCCGCACTTTTGCGTTGAACATCAGCGTATTAAAGGGCGACCTTCACCGCAGTATATTGACGGGTTACTTGTTTTGCCGGATCGTCGACACGGTCGAGGACGCCGGCCGGCTGGACGCCGGGATCAAGATCAAGCTTCTGCTGGAATTTGCGCGGTTGCTGGAAAGCCCGGCGGAACGCGCCTCCGGGCTGGCTCCCTGGGTTGAAAAATGCGCCGCGGTTGACGGTAGCCCGAACGACCTCGACCTGCTTTCGCAAACCGCCCGCGTCTTTAATGTGTTCGATACCCTGCCTCCCGTTCACAGGGAAAAGATTGTCCCTTCCGTCGTTAACATGGCGCGGGGGATGGCTTATTTTCAGCGCAAATTCGATACCGGCGGCCTGACCCTGCTGGAAACGGAAAATGAGCTGGAGGAATACTGTTATTTTGTCGCCGGGTGCGTGGGGGAAATGTTGTGCGGATTGTTCTTCGCTACGATCCCCAAACTGTCGCCGCAAGCCCGTGAAACCATGAAGCGCAACGCCGTCTCTTTCGGCCTTGGGTTGCAGATGACCAATATCTCCAAGGATTTTTTGACCGACCGCAAACGCGGCTGGTCTTACATTCCGCGCACCATGATCACCGGCAACGGGTTGACGGTGGATGAATTCAGCTCCGGGCAGTTTGTCGAAAAAAACCTGCAAGTGATACAATGTTTACTGCGGAAGACCAGCGGGCATTTGCGGGATGCGCTGACGTTTACGCTGGCCATTCCCCGGCAGGAAATTTCCATCCGGCTTTTTTGCATTTGGCCGCTGTGGATGGCGATGGAAACCGTAGCCGTGCTGGTTGGCAACCGGTCGCTCATCAATTCCGAGGACCCGGTGAAAATTTCCCGCGCCACGGTGCGGCGGATCCTTCGCAGAACGCCTCTTTTTTGTTTTTCCAATTTTTTATTGAAGCGTTCTTTCGGCAAAATTTTAAAACGTTGCGGTTGCGGCGCGCCGCCGCCGTTCGATTTTCAGAATTTGCAGGACCGTTTGAGCAAGATTCCCCTTGATCCCCCCGCTTTGTGCGCGTAGGCTGGCTGTGTCCGAGCGCAATCGATTCAGGGACAATAACGACGGCACCGTCACCGACACCCAAACCGGGCTGGTGTGGGCGCGCGAAGATTCCTGGCAAAGCGAGGCGAAGTGGGTGACCTGGGATGAAGCCCTGGAATATGCCAAGCACCGATGCCGGTTGAATTTTGGCGGACTCTCGGACTGGCGGCTACCCTCTCCGGAGGAAGCCGGAACGCTGTACGTTGCCGACAAAATCAACCGCGACAAATACGGCAAGGAAATTCATTTGGATCCCGTGTTTCCCCCCGGCCCCCAAGCCACGTTCTGGATTTATGATTATGTCGGCTCGGAGGCTTATTTTTTTGACCTGCGTACCGGAGAAACCGGTTTGAAATTCAAAAGCGTCGCCGGCCGCATGGCCGCCCGGCCCGTCTGCGGAAAGCGCCTGGAAGCGGACTTCGACCCCTTTGACGAGGGATCAGACGGCCTCGCAAACCCGGGTTCCGCATCAACCGGCTAACCGCTACAAAAAAAGGAGACTCCGTTATGCAGAAGGCGGACTTGATTAAGCTGGCCGGCGGACTGTGGGCCGTTATCGGCACATTTTTGATTTACCGCAGTGTTTTGCTGTACCAGTTGGCGGCCACGGAACAAGGGGCGACCGAGCTTTCCATTGCCTTGTCGGTTTTGGCCGGCTTGGCGATAGGCGCCGCCAAGGGAAAATTCGTTCTATCCAAAACCGCGCGCAAAAATAAAACGCGCATCGAAAACCTTGCCGTTCCTCTGAAAATCCATCATCTCTTCGCGAAACCCTTTTATGGTTTCATCGTCGGCATGATGTTGCTGGGGGTGGCCCTGCGCACCTTTAACGAATACCTGGGCGGATACCTTGTGGTAGGCGCCGTTTATTGCGGAATCGGTATGGCGCTTATCGTCTCCAGCCTGGTTTATTGGAAAAACGGTTCCGAAAAAACGGCGACCGAGGAAGTCTCCTGACCTGAAACTTCCGGCTTGCCGCAACCGATCCGTAGCTTTATGACAAATTTTTTTCTTACCCTGCATATGGTTTCGATGTGCCTCGTCATCGGCACCCTGTTTCTGCAATCCCTGAGCGTGGTGTTTCGCCTGCGCCTCAAGTCCGCCGAGGAGGTCGCCGGCGTCCGCAAAATCCAGGCCCGCATCCATAAATTCATCTATTATCCGATTTTGTTCGTCACCGTGGTCTCCGGGCTGACCCTGGCGGTTAGAACCGGGCTGTTCGCCAAGCAGGAGCAATGGCTTTACGTTAAAATCCTGTTGCTCCTGGCGCTGGTTACGCTCGGCGTCCTGAACGGCAAGCAGATCAAAATCGATTTGTTGCCGAAAAAGTATGCCATGATGGTACATATCGGCATATTTTTAATCGGCGGCGGGATGATCTACCTGGCGACGATAAAACCGTTTTAAATAAATCCGCAACCAGGCCATGGATATTTTATTTACCATTGTCGCCAGCATTGTATTGGGAATCGGCTTGTTCATTATCTGCCGGTCCCCGGACGATGAGGACGACGACGAGGAAGAAGACGCGCCGGACCAGACCCGAAATCCGTGACCGATACCCGAAGACCCCCACGTCAAAGATCGAGAAAATCCAGTAGCGCTTTTTTGAGTTCCTCTTGCAAGCCTTCCGGAAGCGCGCCGAGGTCGTCGCGGAACAGGCGGTTATCCCATGCCAGAATTTGATCCACCAGGGCGTCGCTTGCCGTCTTGAGGTTGCAAACACCCCCTGGGATGCGCACCCGCAAGGGAAAGGCATTCCCTCGGGTGAGTTGCGTCGTCAGAGGGATGATCACGGAACTTTGCAGTCCGGCCCGAGCGAATTCCGAGGGTTGAATGGCGATACAAGGCCGCTGTTTCCCCGGTTTGGTGCCCACTCTGGGTTCCAGGTCAACAATGTAAACATGCCACCGTTGGGGGAACTTATTCATTGCGGCGCATGAGGCTGTGAGGTTGAAAATCCCTTAAAGCCTTGTTACTGGTGTTGCCGATGAGGCGCGCCGCTCTTTTCCATTGGGCGACCCGCTCGGTTTTAAGCGCTTCCTTTTCGAGGAGGTCGAGCGCCGATCGGAGAACCCCGACCTTGGTTCGTATCCGCAACTGCTTTTTGAGCCGCTCGATTCTCTGATTGTCCTGTTCCTGAATCATGAGGGGTTTGCCCATGCCAGCCTCCCGTTAGATATATTTATAAGTATATCAATTCATATACTTTAGTCAAGAACTCGAATTTTCGCCCGCCTCACCCCCACCTGACCCGACCACCCCGCGTCGGCGAAATAATCCCCGTTTTTTTAAGAATTGACTCCCGCGCCGCTTGCAAAAAACCTGACCGGGCCGGTTTTCGCGGAAAAAAATTTTTTGAAAAACGAGGAACGAAATAGTCAAAACGTCAGCTTGTAAAACCGCCAACCCCTTGCTCAGCAACCCGTTTCGCCGACTGGCGGTCAGGTACGAACCGACCGAATTTCGCGGCAAAACCATGCTAGAAAAAGATTTAATTATTTCTATATAACTATTTAATATTAAACATATTTTTTTATGCAATTATGGCATACAGAAAATCGAATTTTGAAGATTAAAATTTGTTTTCCTTGGCGTCCTTGATGCCTCCGTGGTTCCCGCATTTTCCCCGGCCTCCGGCCTCCCGTCTCCATTTTTTGTCCCTCATATATAGCGCCAGATGCAGGTATGTGGTCGCGGAAACCTCTTTGGCTTGGTAGGTTGCAGGGCCAGGATGGGTAGGTGTTGGCTCGCCACTCAGAGGAAACCGGCTGAGTTGACGCAAAGCAAGCTTGCGGAGCGGGTGGGGTTGGACCAGTCTTATATCAATCAGATCGAAAAAGGCAAACGCAAGGGTACGGCGAAAAACCTGAAGAAAATCGCCGACGCCCTCAACATCGAAGTGGATTCGTTGATTTGAAGCCCCAGGATTAAAATGTGCTCCCTCAATCCGCAAGCAAACCGGAGCCCGCGGTCCTGACTCTGGATTCCGACGATTCCCTTGACATTGCCGTGCCGCCGTCTTATTAGATGTAAGAGGAAATCGCACCGAAAGGAGGACGGAAATCATGACCAATTTTTACGGTAATGGAAACAGCATCTTCGAGGAAGGCTTCAAGGCCGTGTCGCGGGGCATTGTCTTGTTCGGCGCGTCGCTGGTGGTTCTGGGGCTGGCGATATTTTTCTTCCCGGCGGTGATCGGCTTCCTCATTGCCGCGTTTGTTTTGTTTGTCGGGATTGCCTCGCTGTATGCCGGGTACAAGGTCTGGAAATTTCGCAAGCAGGTCTCCGAATGGGAGATCGAGCCGGTTTTTCCCGAGCCGCATTTCCGCCGCCCGGTTTACTACCGCACGCATTTTTTCGTCATCCGATAACATGCGCTATGTGCGGTGCGACGATTTGGCGAAAGATTGGAGCGTCCTCACCCTGGGGTGCTGGCAATTGGCGCCCAGCGAGGGGTGGGGCGACGTTTGCCCGCCCGCCGACGCCGACGCCGTGGTCAAGGCCGCCCTGGATTGCGGCATTACGGCTTTCGACACCGCCGAGGGTTATGGCGACGGGGAATCGGAACGCCGCCTGGGCCGCGCTCTCGGCCACAAGAAAGATGACGTCATTATCGTCTCCAAGATTTGGCCGGACGCCGAGTTGACCCTGGCCGCCTACCAGAGAAGGCTGGAGGGCACTCTGCGCGCCCTGGGCCGGGATTACGTGGACGTTTACCTGGTGCACTGGCCGGGGGCGTATTTCAATACAAAAGAGAAAAGCCAGAAACTCTGCGAGCTGATGTTCGGCCTCAAAGCGGGCGGCAAGGCGAAACGGGTCGGCCTGTCCAATTTCCATGCCCGCGACCTGGCCTTGCTGGGAGAGCGCATTGCCCGGTTCTCGATCAATCAGGTTCCCTACAGCCTGCTGGAAAGAAAATACGAGGGCGAAAGCGCCGAGCGGTGCCGGGACGCGGAAATAAAATTCATGGCTTATTCCCCTACGGCGCGGGGACTGCTTGCCGGACGCATTGACCGGGAAGCTCTGAAACCCGAGGCGCGACAACACAACGCATTGTTCCGCGAGCCCCTGTTCGGCCATGCCCTGAAAGTTTACGAGCAAGTCAAGGCGGTTGCCGACGAACTCCGCCGCAAACCCATCGAGGTCGCCCTGGCCTGGGTTCTGGCGCGGGAAAATATCATGACCGCGGCCGTCGGCACGCGCCATGCCGGGCAGGTGCGGCAATTTACCACTGCGGGCGACCTGGAACTGAGCCCGGAGCATTTGCACCGGTTGACTGCCGCCAGCGATGCTTTTCTTGCCGCCAAATCGAGGATCCACTGAAAAGAGCAGAACACAGATTGCGCCTCCCCTAACACAATTACTTGTAGTTTCTAGTCTTATCCCGCCTCCAGTTTTCACTTATACCTAATCCCTTATACCCACTATTTTATAGTATCGAATCCAGGCAGTTTCTCAGTCCATCTTCCCAGGATATCCTTTCGGGATGGAAAAAATTTTAAAATAGCCTATCTTTAGCTAATATGCGCTTTCAACGTTTGGGGCGCTATGCTCCCTCATGGAAGCGCCTGGGCTGAAAAGAACACCCACCGCGTGTGATCGAGTTTTCGCTATAATTCGCGCTAAATCATTGGTAATGAGATTCTGGAGAGCCAAAAACATTTTCCAAAATTCAATGCAAAGATGTCCTTGCTTGATGTGGTTATTGAGATATTTTTTGGCCGGGAAGGTTCCTTCCGGATTTATCGAGTTTGTTGTTTTCATATGCCAATTTGGGGCGATTTACAATAGACTCACCGTTTGTGGCTTCTGCCGAAGAGTGTAAACCTAAATCAGCGCCATAAAAGTATTTTTTGTTTACAGAATAATGTAAAAGGGTGTTAGGGTGGGATGACCTGATATTTACTTTTACTCCTTGTTTATTTTTACTTGTTTGCCGGAGCTTTCGAATGGGCTTGTTGCCCAAATCCATTTCCGGTTGTTTCTACGCTGGTTCCTGCGTCATAAGGCATCCTGGAAAGTCTTTGTTTCAGCAGAAGCCGCAGAGAGGGGAAAAACCATGAAGCCCTTCCTCAACAGACCTCATGTACTGATGATGCTGGGGGCAATTCTGGCCGCCGCCATTTTTTTTGCTGACCTGATGGAGCCCCTGGGAATCGCCGCCGACGTGCCCTATATTATTGTCGTTTTTCTGGGGCTATGGATTCAAAACAAGTACTACATTATGGCCAGCGCGATTGCCGCGTCGGCGCTTACCGCCGCAGGATTTTTCCTGTCCCCTCCCGGCGGCAACATGGGACATGTGGTGGCAAACCGCGTTATTGCCTTTTTCGCGATTTGGGTGACGGCGGTGCTCTGCATGAAATACAGAAAAAAAGCCGAAAGCGTCTTGTCGCAAACCCAGGAGGAGTTTCGATCCGTCATCGACCACGCAATGGATGGAATTCTGACGATCGACGAGGCGGCAATAATTCAAACTGTCAATGCTTCCGCGGAGCGCATGTTTGGTTTCAGGGCGGAAGAGATCGTCGGCAAGAATCTCAATCTGCTGATGCCGGAGCCTTATAAAAGCGAGCACGACGGCTATGTCCAGCGGTATCTGGACACCGGCGAGGCTCGCATCATGGGTGCGGCGCGGGAAGTGCTGGGACGGCGCAAGGACGGCTTCGTCTTTCCCCTGGAACTCTCCGTCAGTGAGTTCTTCCGGGGGAAGCGGCGCATGTTCGTCGGCATTGTGCGCGACATCTCCGAGCGCAAGCAAGTGGAAGTCGCAACCCGGATGATGTCCAAGGTGTTCATGGACTCGGCCGATCCGATCATCATTGAGGATTTGAATGGCAACATCATGGATTTGAACCGGGAAGCGGAGCGGGCCTATA
>JBHHYO010000105.1:0-7927 GCA_046757665.1 Nitrospinales bacterium
CTTGGGGAGCTTTTTGAAAATAAGAAAAAAACAATCCAAAAGCTTGTGAAGAAAATTAACAAAAAAAAGGGTCCAAAAGGTAACTAACAGATAAGAAAACTATCAGTTTATTTGCCGATGCAGAACTCGCTGAAAATTTTGTCCAGCAGATCCTCCTCGATGGTTTTCCCCAGAATCATTCCCAGGGCTTCTACGGCATCATTGATATCCTCGGCAATAAATTCCTCGGATAAACCCTCTTCGATGGACCGGCAGGTTTTAAGAAGCGCTTGATGCGCCCGGACCAGAAGTTCCCGGTGTCGTTCGCGGGTGATCACCGTGGATTCACGGGGCGGCGTGCCCGTCTTCACCAGGCGGTGGTGGATTTCGTCGATCAGCGCATGAATGCCGGAAGGGGTTTTAGCGGAAATGCGAATGGGTTCCGCAAGCCGGGCTTGCAACTGTTTGACATCCAGTTTTTCGGGCAGGTCGCATTTGTTGATGATGATGAGGCACGGTTTGTCCTTGACCTCGCGGATCAAAATTTCGTCGTTGGCGTCCAGGGCCTGGGAGCCGTCGAACAACACCAGGGCCAGGTCGGCCTGGGCGAGCGCGGCGCGGGTTCTCGCTATCCCTTGCTCCTCGACCGGTTCCGGGTCCGCCCGCAGGCCCGCTGAGTCGATGATGTTGATATGGATGTCCTTGATGCGGACTTGCTCCTCCAACACGTCACGGGTGGTTCCCGGAAAGGGGGTCACGATGGCCCGGTCTTCCTGGAGAAGCGTGTTGAGCAGGCTGGATTTGCCGACATTGGGCTTGCCGGCCAGCGCCACGCGCGCGCCTTCGCGGAAAATTTTTCCCTGTCGGTAAGATTGGATGAGCGCTTCCAAACTCTCCCGCACCCGCCGCACCTGATCCAGCAGTTCGGTTTTTTGCTGAAATTCCAGTCCCTCTTCGGGGAAGTCAATGGTTGTTTCCAGTTGCGCGAGCACGGACATCAGGTTGTCGTAGAACGCGGTCAACTTGCCGGACAGGGCTCCCTGCAACTGTGCCAGGGCGGATTGCAATGCCTTGTCCGAGGCGGCATGGATCAAGTCCGCCACCGCCTCCGCTTGCGACAAGTCGATGCGGCCGTTTAAAAAAGCGCGGCGGGTAAACTCTCCCGGAGCCGCCAGGCGGGCGCCGGCGTCAAGAACCAGCCGCAAAATCCTCGATGTGATATAGACGCCGCCGTGGACGCTGATTTCCACGACATCCTCCCGGGTATAACTTCCCGGTGCGCGAAACCAGGTGAGGAGCGCTTCGTCGATCCCCTCTCCGGTTCGGGGATCATGCACCCTGCCGAAATAGACGCGCCGGGGAACCATGTCGCGCTCCGCGATTTCCCGCGCCGGACGGAACAACCGCAAGGCGAGGGACAGGGAGTCGCCGCCGCTGATGCGGATTACGCCGATGCCTCCTTCTCCCGGAGGCGTGGCGATGGCCGCAATGGTGTCACGGATCGGTTTCATCGTTTGTCTTGTTATCATGCTCCAACCGGAATCGAACCCGGCGCATTTTGCCGGAGGCCGGGGGAGCGGCGGCGGGGAAGGGGGGGTACTTCCCCCATCAATCTTTCATAACCTTGTAAATATAATACTGCTGAGTGATGGTCAGCAGATTATTCACCGTCCAGTAAATCACCAATCCGGCGGGGAAGGTGACGAACAGAAAGGTGAACACAACGGGCAGGAGGAGCATGATCTTCTGTTGCATCGGGTCCCCAACCGATGGCGTCATCTTTTGTTGAAGGTACATGGTCGCTCCCATCAGTAC
Source organism: Nitrospinales bacterium (assembly GCA_046757665.1). Lineage (GTDB taxonomy): Bacteria > Nitrospinota > Nitrospinia > Nitrospinales > JAJDAT01 > JBHHYO01. Next base: position 1,795 of record JBHHYO010000105.1, read on the forward strand.
GGGCGTCACGTAATACGGGTCGGCGACCGAAAGGTCCGTGATCCATCCGATAAACGGAGCGCCCCGCAACTCGATCGAGAAAAACAGGGCATGATAAAGGGCGATGAACACCGGAATCTGCAATAACATGGGAAGGCATCCGCCCAGCGGGTTGACCTTGTGCTTCTTGTACAACTCCATCAACTCTTCATTCATTTTTTGACGGTCGTTTTTATTGCGTTCCTGGACGACCTTGACGTACGGCTGAATTTTCTGCAAACCCTTCATGGACTTGAAACTTTTATGCGTCAGGGGAAAAAACAGAATTTTGATGACGACCGTAAGAAAAATAATGGCCCAGCCGTAGTTTCCCGTCAGGGAATGAAAATACAACAGAATCTTCAGCAGGGGTTTGACCAGAAAAGCAAATTTGTTGCCGATCCAGCCGTAATCCATCAGGCGCATCAGCTTGTGGCCCATCTTTTCCAGAACCAGCAATTCCTTGGTGCCGACGTATAGGGAATGCGAGGCGGAGGCGGCGGATTGAACCGCTTCGAAGTTCAGGCCCACATAAACATCGCCGTTTGTTTTAAAGGCGACAGCCGACTTGATGCCGTCACCGGGGATCAGGGCGGCGGCAAAATATTTGTTTTGGAATGAAGTCCATGCCAGTTCGCCGCTGTATTCGATCTTTTGCGACAAACTGTCCTCCGGGGTTTCAATGCGTTCGTCGTTGACGAAACTGGTGGCGCCGGAAAACACAAAATGATCGGTGTGCGAACTCACTTTTCCACCCAGGCCCGGCCCCCATACCGTCATGTAAGCCAGATTTTGTGTGGCATAGGCGGGAGCCGAAATCGTGGTTTGAACGTCGATCATGTAACTGTCCTGATGAAAAGTGAACTCGCGCGTGACCTCCAGTCCCGAGTCGTGCTTCAGGTGCAGGGTGAGCCGGCCCGTGCTTTCGGTGGGGTCCAATATCAGCGAATCGGTGGAGACCTCATAAAAGGCGTTTTGCAGGATGTTGTTGACCGCCGCATTACTGGAAACGAGCGTCAGGGGAAGCATGTCTCCGTCCACATGGTTTACCAGGTCGATCGGGCCGCCGTCGGCGTTACGGTATTTTTTCATGAAAACATTTTTGACCACGGCTCCCCGGTTGGAAATCGCCACGGTCATGATGTTGTTTTCGGCATGGACGACGACCTCACTGCCGGCGAATGGTGATTTCGGCTGTACCGTGGGCGGCGGCTCAACCGGTTGTGCCTGGGTGCCCGGAGCCGGTACGTCTGCCACGCCCGGTGGCGGCGCCTGCCTTTTTTGAGGAAGAACCGATTTTGCCGAGTCCTCGAGCGCCCGCCGTTCCGGCGGCGGATTGATGATCGTCATAATAAATCCCCAGGCGATAAAAACTCCCAGAGACAATAAAAAGGCGACTAAGGCCCTGCTCTCCAACGTTAAACCTCCATGAGTCGGGTCATTTTACGGGATCGTATCCGCCGGTGTGATAAGGGTGGCATTTGCACAGGCGGGCGATGATCAGACCAAGGGCTTTTATCAAGCGGCGTTGGCCAAGCGCTTGCACGGCATATTCCGAACAGCTCGGGTGGAACCTGCAACAAGGAGCCAGGAACGGAGAAAACAGCCGTTGATAGATTTTGATGATTATGATGAAAACCTTTTTTATTGCCATGAGCGCCAAGGAGTTTAAATTTTATGGGTGGGCGAAAGGGATTTTAAGAGCAGGAAGCAAAAATCGAAAATTCGGAATCCGGGGACGATGGGCGGCGGACTGGCTTGTTCCCGGCTCCTGACTCCAAAATGTATTCAAGCTTGAAAGACTCGCATGATTTTTTTTTCAAGGGTTGAAAAAGGCAGGTTGATGCACTCTTTCCCTGCAATGACGACGATATCCAGCGCCGGTTCGATGTTGTGCTTGTTGAGACGGAAAACCTCCCGAATTTTGCGCTTGACCCGGTTGCGGACCACGGCGGGGCCGATTTTTTTCGACGCGATGATGCCGCATCGTTTCCAGTCCAGCCCGTTCTCGATCCAGAATACGGTGCAAATGGAATCTACTTTTTTTCTTCTGCCGTTATCCAGGACTTTTTTAAATTCAGCCCACTTCAGAAGTCTCTCGGCTTTCCTGAAGGAATGCCCGGCCATGGATTAAACGGCGAGTCTTTTTCGACCCTTCCGTCTGCGGCGCGCCAGCACCCTGCGACCGCCGACGGTGGCTTTTCTTGCGCGAAAACCATGGACGCGCTTTCGCTTTAAATTTTTGGGTTGAAAAGTGCGTTTCATTTTTGCTCTCCTAAAATCAAGTTCTATCGCCTGTGTTTCAAGGTGTTTGAAATCAATCGGATATGGATTGGCGGGAAATGGCTTTGTTAAAGCAAGAATAAATTATTTCATTGGCTTTATTTCTTGTCAAGCAGGAATTCTTTTTTGTTTGTCGCCGACCCTTCCGCCGGGACAGTTCAATCTTCATTTACAATCACTACTGTCCGGGGAAATTCTTGATCTCGTTGTTATAGTGTTTTCAAAGAAATCAACTTCTTTATTTTTCAATAAGTTAGCTTTTTGCGATCCATGCTGTCCGGGGAAACCCTGATCTCAATTCCTGAAAAGCTTTTCTGGAATCATTTGAGAATCCCTTTTCATTGTGGAAAGGGCGTTTATAGCCGTTTAAAGGGTTCCTTTATGCTGTCCGGTTAAAAAAAGAGCCTAACTAAGCCTCATATTTTCAATGAAGCTTTTAATTTTCCCCGGACACTACTGATTTACAATAGGATATCATATTGCTATTATTTACTGACTGCTGGATTAACTTTTTGAATCGTTACGGGAGCTAGCCGATGTTTTTTCATCGAAAAGATGGAAGGAGTACTTTGCCGCGTCTCCACATGATGTGGGTTGTGTTGTTGTTGACCCTTCCCGCGTCGCCGGCTTCCGCCGTTTCCGCCGATCCCGGCCTCCCGGCAGTTTCCACCACCGGCAAGGAATATCCTCTTCTTCCGCTGGAACAGTTTAAGCACGCGGGACCCATTGTCGCTTCGCTGGACGATCTTGGATCCATCGTTGGCAATCCCAATCAACGGACCATCATGGGAGTCGGCGACAAGGTCTATATTAATATGGGAACCGAACAAAGCGTTGCCGCGGGAGACCGGTTTTCCATCGTGACCGCGAATCGGGTTGTTTATCCACCTTCCTCAACTGACGATGCTCCTTACCAATTGGGGGCGGAAACCTGGGAAAGCTACCTGACTTCGATCAGAAACAAGATCCCCTTTTTGCGCAAGCCGTTGGGGGTCATCGTGCTCAATCTGGGCACCCTTGATGTTGTGAAATCGGAAAAGAACGTTTCCGAAGCCGTGATCCGGGAATCATTCGGCCCGATAAGGAACGGCGCCCGCCTGCTTCCCTATCAGGAACCGGTGGCGCCGCAACTGGCAAGGGACTATAAACCTTCCGCCAAGGACATTCAGGGCCATATTGTGGCTTTTCGGGAAGAAAAAACGGTGGCCGGAATGAAAGACATTGTTTATATCGATAAGGGTGAGGCCGGGAATGTGGCGGCGGGCGATCGATTCGAAATTTATGCGATAAAACAAGTTTCTCAGCAGAACGCCTGGTATGATGAGTTTTCGGAAGTGCGTCAAATTGCATGGGTGATCGGCGAATTGCAGGTTATCGCAACCCAGCAGGAGACTTCCATGGCGGTGATCCGCAAAAACGTGCAGGAAATTCTGGTAGGTCACCGCGTTCGTTACGTCCCCCGGCCGGCCGTCAATCCGCGGTGATTTGCAGGAACTTCTTTTTACCCACCTTGATGAGATATTCCTTGTTGCCCTCCAGTTTCAGATCCAGCTCGGAAATTTTTTCGCCGTTGACGGAAACCGCCCCTTGCTGAATCAAGCGGCGGGCCTGCGAGGTTCCCTCGGTTAAGGAATTTTCCGCCAGGAGTTTGCATATCCACAGGGGTTCGGGCCCCCATGTTTTGATCGTAGGCACTTCATCGGGCAGTTGTTTTTTCTTGAAGATATTGACGAACTCGTCCGCCGCGCGCTCGGCATCTTCTTGTGAATGGTATCGCCGGACCATTTCCTTGGCCAGGCGCACTTTCAGATCCTTCGGGTTTATTTCCCCTGCCGTCGCTTTTGATCGAAGAGCCTCGATTTCCGCCATGGGTGTGTTGCTCAACAACTCATAGTAGCGCCACATGAGGGTGTCCGATATGGACATGATTTTCCCGAACATGTCCCGGGGCGCTTCGGTAATGCCGATGGCGTTGCCCAGGCTTTTGCTCATCTTGTTCACTGAGTCGGTTCCTTCCAGCAAGGGCAGGGTCAGGATGACCTGCGGCGCCATGCCGTAATCCCTCTGCAAATCCCTGCCGACCAGCAGGTTGAACTTCTGGTCCGTTCCCCCCAGCTCAATGTCGGCTTTCAACGCGACGGAGTCATATCCCTGGATGAGCGGATAAAACATTTCGTGTATCGAAATGGGCAGGTTCTGTTGCAGGCGTTTTTGAAAATCGTCCCGTTCCAACATGCGGGCGACGGTATAACGCGCCGCGAGGCGGATCATGTCGGCGGAGGTGAACCGGTTCATCCATTCACTGTTATAGGCCACCGTGGTTTGGTCCTTGTCGAGAATTTTGTAAACCTGTTCCAGGTAGGTGGCGGCGTTCTCCTTGATTTCCTCCGGCGACAGGGTTTTCCGCGTTTCCGACTTGCCCGTGGGGTCGCCGATCATGCCGGTGAAATCGCCGATCAGAAAAATCACCTCGTGCCCCAGGTCCTGAAACTGTTTCATCTTTTGCAGGAGAACGGTATGGCCGAGGTGGAGGTCGGGAGCGGTAGGGTCAAAGCCCGCCTTGACGCGCAAGGGTTTGCCGTTTTCCAGGAGCTGGGTCAGCTCCTTTTCGCCGATGATTTCCGCGGCGCCCCTGCGGATGATTTTTAATTGTTCCGTGGCCGGTAGCATTAAACAATATCCTCTAAAAATGCAAATAACCGTAACACAAAAAAGGAGGATCAAAAAGACCATTCGCTACGAAGACACAGAGAAAAAAATAACCACGGATGAACACAGATGAAACCGGTCGGGGAAAAATGCTAAGATGCCGTGAAAGGTGATCATCGGATGTGCTGGAACTTAACGGCGCGGTAAAGCACCTGCAAAACTCAAGCGGTGGTATAATTGAATTGTCTATGATGGAGTAATGAAACAATATAATTTTACTGCCTATTTCAAGAGTGAGGTGTTACGCAAGCGTTCTTATTTACGGAAAGAATGGTGCATCCGGGTTGTTGAGAACCCGTTGCATGTCGACGCTCAAGGAGATTGCCGGTTCCGGTTTTGGGGTAAAATCGATGAATTGGAAGGCCGAGTCTTGAGAGTCATTACGTTAAATGATAAGGTCACCATTCATAATGCTTTTCCTGATCGAGGATTCAAGCCATGAAAATAAGTTATTATCCGGAGACCGATTCGCTTTATATCGACTTGTCGTTTAGGCCAAGCGTGGAAAGCCGGGAAGTTTCGGAGGGGGTGGTTCTCGATTATGACGACCAGGGGAATCTTACCGGAATAGATATCGATCAAGCCAGCGCCAAGCTCGATCTCAAGGAAATGATCGTCAGCAAACTTCCCACCGAAAGTCACGGGATTTCGACGTGACACAATCCCAAGCCGTCTGCTGACAATTTAACCGCTCTTCCTGCCTTTGTGGTTAATTTCTTAATTCCATGGACGAAAAAGTTTCGGCTGAACAGTCTGATTTGAATCTGAAAAAATACCGGCAGGCCGGCTGGGGTTTTCTGATTTTAAATATTATTTGGCTGATTGTGTTTTCCCGGTTTCTGCTGCTCATGAATATTGGGGCATTCGTCTATGTGGCAGGGGGATTTTGTCTGCTGTTGATCGCGGCCCTCGCCTGGTTTGTCGGCAAGGGATCGAGAAAACTGACCTTCGTCCTGGCGCTGATCTATGCTGTCCGTTCGATGGCCTCGATTTACACGGTGGCGACCGGCGTGGCTTTTCCGGCGGTCCCTTATGTGTTGCCCTGCCTTCTTGTCAGTTTTTATCTGTTGGGCCGCGCTGTCTGGGGTTGGCCTTGAAACGGAATAAAACAAATATGAAACAC
>JBHHYO010000106.1:0-7921 GCA_046757665.1 Nitrospinales bacterium
AAATTGGAACTTTTCTTGTTCAAAAAGTGAGCCCCGGTGATGAAGCTTATACCATGAAATTTCACTCTCGCGTTGCTTAATCCGTTAATGCGCCTCCCACCTATCCATGCCTTTACACGAACGTCGGATACTGGGATCAGAAATGTTCTTTCAAGTCCCGTAAAGGTCGTTGATCCATTAACCGGTCGTGTGACGGCAGATCCAATTTCCGCTATTTGGGATACCGGGGCAACGCTTACCGGTATTACGCAAAGAATAGTTGATACACTGAAACTTCAATGCACGACTTACATCTTCATGAAAGGCGTTCATGGCGAACCTAAACGGACGCCTGCTTATCCCATCTCCTTAATCCTTCATAATGATGTCAGAATTAATAAAATTGTTGCCGGACTTATAGAAATCGACAGCGCCGATGTACTGATTGGTATGGATATTATTAACATCGGGGATTTTGCGGTGACTAATGTTGGTGGAGTTACTCAGTTTTTTTCCGCGTTCCATCTGTAGGGCGTGTTGACTTTTCAAAAGATTTGTACTTAGGTGTTCCTGACCACTTAAAACCAAATGCTAAAAAAGCAGGTCGAAATGATCCCTGTCCATGTGGAAGTGGGAAAAAATATAAAAAATGTCATGGCAAATGACACGTTATATCTGTCCCTACATTGAGTTCCAAGCTTGGAGATTTTAATCTTCAAAACGCGGGGTTCGATATACCAAAACCTGTTTTTGCAAGTCGTTTAAAATCATGTGGATACGAGGAAAAATGCGATCCGGTTTTTTGGCGGTTTTCCGCGAAATTCGTTGATTTTTTACCTGACTGGAAAGCCGGGAAAACCGGTTGTGGGGCAAGGGGTTGATGAATTTGTGGCCTGACGTTTCGACTATTTCGTTCCTCGTTTTTCAAAAAAAATTTTCGCGAAAATTTGCTCCAGTCAGGCCGGCCCAAGGCCGGGGTGGGATGGGCTGACCTGTATCCGGCGAGCAATCAAGCTCAAGCGCAATCGAGCGGGTGGCGGATGCGGGCGGGTTCGGTCAGGTATAGAGTCCGGCGACGTATTGGCCGTAGCCGTTATAGATTCGGGTGGGCAGGATACGGCCGGTGCCGATCATTTTCTCCCGCGCCTGGGACCAGCGCGGATGCGGCACGCGCGGGTTGACGTTGGCCATGAAGTCGTACTCCATCCCTTGCGCCGTCGTCCAGAAGGTGTTGGGCCGGTAATCGGTCAGCTCGATTTCGACGATGGACTTGATGCTTTTGTAACCGTATTTCCAGGGGACGGCCAGCCGGATGGGCGCGCCGTGTTGTTTGGGAAGCGGGTGGCCGTAAATGCCCACCGCCAGGAAGCTCAGCTCGTTCATGGCCTCGGGCATCGTCAGGCCCTCGGTGTAGGGCCAGGGATGCCAGAAGGCCAACTGGCCCTGGGCGGTGAAGGGTTTGTAGAAACTTTTCAGGCGCACGTGCGTGGCCTTGCCCAGCGGCTCCACTTGGTCCAGCAGGGCTTTCAGGGGGAACCCCGTCCAGGGCACGGCCATGCCCCAGGCCTCGACGCAACGCAGGCGGTACAGGCGCTCCTCCAGAGGCATGGTGCGGAGCAGTTCGTCGATGTCGAAGCGGCGCGGCTTGCGCGCCAGCCCGGTCACGGCGACGCTCCAGGGCCGGGTTTGCAGGGCTTGCGCGTGCACCCGGACGTCTTCCTTGGTTTCGGTGAATTCGTAGAAGTTGTTGTAGCGCGCGGCGACATCCTCCGCCGTCAGCGGCCGGTCCAGGGTGAAACGGTCATTGCGCGCGGCGGGAAAGACGGCCCGTTCGGCCGCGCTCAGGGTGATGCGGTAATCGGCCTCGTCCGGCGGTTTCCCCGTGCACCCGGCCCACAACGCCACCGAGTACAGGCCCAGCGTGCCGACGCCCTGGAGAAAGCGCCGGCGGTTCATGTAAACGGATTCCGGCGTCACCTCATTTTCGGAAATTTCTCCATCGTGGTGGATTTTGATATGGCTCATAACATGCGACCGATGCGGCTAACTCAGCCAGTCGTCGATACATTTCAGGTAGGGCGGGGAGCCTTTGGCGAGCGGCAGGGCGATCACTTCCGGAACGTCGTAACTGTGGTTTTCCCGCACCCAGGTTTCCAGGTCGTCGAACCGTTCGGCGCGGGTTTTGACGACCAGCATGATTTCTTCGTCAACACAGACCTTGCCTTCCCAGAAGTAGGTGGACTGCACGCCGGGCAGGGCGTTGACGCAATAGGCCAGCTTGTTTGCCACCAAGCCGCGGCTGAGGGTTGCCGCCTCCGCCGCCGAGCCTGCGGTGATGAACACGACGAGGTATTGCTCCGGCATAAACCTTCTCCTTCAAAGGACCGTTTTGACCAGATAAAATCCCAGGATCAAAAGCACGAAAAACACGATGCTGAGGACGTTAAAATATTTTTCGATCCATTGCTTGACGGGCGGGCCGAACTTGTAAATCAAGGCGGCGACGAGGAAGAATCGCGCCGAGCGGGCGATCGCCGATGCGATCACGAACACCGCGAAATTGATTTCGAACGCTCCCGCCGCCAGGGTGAAGACTTTGTAGGGCAACGGCGTGAAGGCCGCCGCCGCCACCGCCCATCCCTCGTACTGATTATACAGCAAGCGGATGGTTTCGAACTTGTCCTGAAAATGATAAAAGGCGACGATGCGGTTACCGATGACATCCATGAACCCGTAGCCCAGGCCGTAACCCAGCATCCCGCCCAGCACCGAGGCGACGGAACACACCGCCGCGAAATAAAAGGCGCGCCGCGGCACCGCCACGGCCATGGCGATCAGCAGGACATCCGGAGGGATGGGGAAGAAGGAGGATTCCGCGAACGCCAGGACAAACAGCGCCGGCACGGCGTATGGCGTGGCCGCCCAGCGCAGAACCCAGTCGTAGGTTTTTCTCAGAAGTTTCATGGCGTCACAACAGGTTCACCGGATCGACGTCGATGGTCAGCTTGACTTTTCCGGCGGCGGATTTTTTAAGGGATTCGATTTCGGGACAGCGGCTGACCAGGGAGAGTAGCGCCTGGCCCTCCCGGGAGCGCAGGATCAGGTGCCAGCGGAATTTTTCGTTGATGCGGTACAACGCGGCGCGCGCCGGCCCCAGCAGTTCGACGTTTTTGGTCCTGGAGATTTTACCGGCGAGCAGGGTGCGCATTTTTTCGGCGAAGTCGCGGCCGCGGTCCTCGCGGGAGCTTTCGATGCCCATGCCGATCATTTTGGTGAATGGGGGATAGTTCAACTGTTTCCGCATCCGCATTTCGCGTTCGTAAAATTTTTCGTAATCGTGCCGGCGCACGAAATGATACACGTAGTGCCGCGGATGCCAGGTTTGCACGATGACCTGTCCGGGGACCAAGCCCCGTCCCGCCCGCCCGGCAACCTGCGTCAGCAGTTGAAAAGACCGCTCGCCGGAACGGAAGTCGGGAATGTTCAGGGAAAGGTCGGCATGGACAACACCGACCAGCGTGACGTTGGGAAAATCGTGTCCCTTGGTAATCATCTGGGTGCCGATCAGGATATCGATTTCCCCGCGTGTCATTTTGTCGAACATGGCGACGAAGCGGGAATGGCCGCGCGTTGTGTCCCGGTCCAGGCGGAACAGCCGCGCCCGGGGGAAAAGGCCGCGCACTTCCCGTTCCAGTTTTTCCGTGCCGAACCCCTGGAACCGGATGACCTCGGCGCCGCATTCCGGGCACGCCCGGGGCGTCCGGGTGACGAAGTTGCAGTAATGGCAACGCACCGATTTTTCGCCGCCGTGGAACGTCAGGGACACGCTACACCGGGGACAGTAAAACACATAACCGCAATCGGCGCACAACAAATAATTGGCCGTGCCGCGGCGGTTGAGAAACAGGAACACTTGCTCGCCCCGGTCCAGCCTGCCGCGGATGGCGTTTTTCAAAGCTATCGAGAGGATGGAAAAGTTGTTTTTTTCCAACCGCTCCTTTCTCATATCCGTGACCTTGACCACGGGGAGCAGGCGGTCATGGATTCTCCTGGGCAGGGAGAGATAGGTGTACTTGCCGGATTCGGCGTTGCGGCGCGACTCCAGGGCCGGTGTGGCCGATCCGAGGATTATCGTGGCCTTCAGGTTGCGGGCGCGCATGACCGCGGTGTCCCGCGCATGGTAGCGCGGCGCCGCGTCCTGCTTGTACGACGGGTCGTGCTCTTCATCAATGATGATAATGCCGGGGTTCTTGAAGGGCGCGAAGATGGCGGAGCGCGCGCCCACCACAATGGACACCCGGCCGTCGGCGATTTTCCGCCACTCCAGAAACCGCTCGCGGGCGGAGAGGCCGCTGTGCAGGATGGCCACCCGGTTGCCGAACCGGCCGCGAAACAAATTCACCGTTTGCGGCGTCAGCGAAATTTCCGGCACCATCATGATGGCCTGCCGGCCGCGGCGCAACGTCATCTGGATGCAGTGGAGATAGATTTCCGTTTTGCCGCTCCCCGTGACGCCGTGCAGAAGGAAGGCGGCGTAGTCTCCGGCTTCGATCGTCCGGCCGATTTTCCGGCAGACGCGGCTCTGATCGTCCGTGAGTTTCAGGGGTTCGCTGATGGTTTCGGCGGCGGGGGCGATTGCCGGTACGGCGGTCTGGGACGTGATAACTTCCGCCAGACCCTTTTCCCGCAACTGCTTGAGCGCGCCTGCGGGAGAGGAGACGAGGCCGGACAATTCCGCCAGCGTGCGCTCTTTTTGCAACAGGAGGTCGTAAATTTTTTTCTGCTTGGGACAACGCCGGAGCCGTTCGGCAACAGCCGGAGGGTCGGCGGAAACCGCACGGGCCACGCGGGTGACGGGTTGACGGAATTCCATCTCCAGGCCGGCGGGTAGCGCCGCCTTGATCGCCTCGCCCCAGGAGCTTTGATAGTAATCGGCAAGCCATTCGGTCAAGCGCAACAATTCGGCGGAAACCACCGGCGCGGCATCCGGAACTTCCTCGATAAACTTCAGCTTGCCGGGATCGAGGCCGGGGTCCAACACGTCGGACAAGGAAACCACGTAGCCGATCATTTTGCGGCGGCCAAAGGGAACCCGCACCCGCATTCCCTCACGGACCAAACCTGAAAAATCGGGGGGAATCGCATAGGTGAACGACTCCTTGAGCGGCAGGTTGAAAACCACCCGCGAATACCTGGGCGTGGGTTTCAAGATTCTTGTTCTCCGTTGCGGTTGTATTCGGGAAAGTCTTCCGGGCGGTAATTATATTTTTGGAAAAGATATTTCAGGTTGGATTCCGTTGTGGCTTCGTGTTTTGTCGTCCCGGCTTCCTTGAACAGTTGTTTTGCCCTGAGAACATGAACAATGGACTGTTTGCCATCGCCAAGAAGATCGTAAACCGCCCCGAGGTTAAGATGGGCGAACCCAAAATACTTGTTGATCCGCAGGGCTTCCTGAAAGGCTTTTATCGCCTCTTGATATTTTCCTGTTTTTATCAGGGCAAAACCCCTGTTGTTAAATGCTAAGGCGGCATCGGGAAAAATTTCAATGGTTTTTTTGAATTCCCGAATGGCGGCGGCATATTGATCCACTCCGAGATAAGCCAAACCCAAGCGGTAACGACGATTGATATTATCCGGATCATCGACTGACAATTTTTTTAAAATATTCGATTCCACCATGGCCACCCACCATTTTGGGTCTGAGTATCTTTTATTAAGATTGTCCATATTGAGGCCATACTTTTTCGCAACTTCGGCCAGTTTTTGCTGTGCCAAAAGCTTCAGGGCATTTTGCTCCGCATGTTCATACAACTTGCTCGACATCAAAATATTCAAGGCGGCATTCGGCCCATCCCCGATGCCGTCGAAGGCCAGACCGAGATTGAAATAGGCATCGGGGTAATCCGGCATTATCTCCAAAGTGGCTATAAATTCCCTGATGGCGCTCTGGAAGTTTTTGGTTTTCAGGTAAAGGGATCCAAGGACATTGTGGGACACGGGTTTTTTCGGGTCAAGCCGGACAGAAGTTTGAATTTCCCGAACGGCTTTGTCAACTTGCCCGGAATTCTTATAGGTCAAGCCCAACAAAAAATGGCCCTCGGCGTGCTGGGGCCGTGCTTGCAGAAAGTTTTTAAATTCCCGAACCGCTTTTTCATTTTGGCCGAGGGTCCAAGCTTCAAACCCCCGGTCGAAATACGCCTGGGCTTGTTTGTCCAGCGTTCCACGGCCGGCGGCTTTTCCGGTTCCGGCAAGAGGCCCGGAACTTTTTTTATTCAAAAAACGGGCGATTCTTTCCGCCAGCAACCGATTTCCCCGGGGTGAATAATGATGCACATCCTTGCCCTTGTTGTTGTAGAACGACTTCAAGTCGATATGGTTTTTGACGTAGAGGCGCATCAGGTCATTGTTGAAATCCAGAAATTTGTAGGAACTGTGCTCTAACATTTCCAAAAAAAACGAATAGTTGTATTGGAAACCACTGTCCAACTCCGCGCAGGAAGGCGGCAGTCCACGCAAATTGCATATGTTCCACTGCACTCCAATTAGAGTAGGGGACAGAACAAACGACAAATCGGCTCCATGCCGACTTGCCAGTTGACTCATTTGAGAGAACAGTCCTTTAATTGTTTCCCGGGAAGCATCGGGTCCCAACTCGGTCGTCCGGCAAAAGAGTTGCGCCAGCGAGAAGGGATGAAACCGCTTGGCAATCCAGCTTCGAGACAACAAATTTGTGCAGGAATATCTGGAGATCACCGGACGCAGGTTTGTGAGTTGATTTTCCTTCATCCGGAACAACGGCTTGCTGATGCCAAACAAATTGTCGCTTCGGGTATCGGCCAAGTCGTTCCCGGTATAAATCACGACAATAATATGCCTGGGGTTGGTTTGATCTATGTATCTGCTCAAAGCCAAATAATATTGATCGATACCGTATCCGGAAACCGCCAGATTTAAAACCTGAACCTCTTTTAATTTTTGGTTCAAATAATAAGAAAGGGTTTCATGGTCGCTGACGCCCACGCCGAAAGCAACCGAATCGCCCACGATCAACACATGGTCCCTGGATGGGTCTATCTCATCGGATCGCAATCCGAGAGAGTTTGTTGTAACCGTTTGCCCATTTTCTACCGCGGAATATCCGGGAATATTGGACCACCCCAGTTCCGGGTCAAATCGCGCGGATTGGGAAACCCAGTAATTCCGGTTTTTGACGTAGTGATAAATCTCGATCAGGAATACCGCCAACAATAATGCGATCAAGGTAGACGCCATAAGCAACAAGATTTCCTTTTTCCTGTTTTTCATTATTGAGGCTCTTTTACTGTCGGTGGAATTTAATCATTCAATCTCTTGAGGTTAATTTGCGCCGGAGCGTAAGCAGGATCAATCTGAAGCGCTTTTTGGAACCAGGCCCGGGCCGTGCTTGTTTCTCCCTGTCTTGCGTAGCATACCCCAAGGTTCGACAGGGTGCCGACGGACCGGGGCTGATAGTCGAGGATTTTTTTCAAATGGACAATGGCTTCTCCGCAATGGTTTGCGTTAATTTCATTTTTAGCTTGCGCGAACAGGGCGGCAATCAACCGCTCCCGGGCTTCAGTTTTCTTGAGGCCCAACGCAAGCGCTTTTTCAAAATGTTCAATCGCGCGCTCCCATTTTTGCTTGTGAAAATAATATTCGCCTTTGTTAAAGTTCACGGTGGCATCCTCCGGGTAAAGCATCAGCGCCCGGTTCAAGACCTCGTTGGATTTTTCAATGTTCCCTTTTTTCTGCCAGGCCACGGCAACGTTGTTAAAATCATCGGGTCGTATTTGGCGCAGTCCCCGGATTTCCAGAAAGGAGAAAAAGAGAACACCCGTTACCACAACCAGGGATATTCCTTCCCGAAACTTTTTTCGGCGCAGGGTCTGGATGATTTGGTCCGTGGCGTAGGCGGCGAAGAGGA
>JBHHYO010000107.1:0-7722 GCA_046757665.1 Nitrospinales bacterium
ACTAAATTATCCTAAATACAGGGAAGCGATGTCAACCCCTGATTGATACTATGATTTCGCTCATCACTTCCCCTCGCGTTTTTTGTCGATGGCGTCGGCGACCGTCAGCAGGATTTTCAGGATGACCAGCGACACGCCGATGCCCAACAGCATCTGCAACAACGGCGGCAGTTTGCCGACGTACTCCTCCATAACGGTCATGATCGTCTGCATGAATCCATAACGGATCGGGTCCATACTCGTCCTCGAAGGATATTCAATCCCCGCCCGCTACCAGGGCTTTTGCCGCGTCGGCCATTGTTATCATCAAGGTCATGGGGTCCACGGGAGAAGCGCGAAAACCACAGCGTTGATAAAATTTTTTTGCGTCTTCCGTCAGCGCATGAACCAGGACGGCTCTCACTCCGACAATATCCGCCGCTTGCATGATCCGCAATACGGCGTCTCTTAAAAGCGCCCGGCCCATGCCGTGTTCCTGGTATTTTCGGTCGACGGCAAGCCGCCCAATGACCATGACGGGAACGGGATCGGGCATGTTGCGTTTTACGCGGCCCGGCGCCCTTGCCGCCTCGACGGCGCCCACGGCAAGCGTATAATAACCGACGACGCGGCGGCCCTTGCCGCAAACCACATAGGTTCGGGATGCGCCGGCGGCCTCGTTGCGCAAGGCGCGGCGGCGAAGCCAGTCGTCAAGCACCGGCTTGCCGCAATCAAAACTCTCAAGCTTGTGGTCGGCGCGAATTTTGCCGGGCGGGGTTATGGCATCATCGGCAAACATGAATTCCGGCGCTCATTTTTCCCACGGGGCTTGCGACGCGAGCGTCCGGCGTAGCCGTTCATTGTTTGCCGGGGCTTTATCCAGGGCGGCCAGAAATTGATTAAAAGCCTTTTGCTCGAGAGCGAAGTAGCGACGGTCCAACAGCACGTTTTCCGCTTCCTTGCAGGCCGCTTCCAGCATAAAGTCCGAACGGTTTTTACCGAGAACCTTCACGGCCCGGTCAATCAGGTCCCTCTGCCGCCTCTGGACTCTGATATTGATGCTGGCATCGCGAAGCTCGCGAGACCCTGAGTTTTTTCCAAGTGTTTTTGTGTCGGCCATGGCCCGTCTCCTTTGTCTACACAAGCAACGTACCTTATTGTATAGATATTAGCAATACATTTTTTCCGTATGACATGGGTTATGGCTTTCCATAAGATTGGAAAATATTGAATGTCGTATTTTCCTAATTCACGGTCATAAGGTATAATGAGTCGATCAATTTTCAAGCAACCGGTTTCAAGATATCAGAGGATACCATGGCGGACCTCCGCGGGACACCGGGCGACACCGCCCGGCGGCAGGCTGCGCTTGCAGGACAACAGAGCTGTCATTCGACCGCCATCGGGCGGGCGATTCTCTTTTTGCTGATTCTTCTGCTTACGGCTCCGCCGATCCTGGCTTGGGCCAACCCCGCCTCTCTCGTCGATAACCACGACGGCACCTTGACGGACACGCAAACCGGGCTGATGTGGCAAAAGGCAGACTCGTACCACGATCTGAAAAAGGGGTTGAACTGGTACGACGCCCTGGAATACGTTCGCAAGAAAAATAACGAGAAGTTTGCCGGATACGACGACTGGCGTCTGCCGGCCATGGCGGAGTTGAAAACCTTGTGGGACCCCCGCCTGCCCGTCCGTAGCAAGGACGGCGAGGCGATCGGCCTGCCGACTGCGTTTGCCGGCGGCGGCAGTTATTATCTGTGGACGGCGGACGAGCGCGGCCTGGATTTCGCCTGGTATTTCGGGCTGGGACAGCAGGAGGATTATTTCAACTTGAAGGATTCCGGCGACCTCGAGCAGGGCGCCAAACTGGTGAGGACCGTCAAGGGGCGGGGCGCCGGCGGGGCGCCGCGGCAACAGTCCGCCGTCCCGGCGCGAACACTGCAAACGCCATGAAGCCCGTTCGCCCCCATGTTTTCGCACCGCTTTTACACGTGGCCACCGATATGAAGCGACATTTGAGATTGATGGGATTTTTGCTGGTCGCCGGATGGTGCCTTGCCGGGCCGGCGCCGGTTTTCCCGCACGCAGAGGAAAAGCACATCCACGACCTGGAGAACCTGCCGGCAAAACCCGAGGGCATGATCGAGTTCAAGGGCGGCGAGACGCCCGCGACGCCGGGCCATGAATACATGCAGGATGCCGAACCGCCGATGGACCACGGCGGGCACATGCACATGGAAGGCGACACGTCCGGCGACCCCTTCCGCACCCGCGGCGCCCACGGAGAGATGGGAGTGGACTTCGGAAAGTCCCGGCTGAATCCCGGCAAGGCCCTGCTGGCGCGAGGCAAGGCCATTTATCTGCACATGTGCGTCTTCTGCCACGGCAAGGACGGCAACGGCGGCGGCGCGGCGATGGAGTTTCTTTACCCCTGGCCGCGCGATTTCCGCAAGGGCATTTTCAAGTTTCGCTCCACGCCGACGGGCACACTGCCCCGCGACGAGGACCTTTACCGAACCATCATCCGCGGCGTTCCCGGAACTTCCATGCCCGCCTGGGCGGCGGCCCTCTCGCCCGAAGACACCTGGGCGCTGGTCAACCTGGTCAAAAGCTTCTCGCCGCGCTTCCAGCAGGAATCCCCCGGAAAGCCCGTCTCCATCGGCGCGCCTCCAAAGGCCACCGCGGAATCCATCGCCCGGGGAAAGGAGTTGTACGCCAGGCATCGTTGCTACCAGTGTCACGGCAATTCCGGCAAGGGAGACGGCAAGTTGTCCGAATCTTTGATGGACGCCTGGAAACATGCGGTTTTTGTTCACGACATCACCAACCCGAATTTTTTCAAGGCCGGTTACAGTCCCAAGGATATCTTCCGAACGCTATCGACGGGACTGGACGGCACGCCGATGGAGTCGTTCGCGCACCTGTCGGAGCAGGACCGTTGGGACCTGGTCGCGTTCACCCGTTCGCGCTTTACCGAAGGGGGATTGCAGGCCAGATTCGAGACGGACGTATTTTCCTACCCGGTCGGTGTCGTTCTGGATACGGATGTGAACAGTCCGGTCTGGAACGGCGTTCAATCCACCGAGCTGGTGTTGCGTCCGTTGTCCGCCCGGCGCGGCGCGGTGGAGTCGATCAACTTCACCTCCGTCAACAACGGTGAGCAACTCGCCATCCGCTTGCGGTGGCGCGACCCGACCCCGGACCAATCCCAGTCCCGGAGCGACGTTTACCGCGACCAGGTGGCGGTTCAGTTCGCGCTGGGGGACGTCACCCTGCATTCCCACGGCCACAACGAGCCTTTCTGGGGAATGGGCAACCGGGGCAAACCCGTCAATATCTGGCACTGGCAGGCGGGATTGAAAGAGGCTCTGGAAGCCGCCGGCAACGATCAGGAATATGTCACCGGAGGGGTGGATATGGACGCCCTGCTGTTCGGCGGCAACAGTTCCAATCCCGTGGCCATGCTGAACCCGGTCAAACAGTCCGCCGTCACCGAACTGAACGCGGAAGGGTTCGGAACGGTCACTCCCCAGCCCGAGGACAACCAGAACGTCGTCGGCAAGGGCGAATGGGCGGACGGGTTTTGGACCGTGGTTTTCCTGCGGGACCTGGTGTCCGTGGGCCGGTGGGACGTCAATCTCCTGGACCGGAAAGGCCCGGCGTTGCTGGCCCTGGCGGTCTGGGACGGTTTGCAGGAAGACCGCAACGGCCGCAAGGTGGTCAGCGTTTGGCAACGCTTGAACATTTTGAAGGAACCGCGGGCGACGCCCACGGCACAATAGGCCGGTCCGTTGACTGACTTCACCGGGACAAAACTCCGACGGCGGAAACTCGCCGCGCTGGGGGCGGCCGGTTTTTTTTGTCTGCCGCTTCTTTTGCTCTGGGCTTCGCCGTCTCTTGCCGACGCGGGCGCGCGCATCGGCCCGGGCGAACTGGCGCGCCTGCTGGCCGACCATCCGCCGCTCGCTGTCGGGGATTCAAAAACGCCGGCGGAGCGGTTCGAGCGCAAAATCATCCTGACGCCCGGCGGCGAGCCGACCGTCTTTGCGATTCCCGGGTTCAACCGGCACGGTTGCAACGAATGCCATAACCCGGAAACCCTGGTGCAACAGGCCGCAGACCGGATGAGCGGGATTGTGCGCCGACTGGCGAAAACCGCCGCGCCGCCGCCGTTGCGGCAATACATCATCCAGCCCCAGGCCGACGCATTGTTGCAAGCCCGGCAATTCGCCCACGCCACCTTCGACACCATACGGCTGTTTCCGCGGACGATTCTCATCGACACCAGGGTTTACGGCAACGCCACCCAACTGCACGAGACCCTGCACCTGGGGCAGAGGTTCGTGGGCCAGGCCAACGAGCTGGAAGCTTACGGTTTGAACATCCGCGCCGACCCCCGGTTTTTGCTGTTGCACTATCCGTATTTTTCCAACGTGGCGGAGGAGTTTTTTCTGCCGGACTTGCCGCAGATTCTGGAGCGGTACTTTTCGCGGCCCGCGAGGGACAACGCGCCGACGCCCCGGGAGACGCAGTTTTTCATGATGCCTTTCGACGAAGAAGCGCTGGCGCGGGTCGCCGGGGCGGTGAAGGCCATGGAACCGCTGTTGCGGGAGGTGTCCCGTCTCAACCGGGATTTTCCCCTGCGGGCGGCGTATCTGAGCGACCAGACGGGTATTGGCTCACTTCTGCTGGACATCGCCGCCGCCGGGCTGTTGCCGCTGTCGAAGCTTGACCTGCCGGAGTCGTTACGGCAACAAGCGACCGCCCTGCTGGCTGAGCAAATGGAGAGAACGGACAACACCCGGCTGGGCTACCGTATCGACCGGAGAAAGGAGGCTCTGCTGATCGTCCGGCATCAATTGGGAGCGGTCACGCCCCGCCAGGCGGCGGCGCTTTATTTCCACTACCTCCAGCGGCGCTTCGTCACGCCGCAGGGAACGATTGACCTGCGCGTGCCGGATGCAACCGATTTTCGCGCTTATGTGAACGGCAAGCTGGAGGACATCCGGAAGTTGTTGCAATACCCGGGAATAACAACTATCGAACAGCGGGCCGGGGAACGCAGTATCGAGGCCATAAAAAAAAAGCTCCCGGCCCCCTGAATGAAACGGGCCGGAAGCTCTTCGAATAAATCAGATTTTGGCGGGGTCGGTGACCATCGAGGGTCCCTTGACATGATCCGCCAGAGTTTCATTTTGAACTTTGTTTTGCAGGGCGACGAGGCCGTCGATCACCATTTCCGGGCGCGGCGGGCAACCGGGAATGTAAACGTCGACGGGAATGATCGTGTCGATGCCCATGACGGTGGCGTAATTGTCGTAAAAACCGCCGGACACGGTGCAGACTCCGTAAGCGATCACCCATTTAGGCTCGGCCATCTGATTGTACACTTTAACCAGGATGGGCGCTTGCTTGTGGCTGATGGTGCCGACCACCATCAACAAATCCGCCTGCCGCGGAGAAAACCGGGGAAACGCCGCGCCGAACCGGTCCAGGTCGTACCGCGGACCGGCAACGGACATGAACTCCATCCCGCAACAGGCCGTAATGAACGGATAGATGAAAAACGAATATTTTCTCGCCCAGTTGACCGCCTGGGTCATCTGGGTCACGATCACATTGCCCCCCAGGCTCATCTCAAGATCGGATTGCGAACTGCCCATGGATCGACTCCTTTTGACGGGAATTATGGAACGGTGCAAATTCCAGGCTGATAACCTCATCATAAAAGAATTTTGTTGAAAATCAAATAAATTGCGGTCCGCGCGGCCAACGCGGACAAAAAAGCCCGGCGCCGGGACGGTCAAAACTTGAGCAAGGCTCCGGGAAAGTTGTATAATCCCTTAAAGGTCAAAATCTGAAACAAGGAGGCGTTTCATGTCCTGGAATCCGTTGCGCCACACCAAGCAACAATACATGTCAACCGAGGAAGCCGAGAAGCTGGTCAGGCATTACCTGAGCAAGGACGGCAAAACCCTCGACTTGACGGCCATGCACCTGGAGGAGTTCGGCGCCAAGGACATCTCGCAATGCGAACTTTTACGGGAAGTGACGACGCTGGAGTTCGGACGCAACCTTTGCGGCCCCCGGGGCGCCAAGTACCTGGCGCAATCCAGCGTGCTGACCCACCTGACGTCCCTGAACTTGTTTTACAACCGGATCGGCAATGAGGGCGCGAAATATATCGCGGTCTCCGACAACCTCCTCACCCTGCGCAATCTGAATCTTTCCGACAACGGCATCGGCGACGAGGGCGCCAGGATGCTGGCAAAGTTTCTGCCGCTGTTTCCCAACCTGGTGCGGCTGGATTTGCGGTTCAACCACATCAAGGAAGAGGGCAAGCAAGCCCTGCTGGACGCCCGGCCCCTGAGCGCCGTAAAACAGCTTTTGCTGGACAAGGAAGAGGGTTTCCTGGTCACTCCCAAATAACTAACCGGTCTAAACTCTTGTCTGATCGTCATTGCGAGGCGGCTCCGCCGACGAAGCGATCCAGAAAGGACCCATTCCCACCGGGCGTGGTCCGGCTGGATCGCCACGCCACCGGTGGTGGCTCGCGATGACACCGGCGGCGAAGTCGGGTTATGCGAAGGTCTCTTACGCATCGTCCCGCCGTTTTTCCTCAACCTGTCCCGGCGGCCCGGTTTCCTCGAACAGGGTGCGGACATCGCCGAAGCGGATGCCCGCCAGCGCCATGCACGCCGGCAAGCGTTGCCCGTTGTAAACCACATTCCACAAGCTGTTGCCCAACTGCCGGATGTTTTCCACCACCGATGACAGGCCGTCGTTGCGCAAGATGACAAACAGGTTCAAGCCGAGCGGACCCCATTTTCGATTGATTTCGAGACAGTCGTTGTAAAAACCCAGTTCCCGTTCCACCCGGTCCAGAGATTTCCGCAAGGGATGGGCCTTTTCGGTGTGCGGGAACAAGCGGCGGAATTTTCGCTCGACGCCCCTGGCTTTCCAAGCCGAAAACAAATAGCCCGTACCGGGTGCGTTCAATGCGCGGAGCGAAGCAGTTACCGCGATGGCCGCCTGCAACAGGTCGCCGGTCATTTCCTCCGCCGGCAGGAGCCCGCCGAGTTCCGCGGACCGCCGCTCGTCGATCCGCGACAGGTCCCGGTTCAAGGCCTGCAAGACCACGTTCAGTTCGGCGGTGGAAACGGCCGTCCCCGGTTCGCGCTCCGCCTTGCGGGAAAACAGGTCCACTTCGCCCATCTTGTTGGGGATTTCCACCTTGTCGATTTCGGGAATGGTCAGCAATTGCTCGAATATGGCGGCAGAACACGGCAAGTCGAGATGAAATTTTTCTTGCAGAAAACGCCGCGCGCGCCGGAGTTTTTGCACTTCTCGCAACGTGTCCACCAGCAGGTCGATGTCCTCGCCGGTGGATTCAAAACGCTCGGCGTCCGACTCCGTATCCAGGATTTTTCGCAAATGGCGATGTTGCATGAGTGAGGGTCGGTTTGCGGGAAGGTTTTTCGATCCCGTCCGGGCTACGTGGTTGATTTTTACGCAAAACTTGTTACCATCCTCAAAAGTAACTGAAAGCCGCGCGAAACGCAAACCCAGGCGTTCGCCGAAAACAAGCCATGAAACGCCGGGGTGGCGGAATTGGTAGACGCACAGGACTTAAAATCCTGCGGGGGAAACCCCGTGCCGGTTCGATTCCGGCCCTCGGCACCATCTTGTGATGCGATTCGAACTCCCCAGGGAAATCACAGGCGACCTCCGCAAATTAGC
>JBHHYO010000108.1:0-7406 GCA_046757665.1 Nitrospinales bacterium
AAGCACGTCCTGCTTGACCTCGTGAAAATAAATCCAGTCCGTGGTTTTGGTGAACGTGTAAACAAAAAAGTCCAGGGAAGACGGCGCAAACGCATTGAAGTTGACGATCATGGTCTGGCCGGTGTCGATCTCCGGATGCCGGCGAAGCATTTCCTTGACCTTGCGTATGATCTCGTCCATCTTCGATGCGTCTTCATAACGGATCCCTATGGTTTCATAAATCCGCCGGTTCAACATTCTCTGCGGATTTTCCACGGTGATGTTGGCGAACACCGAGTTGGGAACGTAGAGCGGCCTTTTGTCGAACGTGCGGATGCGCGTCAGCCGCCAGCCGATATGCTCCACCGTCCCCTCGATCTCCCGGTCCGGCGAGCGAATCCAGTCGCCGATCACAAAGGGCCGGTCCAGATAGATCATCAACCCGCCGAAAAAATTCGCCAGCAAATCCTTCGCCGCAAAACCCACGGCGATGCCGCTGATTCCCCCAAACGCCAGAATGCCGGAAATGTTGAATCCCAGGGTCTGCATGGCGACCAGGGCGGCGGTGATGACGATGGAAATTCTCAGCAGTTTGGATATGGCGTCGGCGGTGGTTCGGTCGATCTTCGCCTCGCCCTTGAAAAGGTTCCGCTCCACCTGCCGGACCAGGCGGATCAGGAACCAGGCCAGCGCGCCGATAACGGCCGTATCGCGGATGGGCTTGACGGCTCCGAAAATCACCGCGCCCTGGGCCTTGTGCTGGATAATTTCGGCGGCAAACGATATCCCCGCCACCCAGATAATCAGGGAGAGCGGTTTGATCATCGCGTCGACAACGGCGTCGTCCCACGGGTTGCGGGTTTTTTCGAGCCGCCCTTGCAGTCGTCTCAGCAGTTTTCTTTGCAGGAAATCGGCCAGCAGAGTGCCGAAAACCACAATGAACGACTGGAGAATATAGGAATCGCTTTCCATCAGGAAATTGTACAGGTTATCCATATTCGTTTTTTGGCGCAGATTTCATAAGAGAGCTTTGCATAACCCGAGACTTCATCGCCCTCGGTGTCATCGCGAGCCGCGACCAGCGGCGTGGCGATCCAGCCGGGCCACGCCCGGTGGGAATGGGTCCTTTCTGGATTGCTTCGTCGGCTTCGCCTCCTCGCAATGACGATCGAACCAGTACACTTATGCAAAGCTCTCATTTCATAAAGGCCCGATTGTAGCAAGATGGAATCCACAAATCCAATTTCGCCCCGCACCCCGCCGCGTCAACGGCGGAACCCATTCTACATTGTTTTGGCGCATCGAAACCCCTGCCAAATCTTGAACGAGTCCGGTTCGTCGTTAAAGCGGTAGGTAGTTCGCATGTAATACGCCTTGAAATGCCAGTTGCCGCCGCGCATGACCCTGGACTGGCCCGTGACCGGTCCCTGGGGGTCCTTGCGGGGCGAGACGCGGTAATAGTCGTCCGCATACCAGTCCGCCACCCATTCCCAGACGTTGCCCGCCATGTGGTGCAGGCCATACGGCGAGCGGCCCGCCGGCAGTCCGTCAACCGGCGACATCGCCCGGAACTTAAGAACGGGAAACCGCAGGCGGAACGTCGCCCGCTCGGCGGTGGGAAACTCATTGCCCCAGGGGAAAATCCGTTGGTCCGCGCCGCGGGCGGCTTTTTCCCATTCCGCCTCGGTCGGCAGGCGCTTGCCTTGCGCCGCGCAAAACGCCGCCGCGCCGTACCAGGACACCCGGTTGGCGGGATAGCGTTGCAAACCCGGACGGGCGCGGTAGTCGCCGTTGACCTTTTCAACAGTTACCGCCGGCCCCAGGCGAATGTACCGGCGGGCGGCCGCCTTGTTGGCGTTCAAAAACCGGGCAAACGCCGCCGCCGTCACTTCATAACGGTCAATCCAGTACGCGCTGAGATACACTTCGTGGACGGGCTCTTCATCCTCGTCTCCCCAGGCCTCTTCGTTTTCTATGTCGAATCCCATGAGGAACGGGCCCTCCGGAACACGAACCATCGGGTCCTCCGACCCAAGCCCCGGCGCAACGCCCGCCGCGAAAAAAAATGCGATTGCGACAAGGAGCGCGTTGCAAACCCAGCGATTTGATTTGATCATCGTTTTTCTTTCCCGGCGGGCCGCATGGCGCGCCCGCAAGTTTAAGGGTTCCGGCGAAACGGTCTATGGTACAATAAAAAACCTGAAAAGAGGAAAGAGAGGCGTCTTGAACTTCCCTTGCGGCCTTTGCGGCCGTCCCGGCAATTTTCGATCATTCCCGAAAATTCATGACCGACAACAAATTCAAACTCGGTGTTCTGGTGTCCGGACGCGGCAGTAACCTGCAAGCCATCATCGACGCCATTGAGCGGGGCGAGGTGACGGCGGAGATCGCCATCGTCATCAGCGACAAAAAAAACGCGCCCGCCCTGGAGCGTTGCCGGAAGCACGGAATCTCCGGCGTTTTTCTGGACCCGAAATCCTATCCCGACAAGCAGGGCTTCGAGCAGGCCCTGATCGGCCTGTTGCGGGAACGCTCGGTGGATCTGGTGTGCCTGGCGGGTTTCATGCGCATCCTCGGCGAGGAGTTCATTCGCTCTTTCCAGGGCCGGATTCTCAACATCCACCCGTCCCTGCTACCGGCGTTCCCCGGACTGGACGCGCAAAAGCAGGCCTTGCGGCACGGTGTCAAGGTCGCCGGATGCACCGTGCACTTCGTGAATGGAGAAGTGGATGCCGGACCGATTGTTTCCCAGGCGGCGGTGCCGGTGCGGGATGACGACAACGTGGAATCGCTGTCCCGGCGCATTCTCAAGGAAGAACACCGGATTTATCCCGCCGCGATCCAGGCGTTCATCGAAAACCGGCTGACCGTCTCCGGCAGAAACGTAACGCAAACAAACAACGCGGCATCCGAAAACCCATGAACCGAATCGCCATCTTCATTTTGTCGTGGAGCCTGCTCTTTCCCGGTCCGTCCTGGGGAGACGCAAACCGCGCCACCCTGGACGCCATCCAGAAGCGCTACGATTTCGTGAAAACCTTCAAGGCCGAGTTTGTCCAGAAGGCATACATTAAAATGATGGGCCAGTCGCAGGAGTCCCGCGGCAGTGTCTATATCAAAAAACCGGGCAAGATGAAATGGACCTACACTTCCCCCGAACCCCAGGTGTTGATCAGCAACAACAAGACCCTGTGGCTTTACCTGCCGGAAGACCGGCAAGTGACCAAGGCCCTGATCCGCGATATTTACACCGATAACACCCCGGCCCTTTTCCTTTCCGGCAAGGCGCGGTTGTCGGACACGTTCGACGTGGCCAACGTGAGCCGCGAACCGGGGAAAATCACCGTCATCCTGACGCCCAAGCGCAAGGACCGGGGGCTGGAACGCCTCGTCCTGCTTGCCGACGACAAAAATTACCAAATCACCGGATCAACAGTGTATGATGGATTAGGAAACCAAACTGAAATTCTGTTCAGCCAAATCGAGATCAATCCGAAGTTTCCTGACGACCTGTTCGACTTCAAGGTGCCCGCCGGAGTAGACCTGCTGGACGCAACCATCAATCAACAATAGGCTCAAAGGTTTTTTAAAAATGATCGAATTGTCTCTTTTACCCCTGGAACCCCTGATCAATTTTGGGTTCAAGCTGGGGATTTTTCTCACCGCCCTGGCGGCGCTTATTTTTGTCCATGAGTTGGGGCATTTTCTGGTCGCCCGCAAGGTTGGGGTGATCGTCGAAAAATTTTCACTGGGGTTTGGACCCAGGATATTCGGGGTGCGGCGGGATAACACGGATTTCATCATCTCGGCGATTCCGCTGGGCGGCTACGTC
The DNA here is from genome assembly GCA_046757665.1 of Nitrospinales bacterium. Classification (GTDB taxonomy): domain Bacteria; phylum Nitrospinota; class Nitrospinia; order Nitrospinales; family JAJDAT01; genus JBHHYO01. The sequence continues at coordinate 3,812 of JBHHYO010000108.1, forward strand.
AAGATGAAGGGCGAGGACCCCGGCGAGGAACTGCAAGATTCGCAGGGCTCGTTTTCGACGGCGCCGGTGAAACACCGGCTGGCCATCGCCTTCGCCGGCCCGGCGTTCAATATTCTGTTCGCCCTAGTCATCTATGTCGTCGTTTACCTGAACGGGGTTCCCGCATTGCTGACGACGGTCGGTTCCGTCAAGGACCTCTCGCCCGCCCAGGTCGCGGGTTTGCAGACGGGGGACCGCATCACCGAGATCGACGGCGCGCCCGTCAAGTTCTGGGATCAGTTGCAGGACATCGTCCACCACAATCCCGGGAAACAAATGCAGTTCTCGATCGAACGCAATGCCACGCAAATCCTGGACCTTGCCATTACGCCGCTCACCGAGGAGATCACCAACCTGTTCGGCGAAAAAGAGCAGGTGGGGCTCATCGGCATCACCCCGCTGGCGCGCGACATCGCCTATATTAAGGAAGGCGGCCAGGCCGATTTGGCGGGCCTGAAAGTCGGCGACCGGATTTTGGCCGTGGACAAAACCCCCATCCGCGGCTGGGTCGACCTCAAAAAAGCCGCCATCGACAAACCCGGCCAGGAACTGGTTTTCCGCATCCTGCGCGACGGTGTCGTCCAGGAGGTTTCGCTCACGCCCAAACCCCGGACCGTCAAGGATGAAAAGGGCAACGACATTGAAATCGGCTCGCTCGGACTCGGCATAAGCGGCGAAATGGGCCTGGAACAATACGGCTTGATAGGCTCCGTCGCCAGGGCCTTCGAGGAAACCGGCCGGTTGATTTACCTGATCGGCCTGACGATCAAAAAAATGATTTTCGGAAGCGTTCCCGCCGAATCGATCGGCGGCCCCATTCTGATTTTCCAGATTTACGGCGAACAGGCCAAGCAGGGGTTCAACGAGCTGATCCGGTTGACCGCCCTGTTGAGCATCAACCTCGGCCTGCTGAATCTACTGCCGATTCCCATTTTGGACGGAGGACACATTTTCTTTTTCCTGATCGAACTCATCAAGGGAAAACCGGTCAGCCAGCGGAACCGGGAGCGCGCCCAGCAGGTGGGATTTTTTATGCTGATTTCGCTGATGATTTTCGCTTTCTATAACGATATCATGAGAATCATCGCCTGAGACGCGGGCCGGGCCGCCCGCGCCCGGACCGCGATCATTGCCAATCCCGGATGTTTTCAGCCATGAACCTCCAGTCCAAATTGGATGACCTGCGGACCGCCGCGGCAAAACTTTCCATCGAAATCCAGTACGACGACCTTTGCGACCATGAATTCTCCATCCAAAGCGGCCATTGCAAACTGAACGGCAGGGACATGATCATCCTCGACAAGAAACTGTCCGACGGAGAGCAAATCGACGTCATCCTCAACGCCCTGAGGAAATTCGACCTGGAAAACGTGTTCATCGCTCCCTGGATTCGCGAGCGACTGGAAACCCCGCCTGACGACAGGCGGCATTCGACCCTCAACCCGCCGGAACCGTCATGACGCTGAGGCACAACATTCTGCCGGACGCGCGCCGGGGAAAGCTCCGGGCTCTGCTGGAGCAAGGGAAACTGGTGCGCGCCATCGAAGCCCACAACGGCTTGAGCGGGATTGTGGCGAACGACGCCGCCATTGAGGGCCAGACCCCGGAGGGACCGGTGCGCCGCGAATTCGACGCCATCTGGGAAAGCAGTCTCACCGACTCCGCCGCCAAGGGCCATCCCGACATCGAAGTGATCAGTTTCGATTCGCGGTTGCACACCATCAACGAAATCCTCGCCGTCACCGACAAACCTCTCATCGTTGACGGCGACACCGGGGGCGAGGCCAACCACTTCGAGTACATGGTCAGCAAACTGGAAAAGGCCGGCGTCTCCGCTATCGTCATTGAAGATAAAATCTTCCCCAAAAGAAACAGCCTGGAAGGCGGTAGCCGGCAAACCCTGGAAGACCCCCGCGTGTTCGCCGCAAAAATCCGCAGGGGGAAACAGGCCCGCATCGGCGGCGACTTCATGATCGTTGCGCGCATCGAAAGCCTGATCGCCGGAACGGGCCTCGAAGACGCCCTCGAACGCGCCGAAACTTATTTGCAAGCCGGGGCCGACGGCATCCTGATCCATTCCAAGTCCGGCAAACCCGATGAAGTTCTGCAATTCGCCGAGCGCTTCCGGGCGCTTCTCGACCGATTGTCATCCGACGCCCCGCTGGTCTGCGTACCGACCACCTACAACAGCATCACCGAGGACGAACTGCACCGCGCCGGGTTCCGCCTGGTCATCCACGCCAACCACCTGTTGCGTAGCGCCTACAAGTCCATGACGGACACGGCCCGAACCATTCTTGTGAATCAGAGGTCCTTCGAGGCCGAACCTGTCTGCGCTCCCGTGCGCGACATTTTCGAGACCGTGGGGTTTCTCGACGTTAAGGAAAAAGACCGCCTGGACGACAGCCTCAAGAATACTCCGGTGATCATCCCCGCCGCCGGCGAGGACCCCATCCTGCGCCCCCTGCTGAACGGCAAGCCCAAGGCCATGCTGGAAATCGCCGGCAAAACCCTGCTCGCCCGGCAGGTGAGCGCCCTGAACGCCAACAGCCTGACGGACATCACCGTGGTCGCCGGGTACGCCCGCGACCAAATGCGCGCCGAGGGCGTCCGCCTGCTGGAAAATGCCGACTACAAAAACGGCTCGATGCTACACAGTCTCCTGACCGCCCGGGACAGAATGCAACAAGCGTTTATCATGCTCTATTCGGACATCCTGCTGGAGGACAACATTCTGGCGCAATTGCTCCAGCGCCGCGAGGACATCGTGCTGGTCGTCGACAACGTCATCCAGTACCACAAGCCGCAGGCGGGAAAGGTGCAGGACTTCGTCATCAGCAAAACCCGGCGCCACCGCGGCCGCAGAGACATCAGCTTTCCCTGCGAAAACATCGTGTCGAAAATCGGCGCCGACATCGACCCCGAATCCGCCACGCACGAATTCATCGGGCTGGCCAAGTTTTCCGAAACCGGCGCGAAGCAGTTTCTCGCGGCCTTTGACGACTATAGCCAACATTGCAAGGAGAAGGCTCGGGAAGGCAACCGTATCGAAAAACTCACGTTCACGGACCTGATCCAGGAAATGACGGATCGGGGGTTTACCGTCAATTTCATGGAAATCCATAAAGGCTGGCTGGAGATCCACGCGCCGGAGGATATCGCCGCGGCCAACCGGCTTTATTAAGCGATTGCCTGCAACCGCGAGACGTTCAAGGGCAACGCCATTGAGGGTTTGCAAATATTGTTATAAAATAGCAACAGCGAATCCCATCTCTTTTGGAGATTAAAAAAATGTCTATTACTGTCCTGAAACACATTAAAGGAAGCGATATTCCCGATTCCTGGAAGGAAAAGTTTAAAATAGACCCGAACGAAACTTTCAGGGTAACGATCGAGCAGGAAAGCGGCCTGGACGAAGAAGAAATGCCTCCGGAAGAGATGCTAAGCAACGGGCTGGTCGAAAGCGTGAAACAAAGCGACGAAGACCTCAAGGCCGGACGCTTTACTCGTTGCCGCACCAAGGAAGAAAGCGACGATTTTTTTAAAAAGGCCTGGG
>JBHHYO010000109.1:0-7362 GCA_046757665.1 Nitrospinales bacterium
GACGTTAGCCGGGTTTATGCGGCTAAAGCAACATCATAATCGTTGGCGATTATGTTTTGCCGTTTTTTTACGGGCCAACGGCACCCCGTGCATGCAACCTCAGTCTCCTTACTCCCGTCGAAACCAGATCGCCCCCTTCGTTTGAGAAAGGCATCATTCACTGCTTGGTTATACTATAACATAGTTCTTCCGGCTTGCACCCGGCTTGATTCTTTAAAGGGTTCTCCTTTATCATACCTGAACTTATGGCGCTATCCGAAAACAAGCTGGGCATCCTGTCCTTGCAGTTTTACAGTTACCCGGATGAGGTGGGCGGCGCGTGGAAATTGACTTATGAAGTCAACAAGCGTCTGGCCGAAAAAGGTCACCGGGTGTTCCTGATCACTTGCAAACCCGGTCCCGGCCTGCCCGACTACGAATTGATTGACGGGATTCATTACTACCGCATCGGCGCCGGGCAAAGCAAAAGCGTGGCCGGTCTTTACCGGGGGCTGAAAAAGCGGGTCGATGCCATCCTCGAAACGCAGTCCATCGACCTGGTTCACGGCCATAATCCGCTGGTCGATTTTGCGGCGTTGTGGATTCCGCGGCTTTGGGGGATTCCGCGGGTGTACCATTTCCACAGTTTGTGGTACGACGAGGAGAAAATCAACCGCGGCGCCGGGGAGCGGCAGTCTCTCCTCGCCCGTTGCAAGCTGGGCGCGGTTTTGAATGTCATCCGCTTGATCGAGTGGACCTGTTTTTACGCCGCCCGCAGTGTTTTGTTTTTGAGCCGTTACTCCCGGGACCGGTTCCTCGATTTTTATCCCGGGCCGAAACGCCGTTTGAAAATCATTCCCGGCGGCGTGGATACCGGGCGGTTCCGGCCCCTGGCGTCCGGGTTGAGCGCCGCCGAATGCCGGCGGCGACTGGGACTGCCCGCGGACGCGCCGCTCCTGCTGACGGTCAGACGGTTGAGTGCGCGCATGGGCCTGGGCAACCTGATCTCAGCCTGCGCCCTCATTCGGAAACGACACCCCAACTTGCCGTTTTTCCTGGTGATTGTCGGCAAGGGAGTATTGATGGACCAACTGAATGCCCAGATTGCCGAATGCCGCCTGCAAGACCGCGTTTTGCTGGCCGGTTCGGTTTCCGGCGACCGGTTGCACTTGTATTATGGCGCCGCCGATTTGTTTGTGCTTCCCACGACTTCGATCGAAGGATTCGGCCTGGCCACCGCCGAAGCGCTGGCCAGCGGCTTGCCGGTTCTGGGAACGCCCGTCGGCGGCACGGTGGAAATTTTGCGCGCCATCGACTCCAAACTGCTTTTCGCAAGCGCAACGCCGTCAGCCATCGCCGACGGCATCGGCAACTTTCTCGAAAATCCCCAGCCGTACCTGGACTTGAAAACCCGTTGCCGCGACCAGGCCGTGACGCACTACGGTTGGGACCAGGTGGTTGACAGCCTGGAACAGGAGTTTTGCCAAGTTGTCCAGGCTTCGGCAAAGACCCCGTAACCGGATGCCGAAATACCGCCCACATTTCATTCTGGCCGCGCTGGTCGTTCTGGTTTACGCGAACACCTTCCTCAACTCGTTTCATTTCGACGACATTACCTCCATTCTGGAAAAACCGTGGATTCGCGGGCTGGACAAGATTCCGCAATTCATTTTCAGTTTTTACCACCGGCCCCTGGTGATTCTTTCCTTCAACCTGAATTACGCGGTCAGCGGGTTCCAGGTGTGGAGTTACCATGTGGTGAACATTCTGGCGCATATCGGCGTGACCCTGCTGGTTTATCAATTGGCGCGGTTGATCGGCGAATTTCCCGGCCGCAAGGCGGGCAATGGCGCGGGCGTGTATTCGCGTCTGCCGTTTCTGGCGGCGCTACTGTTTGCGCTCCACCCGCTCAACACGCAGTCGGTGACCTATATTGCCAGCCGCTCGTCGATTTTTGCAACGTTGTTTTACTTGTCGGCATTGATTTTGTTCTTCCGCGGCGTTCAGGAGCGCCGGGCGGCGCCGGAGCGCGGCGGCGCGGCGGGCGCGTTCCATTTTGCCGGCGCCGTGGGCGCCCTGGTCCTGGGCGGACTGTCCAAGGAAATCGTCGTCACCTGGCCCGCCATGGCCCTGCTGTTTCATTATTATTTTGTTTCCGGGCTGTCACCGCGCCGCTGGCTCGCCGAGCAGTGGAAATGGATTCTTCTGCTCGCGGCGGCCTTGCTGGCGGGACTGGCCTTTTACGCCTTGTCCGGCGCGAAGTTCCTGGCGGCCTCCGCCGATCAATATTCCCCCGGCGTTTACTTCCTGACGCAAACCTTTGTCATTCCCTGCGAATATTTCTGGAAGATGTTTTTCCCCTTCAACCTCAGCATTGACATCGATTTCCCCCCCGTTACGGATTGGGCCCGGTTGTCGAGTTATGGCGGGCTGGCGGCGCTGGCGGCCTGGGCGGCGTTTTCCCTTATCTGCCGCGACCCGCGCATCGGTTTCGGCATGGCCTGGATGCTGATTACACTGCTTCCCACTTCCAGCTTTGTCCCCGTGCTGGACCTGGCGGTGGAGCATCGGACCTATTTGCCGTTGGCGGGGTTTTCGATTTTTTTTGCGGCCGGGCTCTGCCGGATTTGGATGCTTGCCCGCAACCGGTTGGCTGGAGGCGGAGGATTTGCCCGGGCTGGCGCCGTGCCGGTGGCGGTGATCCTGATCGCCTTGCTTTGGTCCGCCAACACCATCCGCCGCAACGCCGTCTGGAAGGATGAGGTGACGCTGTGGAGCGACGCCCGGGACAAGGCGCCGCGCCTCATTCGCCCCTATAACAACCTCGGCGAGGCCTACGACAAGCTCCGCCGGTACGATGAAGCCATTGCCGAGTTCGAGAAGGCTCTGCGCCTCAATCCCAATTATGTCTTCGCCCTCAACAACCTGGGAAACATTTACGGCAAGCTGGAAAGTTACGGCCGCGCCGTCGAATATTTTCGCAAGGCCCTGGCCATACAATCCGACTACGCACCGGCAAACTACAATCTGGCAAAAACCCTGAACCTCGCCGGCAAACCGGAGGAAGCGTTGAAGTATTATCGGCGGGCGGTGGAATTCAATCCGTATTTTGAGCAGGCGCTCTTCAACCTGGCGCACGTGGAGTCACGGCTTGGTTTGGCGCGGGAGTCGATCGTGGATTACCGGCGGTTTCTCGAAATGCGCCCCGATTACGCGCGGGCCTGGTTCGGGCTGGGCAACGCCTATTCCATGAACCGGGAATACGACCAGGCCATCGCCGCTTATCGGCAGGCGATTCAGTTGAACCCCGGATACCTTTTCCCGCGAATCAACCTGGCCGCCACCTACATGCAAATGGGCAAGATGGATGAAGCCCGCGCCGTTTACGAAAAAATTCTCATCCTCAAGCCAAACCTGGCCGGAGTGCACAAGAATCTCGGACTGATTTATGCGCGCCGCAAAAACGGTTTATTGAAAGCCCTTCACCATTTCCAACGGTCGCTGACGCTGGACGCAAACCAGCCGCAGGCCGGGGCCATCCGCAAAACCATCGGCGACTTGCAGAAAGAACTGCGGAAGAGGCAGGGCGGCGGGTAATCCGCCGCGCATCAGCAAAACCCAAGGCCGACACCTCCCCCCTCACGCTTTTTAACCTGCCGAATCAAAAGACCCTCCGCCAAAGTATACCTGCACTGCGCGCTATATATAAGGGATAAAACGGAGACCGGAGACTGGGAACGAGGAAATAAAAATCCCCCAAACCCCCTTCCTTGAAGGGGACTTTTCTTTGCGTTCTTGGCGGCTTTGCGGTGATTTCGGTATTGTAAATTTTAATCTTCAAACGGCGGGGTTCGACATGCCAAAACCTGTTTTTGCAAGTCGTTTAAAATCATGCGGATATCAGCTAAAATGCGACCCGGGTTTTGTGCCGTTTTCCGCGAAATTCGTTCATTTTTTACCTGACTGGAAAACCGTAGAAATGGGCATGGGACAAGGGGTTGCGGGGTTTATGGCCTGACGTTTCGACTGGTACTTAGTTTTATAAATTCGAGTAATATTTGGATGGTGCTTTTGGGTGCGCCATGCGCTTGGTCCACTCGAAGGGAGCGGCGTTTTGGTTGTGTACCTTGATAAAGCGGTCAATCGCCTCCCGTACCTGTTGCGGCGAGGTGAAACTCGCTCCGCGCAATGCGCCACGACTTAATATGCTGAACCAGCATTCGATCTGATTCAGCCAAGACGCATACGTGGGGGGTAAAATGGAAATGAACATTTTTATGACGAGCCCGCCACTTTTCCCGATGTCCAAGATACAAGGGCGACAACCAAGCTGTCCCGCTGAGCTTGTCGAAGGGCGACATTCCCCGGTTGCTTATTTTTACAACGAAGTACTGGGAAAGCGGTGGGCGATGGGGGGCGGTTCAGCGGAGTTTCCACCACACCCAGCCGCCGCCGACCAGCAAGAGCAGGGCATAGATGCCGTAGTCGCGCACCAGGGTGAACAGGTACATTTGCATCGACCACTTGATGGCGGGCCAGATAAAGTACAACAAGGCCGCCAGACCGCACAGGCCCAGGCCCAATTTCAGTTTTGTCATCATGGCAAAAAGTCGTGGCGTCCCAGGGGGGAACCCTGAAACTATAGGCAAAAACGCCTGCCGCCGCAACCCTTTACGTCTGCCGCCGAGTCTGCGCCCTTTGTGCCCGGAAAAAGCCCGGCCCGCGGCGGAACGCCCAAAACTACGGGCGCGGCGCCGTCCGTCCGCCCGGCCAGCGCCGCCGACCGCGTCCGCCAACCGCGCCCACCCCTCCGGAATGGGTTGCAAAACGGCATCGGGTTTGACATGATAAGGGCGCTATTGGCATCCAAAACAATCCCGTGAGCAAAGGAGAACGTCTCATGCCGGCTGTACAAGAAGCCCCCGCGCCAACCGAACAGGGTCTGGGCACGGACCGTATAAAAATCACCGTCTGCCTGAGCCTCAGCGGAGTCGCCGAGGGCGGACATGAAGTTTATAAGGAAATCGAAAAACAAATCGCCGAACTCAACGCCGACGTCGAACTGGGCGATAAAAAGCAGTGCACTCTCGGCCAGGTCGGGTGCCGGGGATATTGTAGCCGGGATGTTCTGGTGGACGTTTACGTCCCCGGTCAGCCCAGGGTGACTTACGAAAAAGTCAAACCCGAAATGGTCTCCAAGATCATGAAGGACCATGTCGTCGGCGGCAAGGTGTTCGCCAAGGCGGCCTCCAAGAAAGATTATTACGAACTGCTGGAAAAACAAAAACGGGTGGCGCTGGAGTTCGGCGGGCGCATCGACCCCGAAAATATCGACGACTACCTTGAGGTGGGCGGTTACACCGCCCTGCGAAAGGCGTTGACGGAAATGAAACCCCGCGAGGTCATCGAGGAAATCAAAAAGTCCGGTCTGCGCGGCAAGGGCGGCGGCGGATTCCTCACCGCCTTGAAATGGGAAAAATGCGCCAACGCGCCGGGCGAGCGGCGCTACATCGTCGTCAACGGCGACGAGGGCAACCCGGCGTCCTACATGGACCGCAGTGTCATGGAGGGCTGTCCCCACCAAATGATCGAGGGACTGCTCATCGCCGCCTACGCCATCGGCGCCGACGAGGGCATCATCTACACCCGCGCCGATTATTCGATCGCCGTCAAGCGCCTGACCATGGCCCTGGAGCAGGCGCGGCAACGCGGCTTCCTCGGCGACAACATCATGGGAACCGGTTTCAGCATCGACATCAGCATCCATCAGGGGCTGGAAGCGTTTATCGGCGGCGAATCGACGGCGCTGATGCAGGCCATCGAGGGCAAGCGCCCCTTTCCCAAGGCGCAACCGCCGCATTCCACCGAGAAGGGCCTGTGGGGCTGTCCCACCAGCCTCAACAACGCCGAAACCTACGCCACCGTCACCCCCATCATCCGCAACGGCGCCGACTGGTACGCCGGCATGGGCAACGACAACGCCAGGGGATGCAAAATCTGGGCGGTTTCCGGCAACATCAAATACAACGGCCTGCTGGAAGTGGACATGGGCGCCACCCTGCAAGGACTGCTGGATGAACTGGGCGGCATCGTCAAAAAGAAGAAGCTCAAGCTGGCGCATGTCGGCGGCGTCACCGGCGGGTTTCTGCCCCCGGAAAAACTCGACACCGCACTGGACTACGAAAGCCTTCTGGAAGCCGGGGTGATCATGGGGCAGGCCAGCCTGGCCTATTATGACCAGTCCGCCTGCGTCATCGACCTGACGAAGTTTTCCATCGGCTTCAACGAGCAGGAAACCTGCGGCAAATGCACGCCTTGCAGAATCGGCCTGACGCTCATCAAAAACAAGCTCGACGAAATTTCCGAGGGCCGCGCCAAGCTGGAGGACATCGACAAACTCTACCACCTGGCCGAGGAAATCAATCGCTCCTCACTGTGCGGCCTCGGCGAAACCGCCGTCAAGGCGGTGCTCACGGGCATCAAGTATTTCCGCAAGGAGTACGAGCGGCACATCACCGACCAGGTTTGCGACGCGGCGAAGTGCACCGGACTGTACCGGTACGTCGTCAAAGCCGACGATTGCGTGGCCTGCGGAGCGTGCATCAAACCCTGCCCCACCGGCGCCATCACCGGCGGCACCCGCAAGGTGCCGGCTCACATCGACATGGACCTGTGCATCAACTGCAACGCCTGCTACGAGGCCTGCGGCTTCCTCGCCATCGCTTAGCCAAGCCAACGACTGGGGAAAGATGGATCGATCAATCTACCCGGTGGGTACTACGCACCGGGTAGCTCCTACTTTCGATTCCACAGTAAGTGCCAACTAATCTTCCCCAAATCGACGCTTTAGAGCGTCGTATACCTCACGTTGTACGATCTTAGATACCCGGCGGATTCTGGCAAGGAGGTTTCTAGCCGATTCACTGGGGGTCTGAATATTTGCCCTCCCTTGATTGCAGGCAGAACATAGAACTCGTAAATTATCCTTATCGTCCGCGCCTCCTTGACTTTTGGGGACAATATGATCGACATGCAATCTTACTTTTCTATTTGGATTGAATGGATCTGGGTCTCCCGGCCCATTGCCGCAAAGTTGACAAGTAAAACCGTTTCTTTCAAGAATCTCATTTCGCAACTGAGGAGAAATTCCGCGTCCAACCACCGGAAAACGTTCAAGACTTTCAAGGATATATTCTCCTTGCTTAAGATCATGTCGATCAATATGGGATTTGATCAGCATACCTTCGTCATCCCTTAATTCTCGAATACGCCGGGCATATTCGCTGATTTTGGCTACCTTGCGGATTTGATGAGTAGTTACTTTTTTACACTACTGTCCGGGGAAATTCATAACTTCGTGCTTACAGCCCTTTTATAAAAACA
>JBHHYO010000110.1:0-7278 GCA_046757665.1 Nitrospinales bacterium
TAACATGCTACTACTGTTTAAGGAAAGAAGGCAACCGGCACTGCAAGCCGATTTAAAATAACGGATTCATTTTCCCGGAAGGGGAATAATTTTCCCTCCGCATATCGAAAATCTCATGACTAAAATCTGGGTAACCCTTTAAAACTTATATGGTTATATGTCAGCCTGTTCTTTGGCACACTTTTTGTACATTAAAAAGCGAAGAATTTTGGAATGCAAACCGAACAATAGGTATAAATTGTTGTGGATACGAAAACCGCTTTAGTTGCGCCGCTTCAACTACCCGTTCCGACCGAAAACCCGGTGGTCGGTTCAGCCAACAATAATGGCGAAAACCACCAATTCCAAAACATGTTAGAAGAAGCGTCCCACAATGTCAAACCTTCCGGGGGCAACGCTTCCGCAAAAAATGATCGACAAGACGAATCGGTCAATTCCAACAGCAAACCAAACGCCGGCCAATCGTCCGGCGTCGCACAATCGACCCAAAAGGCAACGGCAAACCAGGACCTTGGAAACAACGAACCGTTTGACTCCAATCTGACCTCCGTCTTGAATGACCAGCCCCTTTTACAAGAGGGAGCGAATACACTCAACAGCTATCAAAACGCGCTATTGGAGAAATTGCAATCCCTCGGCGTCGATCCGGAAAAGATCGATGCGCTTCTAAATTTGCTGGCAATTGACGCCGCTGACGCCCAGGAAGCTGTTGCGGCTCTGGTGAGCCAGCTGGGCTTGACGCAAAATGCCGTTCAGGAAAACTTTTTGTCGGACTTGCAAAAAGGCGGAGAATCGGTTTCCGCCTTGAACACGCAGGACCGCCTGGTCGTGGATTTCCTCCGGAAAGCAGGGCTCAGCGATACGGAGGCCAAAGATTTTCTGCAAAAGGTGCTTCGCATCAATACAGATGAATCAAATATAAACCATGTCAATACGGACAAATTGAACTCCCGGGAAGCGCCGGAGGGAAACAATAAACCGAATGCGACGGATGTTGTTCGCCTGACTCATGTCCAGTTGCGTGAAAACAAAGGTGAGGCGGCCAACGAATTGATCCGGAAACAAAAGCTGAAACCACAACAGCAGGAAACCGCCGGAAAAACCGCTAATGGCCGCGACATCGCGTCCACGGAAAGAATACAAATTCAAGATGACTTGGTCAAGGCATTGAATCCTCTCCACCAGTCCCGGCAAAATTCTTCCGCCGAGAACACGATTCAGGCCGCCCTGCTAAATTCTCCGAATCTTCGTAATGCCCAGGACAAGTTTTCCCCGGTGGAGACGAGCCCCACGAAAATTTCCGCCGAAGTTGTCAGTCAGACGGATTTCCAAGCGGCCGAGAAATCTTCCGGTCACTATAATGGAAAACAGGTTGTCAAAGAGACCCTTCTCCCGCGTGGAGTTACGGAAAACAATCTGATGGATCAAATCGTCCGCAAATTTTCCATCCGTGGAGCCGGGCTCAAAAACGAAATCCATATTCGGCTCGAACCTCCTTCTCTGGGGACGGTTCGTATGAATATTTCCACGACAGGCGATGCAATGAAAACCACCATCATCGCGGAAAACCATGCTGTGAGACAGACGATTGAAAGCAATCTTTCCCAATTGAAGGATTCCCTTTCCCAGCAAGGAGTGATTGTGGAAAACCTTAACGTCCTGGTGGGCGGAAACCCGGGATTTCCCGGACAAAATCAGAACCAGCCGGCAAATCGGCAATTGAACGGTTTGCCCCCGGACCGGACTGCGGACCGGGAAGTAGCCGAACCGATTCTTTCGGAGAGCCCCCCGCCGTTGTCCGTGGGAGCGTCAAAGATCAATGTATTCGCGTAACGCATTCGGCTTGAAATTTAAAAACAAGAACGGCACAACTGTTTTGGGAGATGAAATAAAATGATTACCGGATTACCTCCTTTACCGACCGACAAAAATTCGCTGGCCCCCGTGGGCACGCAAAAATCCCTGGGGAAAGACGATTTTCTCAAACTCATGATCGCCCAGCTCCAGGCGCAGGACCCCACAAACCCGCTTGATGCCCAGAATTTCAGCGCCCAGCTGGCGCAGTTCAGTTCGCTGGAACAACAGCTGGCTATGAACAAAATCCTGGAAGAGATCAGCAACAACCAGGCTACCTTGAACAATTCTTCCATGATCAATTTGATTGGCAAATCCGTCAACTCCACCGGCAATACCATTGAGTTCTCGCCGGGTAAAAGCCAAACGCTCAGCTATCAACTTCCGGCGGACGCCACTACGGTAACCGTTGATATCTTTGACAGCGCAGGGAACAAGGTCGTTTCCCTTAATCCTGGCGCACAGTCCGCGGGTGGAAATACCATCCAGTGGGCCGGGCTGGACGACAAGGGCAAGACCGTCCCTGCCGGCACCTACACCTTTAAGGTAACGGCGAAGGATGCCTCCGGAAACGAGCTGGACGCAACGACGTTCACCTCCGGAAAGGTGTCGGAGATCGTTTTTGAAAACGGCGTTACCTACGCCATCGTTAATGGAAACAAAATTCCCGCCAGTGAAATTTCACGGGTCGGAGTAAATTAACCAGCCAGAGGAGAGAGCCATGTCATTAGTCAGCGCATTATTCACAGGGGTCAGCGGCCTTTCGGGCAATTCCAAAGCCCTTGAAGTCATTGGCGACAATATTTCCAACGTCAACACGGTGGGGTTTAAAAGCAGTCGGCCGGTGTTCGGGGACATTTTAAGCACCGTGCTCTCGAACGGCTCCACCAACAGCCAGGTCGGACGAGGCAGTCAGATCAGCGGCGTTCTCCAGTCATTCGCCCAGGGTTCTTTCGAAGCTTCGGACAATGCCCTGGATTTATCCATCGACGGTTCGGGATTCTTTATCGTCAATCCCGGCAGGGGAAATTTTTTCACCCGCTCGGGCCAGTTTCGCTTGAACGACAGCGGACTGGTTCAATCGATCACGGGAGAAGTTTTGCAGGGCTTTAGAATCACCCAGGGGACGACCTCCTCCACGCTGTCGAATATTGACTTGGCGGGCGCGCAGTCCGCGCCGCAGGCCACCACGGAGTTCACCCTCGGGGCCAATCTCAATGCCGCCGCCTCTGCCGGGGCAACTTTTACTTCTCCCATCTCCACGTTCAACAGCGTGGGGAAGGAGGTTCTTTTAAACATAAACTTCACGAAGCAAGCCTCAGGCAACTCGTATTCATTTACCGTATCGCCCTCCGCGGGAACCGTGACGGCCGGCGCATCGGGATCGGTAACCTTTGGCACGAACGGCCAATTGACCGACGTTGATGGCGGCGGGCTACAGGACCATTCAATCACGATTGATTTTTCCGGCGCCAATCCTCCGGCCGGCACCCAGACCCTGACGTTTAATCTGGCGACGGCGGCCGGCGCCACGAACGGCAAGCTGACCGGATTTGCCACCGAGTCGAACAACAATTCCTTCGTGCAAGATGGATTCGGCACCGGCACTCTGATTGGCTTGTCGGTAAACAGCGCCGGCGTCATCCAGGGGCTGTTTAACAACGGTCAAACGGACCAGTTGTTTCAAGTAGCGATGGCCGATTTCTTGTCGCCCACGGGTCTGACCCGCCAGGGCAACAACTTGTTCGCCCAATCCGCGGAGTCGGGCCAGCCCATCATCGGCACCGCGCAAACCGGTGGTTTTGGAACCATCGTAGGTAGCTCGCTGGAACTGTCCAACGTTGATCTGGCGGCGGAGTTCGTCACCCTGATCCAAACCCAGCAGGCCTTCCAGGCCAGCGCCAGAATCATCAACACCACCGACGATCTGTTGACCGAGACCGTCAACCTCGTCCGGTAAAACAGTCTTGACTCGTTAACCTTTCGGAAGGCCCGGAGTTTTCTCCGGGCCTTCTTTTTTTGCATGGCGTCATTTGTCGATAGCGTCGGCGTACGGACTTTGCTAGATTGATACCATGACTCGCGAGCGTATCCAGGAAGTCAAATCCGCAACTCTCCTCCGCTTCAATGATCTCTGGCGCCACAATTTTCTGGCCAACCAACCTCGCATTCAAAACAACCCGGGCGTCCGGGCTCTGAAAAACAAATTCAAGGGAGTCCCCGGGATTGTGATCGGCGCGGGGCCTTCCCTCGACAAAAATATCCGTTATTTGTCCCAAGCCCGTGGGAAAGCGGTTATCATTGCCGGCGACGCCGCTTTGAAACCCGTTTTGCGGCACGGCATCGTTCCCGCTTTCGTGGTGTGCCTCGACCCGCAGGAAGAGATCGCCCGGTTTCTCGCGGGCGTGCCGCATCGGGGAATCACGCTGATCGCCCCGTCGATTGTCCATCCCCGCGTCCTGGACCTTTGGGAAGGCAACGTGCTGTTTTACCACAAGTACGCGCCGGACATTCCCATCCTCACGGAAATTCAAAACCACATTCCCGATATCGGTGTGCTGACGCCCGGCGGAAGCGTACTCTCGGTAGCCTACGACCTGGCGTTTCAGCTTGCCGCCAATCCCATCATTTTTATCGGGCAGGACCTTTCCTATCCCAAAAACAATCTTTACAGTCGCAACGGCGAAAATGAAGAGGCGAACCTGGACGCGGAATTTGCCAGGCAACCGGAAAACATCGTCTTTGAAACCGACCTCAACGGCGCCAGCCTGCCGACCCTCAAATCCATGTCCGTTTCCAGGCAGTGGTTCAATTGGGCTTTCACCACCTGGAAAAGGGAGCAACCGCTGGAGATCGTCAATTGCAGTGAGGCGGGGATATTAACCGACCACTGCAAACTCATGCCCTTGAGTGAGGCGATTTACAAACATTGCAACCGCAAGATCAACGTGGACTGGACTCTTAAAAAGGCCTTGAAATAATGCCGCACCACGCCGGAAAAAAGCTGGCGGTTTTGCTGATGCTCGCCGGTTGCTTGAGTGTTTCCTCCGCGCAAGCAAAACCGGTCGTCCGGCAGGCCGACTGTCTCCAGGACAAAGCCTGTCTCGAAAAATACCGGAGTGAAAAATCCGCCTGGCTGGCCTGCCTGGAGCAGGCGGGTCTTTCGGAAAAAAAACGCGCCCGGTTGTCCGATCAGGTGGAGACCCTGGGTATCCGCAACCTGAGGAAACAGGAAGTTTTGATTTTTGACTCCCGGCGCAAAGCCTGCCACCGGGAGCTTATGAATGCTCTGCCCGCCGCGCCCAAAGGCGGCAGAGACGCGCGCTGGCCACCTCCTCTGGACTCGCTGAAGGATATGGCAAAATAACCGCGGATGCACAGACAACGCGGCCACGCCGCCGTGTTTGTCTCGCAACGGCTTACGGCCGCCGACCGTTTTTGAGCGGCCCGCTGTAAAAAGTAGATGTCGAGGAGCCCCGGCACTCCCTGGATATGTTCGGCGAGGCCAGTATCGTGCCGGATTCCCAAATCGTGACGTAGCCCCATTGATACCCATGGACAAAGTCGGGTTTTGCCGGATGGAGAACGGGGTCGAAAAAGGGATCATTTTTACAGTAGAGAATGATGGCGCCTTGTGGATGAAGACCCGCCCATTGAACGGTTTCTCCTTCTTTGAGAATATCCGGCGATTTTTCCAACCGGCCCAGATAATTATATTGCCCATGGTATTTACCGGCATGGGCCAGCCGGTATTTTGATTTTTGCAGTGTGCCGAGTTTTTCCGCGGTTTGTTTCAGGTCGTACCGGGTTGCAAGAAAATCGCCCGCGCTGATTTGCGCCACAACGATCAAAGCAATGCCGACCAGGCCAACCGCCTTTGCCGCGCCGGCGGGGCTTTTGAACCGCAGGGCAAGCGGGATCCCGCCTAAAACAATCCAGACGATTCCCGGCCACGGGGAAATTTCCTTGAGCCCCCTGGGCGCCAGTTGATGTTCCGCCAAAAAAGGAAGGGATAACAACGCTCCTCCCAAACCCATCAAAAGCGTGGAAATGGGCCAGTGATCTTTTGACCGCGGGGCGGTTTTCAGTTCGTCGAAACCCTTTCCGGCAAGGAGGGCAAGGCCCGGCAGTACGGGGATGAGATAGTGAACCTGTTTCCCGCTGATCAGGGAAAACAGGATAAAGGGGATCAGAATCCAGGACAAACAAAGCCGCGTTCCAAAATCCGCGCGCCGCGCTTGCCGTGCCAGAGCCCGCCAAAAGGGAGGATGGAAGGCCCAGGGAAAAAGAATCAGGGGCAACAGGGCCAGATACCACCAGAACGGACGGGCGTGGGCAAACGAATGCACCAGGCGGCCCGCGGTTTGTTTCCACAGCAGGGCTTCGGCGTACTCCGGCCCGCCATGAAGGCCGGCCGGAACGGCCCAGCACAGGGCCGCCAGGCTTCCCGCCAGCCATGCGGCCAAATGCAACCCGTACCAGCGAAGTCCATACCTGGCGCTAAGCCCCGGCGGTTGATCGATCCGGGGAACCGCCAGACCAACGGGAATGAGAAACAAAAAAATCACCGGCCCCTTCGCCAGCAACCCCAGGGCAACCGACAACGCAAGGAACAACCACCCCAGACGCTCTTTCTTTTCCCGGATGAGAAGCGTACCGAGTATTCCCGTCAAGGTAAAAAACATGATGAGAATATCGAAAAGCGTCAGGGTGACGAAAATCTCCATCAGCAAAAAACTGAGCAGAATCAAAGGGGCCAGGGCGGCGCTCCCGAATGTGTCCGGCCACAGCTTTCTGGCAAGCAGGCGGGTCAGCCCCAGACTGCCCAGGCCGAAGAGCGGAACCACCATGCGCGGCCACCAGTCGTTCACGCCAAAACACCACCAACCCGCGGAAAACAGCCAGAAAAGGAGCGGCGGTTTGTGACTGTATGGCTGACCATTGAGGAAGGGCACCAGAAAATCATCCCGTTGCCACATTTCCCACGCAATGGAGAGATACCGCGTTTCGTCGATCGGCATCAGAGGACGGTACGCCAGGGCCGTAAAGACCAGCATCCCCCAGGGAATTATGAAAAGCAAAATCTCCGTGGGCTCGCCCGGATTTTCCGAATTTTTTCTTTCGTCAAGCAAGATGTCGTTCAACTCGGATTTTTGCTCAAAATGAGGTTGCATTTTATCATTTTTCTCCAATAAAAATCGGCTGGGTCGTTACAAGGTTCCCCCGACACAGACTGTTTAGGGAAAACACCGCCCCTGACCGGCCGCTCCCGCAACCGCAAGCGGTGTAAGCCTGTCCGGTCGATTGCGCTTTGCGGTGCTTCGATTGCAGTCAAAAGTTTAGCCATCCTCCCGCGGGCGTTTGCCCGCCGAGGAACGAAATAGTCGAAATGTCAGGTCATAAACCCCGCAACCCCTTGCCCCA
>JBHHYO010000111.1:0-7242 GCA_046757665.1 Nitrospinales bacterium
CGACCGCCAGTCCATCCGCGACGTCATCCTCTTTCCCCTGCTGAAAAAGGAGTGAAGATAAGGAAAACCATAAATCCTTTGGTCGTTAACCCTTAGCCGTCAATTATTTTGTCCTACGAACTGTTCGTCAGCTTGCGCCACTTGCGCGCCCGCCGGAGGCGGAAATTCATCTCCCTGATCACCTGGATTTCCGTTGCCGGGGTGGCGGTCGGCGTCATGGCCCTGATTGTCGTCATCGCCGTCATGTCGGGATTCGGCAAGGATTTGCGCGACAAGATTCTGGGAACCAACAGCCACGTGGTCATCACCAGCTTCGATGGCGGCGGCCTGCGCGATTACGACAACGTCATCCGGGAAATTGAAACGGTGGCCGACGTGACCGCCGCCGCGCCGTTCATTTTGAGTCAGGTGATGCTGAACCGGCGCGACCGGATCGCCGGCGTTGTCGTCCGCGGCATCGACCCGAAACGCGAGGCCTCGGTTTCCGACCTTGGCCGCAATCTGGTCGAAGGAGATTTGACGGTGCTGGAAAAACCGACCGCCGCCGCCTCTGGAAACCCGGCAACCGAAACAATCTGGCGCGACGGCATTATCCTGGGCCAGGAGCTGGCGCGTTCTCTCGGCGCCGTCAAGGGAGACGCGGTTTCCATGGTTTCTCCCGTAGGCCGCATGACGCCGCTGGGCCTGATTCCCCGGATGAAAATTTTCGTCGTCGCCGGGATTTTCGATTCGGGCATGTACGAGTACGATTCCAACCTGGCATTCATTTCCATGGTTTCCGCGCAAAAATTCTTTGCCATGAAAAACCAGGCGTCGGGAATCGAAATCCGGGTAAAGCATATTGACCGCGCCGATGAGACCGCACATACTATTCAGGAAAAACTGGGCTTCCCCTATCAGGCGCGCGATTGGAAACGCCTGAACAAAAATCTGTTTTCCGCGCTGAAAATGGAAAAAATCGTCATGTTCATCATCCTGATCCTGATCATTCTCGTGGCGGCGTTCAACATCATCAGCACCCTGTTCATGGTGGTCATGGAAAAAAACAAGGACATCTCCATCCTGATGGCCATGGGCGCTTCCCGCAAAAGCATTATGAAAATTTTCAGTATGCAGGGACTGATCATCGGCGTTGCCGGAACGATTCTCGGTTGCGCCGGCGGCTTCATCATTGTGCCGAATTTGAATGAGATTGTCGCGCTGGTCGAAAACGTTTCGGGCATCGACATTTTTCCCCGCGATGTCTACTACCTGAACCAGCTTCCCGCGGAAATTCAATACATGGACTCCTTTCTGATCATTGTCTTCTCGATCGCCATATGTTTCACCGCGTCGCTCTATCCGGCATGGAGAGCGTCACGGCAGGACCCCGTCGATGGACTCCGATATGAATGATTCCCAGCCATCGGACAGCCGCGGGCCCCTCATTGAAACCGTGGGCGTCCGCAAAGTCTTTCGTTCCCCAAAAGAACCGTTGCGGGTTTTGGACGCCATCGACATGCAGGTCCAGCCCGGGGAAATTCTCGGAATCGTCGGGGCCTCCGGCGTAGGCAAAAGTACGCTTCTGCATATTTTGGGCGGCCTGGACCGGCCAACCGGCGGGCAGGTACTGTTCCGCGGGCAAGACATCTTTGCCCAGAAGAACGGATTTCTCGATACGTTTCGCAACACGAATGTCGGTTTCGTGTTTCAGTTCTTTAACCTCCTGCCCGAATTCACCGTTCTCGAAAACACCCTGTTCCCTTCACTGATCGGCAACAAGGAAAAAACATCGGCGTGCCGGAGAGCGGAACAATTGCTGGAGCAGGTGGGGCTTAAAGAACGCATGACCCACAAACCCGGCGAACTGTCCGGCGGCGAAAGCCAGCGCGTCGCCCTGGCAAGGGCATTGATGAACCAGCCCGAACTGCTCCTCGCGGACGAGCCGACGGGAAACCTGGACACCCAGGCCAGCGATTCCTTGATGGCCCTGATTCATAACTTGAACCGCGAGTTCCGTCAAACTTTCGTGATCGTCACTCACAGCCAGCGACTTGCCAAAAAAATGGATCGCGTGTTGCAACTTGCCGGCGGCAAAATCCGGCCCATCGACAAGGAAGTTATTATTTAATCATTCCATCATCTGCCGGAGTCCTGAAAACGTTTGGGAAAACAAGTTCGAAAACCTTTTCAGAATTAGAGGATTCGCCATGATCGTGCAAAAAATCGCTGAATTGATTGGTGGACAAGTCCGGGGGAACGGTGAAACCGAAATCACCGACATCCGCGCCATCGAGGATGCCGGGGAGGGGCACATCACCTTTCTCGAGAAGAAAAAATACCTGGAGCAACTGAACGGTTCCAAGGCTGACGCGGTCATCGTCGCCGAACCGGTTGAAACGGACAAAACGCAGGTCATTGCGCCCTACCCCAAGCTGGCCTTTGCCAGACTGCTGGCCGTGTTTCATCCGGAAACCCGCCCCAAACCCCATATCGACCCGCGCGCGGCTCTGGGGGAAAACGTCTCCCTGGGGAAAAATGTCGCCTTGTCCGCCTTTGTTTCCATCGGCGATAACGTGGTCATCGGCGACAATACCGTCTTGTATTCCGGAGTGGTTGTGGCCGACGGGTGCCGTATCGGAAACCATTCCACCCTCTACCCCAATGTCACCCTGTACCGCGACACCGTTATCGGCAATCATGTGATTCTTCACGCCGGCGCGGTTATCGGGGCCGATGGTTTCGGTTACACACCCGACGAAAAAGGCCGTCATGCCAAGATCAGCCAGATCGGACGGGTCGTCATTGAAGACCACGTGGAAATCGGCGCGAACTCTTGCATCGACCGGGGCACACTGGGAACCACTTGCGTCAAGGAGGGAGTCAAAATCGATAACCTGGTTCAGATTGCCCACAACTGCGTTCTCGGCGAACATTCCATCATCGTTGCGCAAGTTGGCTTGTCGGGAAGTTGCACCCTGGGCCGGCACGTGACTCTGGCCGGACAAGTGGGTTTGAGCGATCATGTGAGCATTGGAGACCAAGCGGTCGTTGCCGCGAAAGGCGGCGTATACCGCGACATTAAAAGCCGCGAGGCGCACGGCGGCGCGCCCAACGTCCCGTTGATCACCTGGAAAAAATACGTTGCCACGCTCCCCCAGTTGCCCGAAATAGCGCAAAAAATCAAGAAATTCGAAAAGCGCCTCGAGGCGATTGAAAATAAGCAATCAAAGGAATAAAATAGATTCTATCGAAGGCCCTTGGGAGTTTTTGGCGCCCAGTTAATTGAATTGCCGGCTTATGTTACCCTCGCAATGGACGGCTCTTTGGCTGTCCTTTTTTATTCTTTCCGGTTCCGCCGCACCGCTCATGAGTACGGATGATATTGAAAAATACATCCGCAAAAAACTCCGGCGGAACGATAAAATTCTGCGTATCAATGAAAAACCCCTTGGCGACCGGGGCGCCCGGTTCCTGGCCGAATCGCCGCTTCTCAAAAACATAACCTCGCTGGTGATCTATAAAAGCGGCGTAGGCGATGAAGGTGCGCTCGCCATCGCCCAATCGCCCAACTTGAAAAACCTCACCGCGCTGTCTCTGGAAAATAATAATATAACCGACACCGGCGCCCGTTATTTGTCCCAATCCAGGACGCTGGCCAACCTGGAAACCCTGAATTTGTATCGAAACCAAATCCATGACGCCGGCGCCGAAGCCTTTGCCGAATCCGAATCCTTGTCCCGGTTGGTTGAGCTGAACCTCAATTACAACCGCATCAGGGGACCGGGGGTCATCCGCCTGGTTCACTCAGACAAATTGAGCCGTCTGGAAAAACTGGGCCTGGCATACAACCCCCTGGACGAAGAAGCAAAGGCCGCGTGGTTGCGGTTCAACCTCAAACAAAAATTCAAACATTTGAACCGTTCCGGAAAACTGAGCGACCTGGGCAAGAATTTTATCGGCGACCAGGGCGTGATGGTCCTTTTGCAGTCGCCGGAAATTTCCGGAGTCACCCAACTGAATTTGAACCACAACGATCTGAGCGATGTTGCCGTTATCGCCCTGGCTCGCTCGCCCAAACTCTCCCAGCTGGTTTCCCTGAACCTTGCCCACAACCGCATCAGCGACCGGGGCGTCATTGCCCTCGCCAAGTCCCAAACCCTGGCGAACCTCAGAGAACTGAACCTCAATTTCAATTTGATCGAAGACGCCGGAGCGGAGGCCCTTGCCGCCTCCACGACATTATCAAAACTCGAATCGCTAAGGCTGGGACAAAACAAGATAGGCACTCAGGGCGCCCGCGCGCTTCAAGAATCCAAAAACCTGAGCAACCTGCTATACCCTATTTTTGGTTTCTACTGATCCCCCCTTTATGGTAGATTTGAAATCATCCCGCTAAACCGCAAACTTTTCCCGGGTAATCATGGTAGATATTCTGGATTTTGAAAAAGAAATCTTCGCGGTCGAAAAGCAAATTAAGGATTTGACCTCGCTTTCGCATATGTACGACAGCGTGGGCGACATCACCCACGAGATTTCCAAGCTCAAGAAAAAACTGCGGCACATGCAACACGACGTCTTTGCCGGTTTGAACGGCTGGCAGATGACCCAGTTGGCCCGCCATCCCGACCGGCCCTATACGCTGGATTACATCAAATACATTTTCACCGATTTTTTTGAACTGCACGGCGACCGGCACGGCGGATATGGCCCGTCCATCGTTGCCGGCCCGGCAAAATTCGCTCCCTGGTCGGTCATGATCATCGGCCACCAAAAAGGCAGAAACACCCAGGAGAAAATCGACCGCAACTTCGGCATGTCCCAGCCGGGAGGCTATCGCAAAGCCTTGCGCTTGATGAAGCTCGCCGAAAAATTCGGCCTGCCCATCATCACGCTCATCGACACGCCGGGCGCTTACCCGGGGGTCGAAGCGGAACAACAAGGACAGTCCGAGGCGATTGCCGCCAATTTGATCACCATGTCCAACTTGCGCGTCCCCATCATCAGCGTGATTATAGGAGAAGGCGGTAGCGGCGGCGCCCTGGCCATCGGCATGGGAGACCGGATACTGATGCTGGAACACTCCGTCTACTCCGTCATTTCCCCGGAGGGTTGCGCCTCCATTTTGTGGGGCGACAAGGAAAAGGTCAAACAGGCCGCGAAAGCCCTCTGCCTGACCACCAGGGAATTAGGGAAATTGAACGTCATCGACCAGATCGTCCCGGAACCCCTGGGAGGAGCCCACCGGCACCACAAACGCGCCGCCATCCTTTTGAAGAAAGCCCTGCGCGCCCATCTGAAAGAGTTGACCGCCTTGCCGGTTGACGAACTGATCCAAAAAAGACGGGAGAAATACCGGAACATGGGCGTGTTTCTGGATGAGGCCGGATAGCCCTTTCCCCCCTGCCCCTAAAGATGGAGAGCTTTGCATAAACTGTCATTGCGAGGCGGTAGCGGCTCGCGATGACATCAAGGGCACTGAAGAATCCCGGGTTATGCAAAACTCCCTTAAAGATGCACCTGGCTCTTGAACAGGTTGGCGTACACCGATCCGCTTTCCATCAGGTCCTCGTGCCTGCCGCTTTCCGCCAGCCGGCCGTTGCGGATGACCAGAACACGATCCGCTCCCTCCAGGGTGGAAAGGCGATGCGCGATGATCAACGTTGTGCGTCCGGACATCAGTTTATGAAGCGCGGACTTGATTTTCGCTTCCGTTTCCGTATCCACGCTGGCGGTGGCCTCGTCGAGGACCAGGATCGGCGGGTCCTTTAAAAACGCCCGGGCGATGGCGATACGGTGCCTTTCGCCTCCCGAAAGTTTCACTCCCCGCTCGCCGACCAGCGTGTCGTAGCCCTTCGGAAGATTCAAAATAAATTCCTCCGCATGGGCCGCCCGCGCCGCCTTTGCCGCTTGCTCCATGCCGGCTTCCAGGTTGCCGTAAAGAATGTTTTCCGCCACCGTTCCGTTGAACAGAAACGGATCCTGGGCGACCAGGCCGATCTGCTCGCGAAGATACGTCAGCGGCAAATCGCGGATGCAATGATTATCGAGCCGGATGCGCCCGGCATCGACATCGTAAAAACGCATGAGAAGCTTGACAAGCGTTGACTTGCCGCTACCCGTGTGGCCCGCCATGGCGATCCTCTCTCCCGCGTCGATGCTGAACGAAACGTCATGCAAAACCTGAATCCCCTTGACGTACGAAAAACACACGCCCTCGTAAACGATGCCGCCGCGAACGTTGGTGCTCGGCAAATACGCCGCGGGCGACTCCTCCACATGCGGTTTGGCGTCGATAATCTCAAACAGCCGCTCGGCGGAGGCCAGAGCGTGTTGCAACATGTGGTTGATCGAATGCAGTTGATTGATGGGTCCGTAAAACAACGCCAGGTATCCCATAAACGCCACCAGGGAGCCGACGGTGATGACATCGCCGCGCACCAGCCCGATGCCGTAAAACAGGATGAAAACCGTTCCCAGCGATCCCACGAAGACCATGGCGGGGGAGTAATAGGCCCACAGCCGCATCACGTCCAGCGTGCCGTTGCAATAATCCCGGCTACGCCCGTCAAACCGCCGCGTCTCGTGCGACTGGCGGTTGAACGAAAGCGTTTCGCGGATGCCGGAAACAATATCCTGCAAGACGGCGTTCAAACGCGCCGCCCGCTCGCGTTGCCTATAATAAAGGTCATGCGCCCGGTGGGTGTATCGCCAGGCGCCCACAACCAGCAGGGGAATGGGAATCAGCGCCACCAGCGCCAGCTTCCAGTGCAGGTAAAACAGGATGATGGTGATGCCGATCAGGGTCAGCGTGGCGGTGACCACCTGCTCCACCCCGTCGATAAAAATCCGCTCCACGTAGGTCACGTCGTCATTGACCCGCGACATGATCTCGCCGGTCGAGCGCGCCTCGAAATAATTGATCGACAATTTATGAAGGGATTTGAACACGTGGGAGCGAATATCGAAAACGACTTTTTGCTCCAGGTCGTTGTTCAGCATGATGCGTTTGTGGTTGGAATAATTTCTTGCCAGAAACGCCAGCGCCAGGGCGAGCACCATCCAGTAAACCGAGACCTCGGCGCTCTTCTCAACCAGTTGGTCGATGATAACCTTGACCAGCCAGGGAGGAACCAGGTCCAGAAGGGTTGTAAAGATGGCGAAGGACAACGTCAACGCCACTTGAGTTTTATAAGGTTTCAGGTAACCTAGTACTTAATTGCGTAATTTAGAGTATTTTTTATAAAGTTGTTTTTGAGTAAT
>JBHHYO010000112.1:0-7196 GCA_046757665.1 Nitrospinales bacterium
CGGCTGGTACGGTTGCGCGATGCTGTGTTACGTGACGCCCAAGGAACACCTGGGACTGCCGGACCGGCAGGACGTCAAGGACGGGGTGATCACCTACAAGATTGCGGCGCACGCCGCCGACGTCGCCAAGGGTTTTCCCGGCGCGCGCGCCCGCGACGACGCGCTCAGCAAGGCGCGGTTTGAGTTCCGCTGGCAGGACCAGTTTGACCTGTCGCTCGACCCGGAGAAGGCGCGGGACTTCCACGACGCCACGCTCCCCTCGCCCTCGGCCAAGGAGGCGCATTTCTGCTCCATGTGCGGCCCCCACTTCTGCTCCATGAAAATCACCCAGGACGTGCGCGAGTACGCACGCGAAAAGGGCCTCGATGAACAGGCGGCTCTCGAAACCGGAATGCGGGAAATGTCCGAGAACTTCAAGGCCAAGGGAGGCAAAATTTATACGGAGGTTTAATCCGCCACGCATGTCCAGGAGACGAGCTTTGCGACATCAAACCCAAAACCCCCGCTACATGCGGGAGAACGGCCACATCCAACCATGTCCGACAACGAACGATTTCACGACAACGGCGACGGCACCATAACGGATACGCTGACCCACTTGATATGGATGAAAAACGATTCTTACCAGGACATGAAAACGTATTTCAGCTTCAGGGGGGCCGTGCGATATGCGGAAGCAAAAAACCGGGAAGCCTTTGCCGGTTTCACGGATTGGCGCATTCCCGATAAACAAGAGGCGCATTCCTTGTATTTCCCGGATAAAAACCGGGTGGTGAAGGACCGGTATGACATGGATGTCTATATCGACCCGGTTTTCCCGCCCGGCGGCGGCTACAACACCTGGACCAGTGAAACCCGCGGCAAGATCACCGCGTTTATTTTCTCGTTCGGCAATGGCACCGGCGCCCATCAGGAGGTTGACGGCACCGTCGATACCAGCATCCGGCTGGTGCGCGGCCAGGGCGACCCGGAGGTTATGGCCCGCTGGGGCAAAGTCCACGCGCCCAGGACCCTGACGCGGGGCGGCGGATGGAGATGACCACGCCGCCCGGCGGAACCCTTGCGATGAAGCCGGACGACAAGTTCTTCAGGAGGAAATGAGGTTATGACAGAAAACCTGGAAAACCGCTACAAGGAAGTTTTTGCCCGATTGAAAACCCGGAAAAAATTCCTCTTCATAGAGGTCAAGGAGGGGAAACTGAAAATCGAACGGGTGGACGATATTTGCGGGCAAAAGGAAAACCGCCCTTATTTCTTTGACAATCCGGAGGCCCTTGAAGCGTTTATCAAGGAAACCAACGAAGAGGAAGTGCGATACCAGAAAACGCTCGAAAGCAACGAAATGCCGTATCGTTAGCGGGCGGGCATACGCCCGCGGGAAGTATGCTGAACTCTTGACTGCTATCAAGCATTTCAAAGCGCAATCGGCGGGCATACGCCCGCGGGAAGTATGCTGGACTCTTGACTGCTATCAAGCATTTCAAAGCGCAATCGGCGGGCATACGCCCGCGGGAAGCAGAGGGGCAACCGCAACTGTCATTGCGAGGCGACAGCCGAAGCAATCCAGAAAGGAGCCATTCCCACCGGGCGTGGCCCGGCTGGATCGCCACGCCGCCGGTGGCGGCTCGCGATGACACGGGCGGGCACCCTCACTTCGTGGTCCAGGCGCCGTCCTCGGTTTGAATCTTGACGCCGGGTTCCGAGTTGTCCTGGTTCAGCTTGGCGTAGATTTTCCGCACCTTGGGCAGGTCGTCTTCGGAGAAGTTCACGTTGGTGGCGACGATGCGCTGGAGGACGGCCAGCCGGTCCGCGTTTTCTTCCTTGATGATGGCCTGGGCAAACGTTTTGAACTTCGAGTCGCCGCGGGCCTTTTCGCACTCGAAAAACTTGAGCAAACCGTCGTTGCTTTCCCCGGCGCATCCGAGTTTTTTGAATTTCAGGATATCGTCCCGGTTGAATTCCATTCTCTGGACGGCGCGGATAGCCTTCATCTTCCCCGGCGGAATTTCCGCCACGGGTTGCAGTTTGCCGTTTTCATCCACGGAGCGCACCGACGCCAGAAGAACGGTTTCCTTGCCCAGTTCCTCATAACTGCCGAGCACCTGGTTTTCCAGGGCGGTCTTTTGATCGACCACGGTCACATCGACGTCCACCA
Organism: Nitrospinales bacterium; assembly: GCA_046757665.1. GTDB lineage: Bacteria > Nitrospinota > Nitrospinia > Nitrospinales > JAJDAT01 > JBHHYO01. The sequence goes on from JBHHYO010000112.1 coordinate 2,156, forward strand.
GCTTGCCGCAGGCAGACACGAGCGCCACCGTCAGACCCAAGACAAGCCAACGGTTCCGCGCGCTTCTGCTTGTCCTTGATTTTCTCATTGCCGGCTGGATTTCCATTAAGGCGGTGTTATGATTACCTTGTAAAATCATAACACGGATTCGGCAGGCCGGTTTTGGCAATCCGGTTTTCTCCTACTCGAAGCGCTTGAGGACTATCGCGGAGTTTTTGGAGCCGAAGGAGATGCAGTTGCTGAGGGCGGTTTTGATTTTTTTCTCCCTGCTCTCGTTGGAAATGTAGTCCATGTCGCAATCCGGGTCGGGATTCTCCATGTTGATGGTGGGAGTCAGGATGCCGTCCTTGAGGGACATTGCGGAGACGGAGACTCCCAGCGCGCCCGACGCCCCCTGGGGATGGCCCACCATGGACTTCGTGGAGCTGGCGGGGATTTTCTTGGCATGGCTGTTGAACGCCTGTTTGACGGCCTGGGTTTCGATCTTGTCGTTGGTCACCGTGGAGGTGCCGTGGAAGTTGATGTAGTCCATTTCATCCCGGTTGACGCAGGCGTCTTTCAGGGCCAGCAACAGGGCGCGGGTGGACTGCTTGCCGTCGGGCATGATGGTGACGCGGTGGTAGGCGTCGCAGGTGGTGCCGTAACCGGCGACTTCGGCGTAAATGACGGCGCCGCGCCGCCGGGCGTGCTCCAGTTCCTCGAAAACCATCATCCAGCAACCTTCGGACAGCACAAACCCCTCCCGGTCCCGGTTGAACGGGCGCGACCCGCGCGACGGCTCGTCGTTGAAATGAACCGGGTTGACTTTCATGCGCTCGAAACCGGTCATCATCGCCGGAGTAACGCAGGCCTCGACGCCGCCGGTGAGAAACCAGGATTCCTGGCCGAAACGGATGGTGTTGAAGGCGTACCCCATCGCGTCGGTGGAACTGGTGCAACCGTTGGCGACCACATGGCTCCGGCCCTGCAACCCGAAATAAATGGAAATTTCGCTGGACAACATGCCCACCAGCGAGTTGGAAATGGCGTAAGGACTGATTTTATGTTTTTGGTTGGAATAAAAGTGGCCGAATTGTTTTTCGGAAAAATCGAATCCGGCGCCGCCGCTACCCACCAGGACGCCCAGACTTTCAAAATCTTCCTCGCGGAACGTCGTCAGGTCGATCCCGGCGTCGTCCAGGGCCTCCATGGACGCGCAAATCGCCAGCGGCACCGCCCGCGGCAGTTTTTTAAGGTCTCTGGCAGAGAAATACCGCAGGGGATCGAAATCCTTGATCTCGCCCGCGATCTGGCAAGCCAGCCCGGATGGATCGAAGCCGGCAATCCGGTCGATACCGCTTACCCCGTTGCAGGTGTTTTCCCAAAACTCTTTTTTACCTTTTCCATTGGGACTGACCGAGCCGATCCCCGTCAAGACAACTCTTTTGTGCATGTATTTTTATTGATAGAATTTAAATGTTTCTGTCCCGCAAAATTATATTACCATATCGCCGCTTGGCCCGACAAAACATATCCCCTTGCAGGATTGAAACCCTGGCGGAAAAATTCTCCCACTTGCCATGCCACCACTATCCATTAAAGAACAAGCCGGGCAACTGCTGATTTGCGGGTTTGAGGGGGTGCGCCTCAACGCCGAAATCGAGGACCTGATTTTGAACCGCCACATCGGCGGCGTGATTTTGTTCGACCGCAACTATGAAAACCCGGATCAATTGTATGAGCTGATCCGCGATATGCAGACCCTGGCGTTGGGCAAGGCCAACGGGATTCCCTTGTTTGTTTCGGTGGACCAGGAGGGCGGCCGGGTGTCGCGGTTGAAATCGCCCTTTGCCGATTTTCCCGATCAATCGTGCCTGGGCCGGGCTCAATCGGAGGAGCTGGCGTTTCGTTTCGGCGAGGCGCTCGCCCGGGAATTGAAAGCCGTAGGCATCAATATGAACTTTGCCCCGGTCCTCGACGTGAACACCAACCCGGACAATCCCATAATCGGCAGTCGCGCCCTGAGCGGCAGTGCGGAATGGACCGGCCGCCTCGGCGCCGCCGTTATCCGCGGTTTTCGGGCTGTTGGAGTTTTGCCCGTGGGCAAGCATTTCCCGGGGCATGGCGACACGACAATCGACTCTCACATGGACCTGCCCTTCGTTGAAAAAAATGCCGCCGAACTGGAGACGGTGGAGCTGGCTCCATTCGCCTGCGCGGTTCATGAAGGACTGGAGGTTATGATGACGGCCCATGTCGTGTACCCCGCCTGGGACGAGAAATACCCCGCCACGTTTTCCCGGCACATTCTGCGGAACATCCTTCGCGGGCAACTGGGATTCGAGGGGCTCATTGTTTCCGACGACCTTGAAATGAACGCCATCCGCGACCGTTTTTCCTTTGAGTCCATCCCGGTTTTGGGGATGAACGCGGGCTTGGACCTGTTCCTGATTTGCAACAGTCCCGCAAAGGCCGCGGAGTTTCACGAACTTGCGGCGCGGGCAATCGGGCAGGGCCATGTCTCCGCCGGCCGGGTGCGGGAATCGCTGGAGCGGATACTGAAGATCAAACAAAAAGTATCACAGCCGGTGTTCCCCGACACCGCGCCCGATTTCAGCGCCTGGTCGGCCCGGCATCAAAAACTGGTTCAGGAAATGCGGGCGCACCTTACCTCATGAATAAAGCGTTCATCCCGGCCATTCTTTATCTTGTCCTGTTCGCTTATTTTTATTCCTTTTCGGCGTACGGGTTCAACATATGGGACGAGGGAAGCTATGCCTATGGCGCCTTGCGGACGTACAACGGGCAAACGCCGATGGAAGATTTCAATCCGCGGGGCTATCTGCCGGGCCGTTATTATTACGGGGCGCTTTTTTTCAAATTGTTCGGCGTTCATATGCAGAGCCTGCGCCTGGGGACGGTGTTGTTCACGCCGGCGATGGTGCTGATGGTCTATGCGGTGGCGCGCAAAATCATGCCGCGCGGCTTCGCCTTTTTGGCCGCGCTGGCCATGTTGTCGGCTCCCTCCATGTATTACAGCCGTTTTTACCCGTTCTTTTGCGTCCTGCTTTTATATGGCCTGATCGAGTATATCGAGAGCCGGCGCGCGTCGTGGGTTTTCTTTCTTGTGGCAAGCACGGTCGTGGGCTTTTTTTTCAAGCCGGAGGTGGCCCTGTTTTCCGCGGTCATCAGCGCGGCGGTTTTCGCCACCCTGTTTGCCCAGGGCGCCCGGCGGCCGCAGGAAGCGACGTCGCAACCCGGCGGGATTCGCCGCGCCATGGTCTGGGGCATTGCCCTGTTGAGCGTCGGCATTGCGGCAACCCTGTCCGTTTACGCCATCCGCCACGACATCCCCGAAAAATTTTTGAACCTGTTGTGGGAATCGCATCGGGTCTGGGGCAACCCGTTTCCGGCGATTCTGCCGTTTTTCAAACTGCTTGCGGAGTTGGGCCCGCATCCCATGTTCGAGCGGGTGTTGTTTTATCTTCCCGTCCTCGTTTACTTCGCCGTCGCCGGCGTGCTGGTTGCCCGCCTGGTCCGTTTGGGGTGGGAGACCACGAGCCTGCATCTGCTGGTCATTTTATCTTTCGGAGTGTGCGCGCTGGGCCTGGTGGTGTGGCGGGCGGGTTTCGACAACCTGCTACGCACCTTGCCGCCGTTTTATATCCTGTTTTGTTACCTGCTGTCCCTGGTGTGGAAACGTCTGGCCGCGCGGCTGAATGAGCAGGACGCCGCCGCCCCGGTCCAGCGCATCGCGCTGAATGTCATCATCGTCTCCCTGCCTTTTCTGTTTTACTATGAAATGAATGTGCACCACGGATTTTACGCGGGCTCGGTGGGCGCCGTTTCGCGGGAAACCGCCCCGCTACGGCTGAACCGGGTCGATGTTTATACGCACCCCGTGGAAGCCAATTGGCTGAAACAACTGGTGGCGCGGATACGATTTTATTCGCGCCCGGGGGAGCCGATTCTGGCCCTGCCGCTTAACCCCGTGTTCTATTTTCTGACGGACCGGGTGAACCCGACCCGGCACGACTGGATTCTGCCGGGAATGCTGGACGCGAAGGAACAAAAAAAAGTCGTCGATCAGTTGGCGGCAACCCCCCCAAAACTGATTATTCTGGCGGATATCGCCATCGACGGCAAGGAAGAGCGCCGGTTCTCCCGTTATGCGCCGGTTATTTTCGACTTTATCGCGAGAAATTACCGGCGGGCCGAAGTCATCGGGTTCTTCCAGGTTCTCCTGCCCCGAAACGCGGGGGTGGTCCGACTGCCTTCAAAACAATGATCCTGCCGGGTCGCGCGGGAAATTCCGGAGGGTTGGCCCCATCCTTCACCGGGTGGTAGGCAGTTTCGAGACTTTAAACCAGTACCGGTGCAAGGTGCCTATGACATCGACCAGGGTTTCAAACCGGGTGGGTTTCTGAATGAACGAATTCACCCCCAGATCGTAAGCGAGGACGACATCCTCCTCGGACCGCGAGGTCGTGAATATGACGATGGGAATCCGCCGCAATTTTTTGTTGGACTTGATTTCCTGAAGCGCTTCGAGTCCGCTGATCTTTGGCATGTTGAGGTCCAAAATAATAAGGTTCGGTATAACCCGGTCACTGGGCCGGCCATTATTTTTTGAGGACAGATGGTGCATGAGCGCTTCCCCATCCTTGACCCAGACAAGCTTATGGTTTCCGACGACTTGTGCAAAGGCCTCTTCGATCAATAAATAATCGTCTGCGTCATCTTCCGCGATCAGTATAAAAAACGGGGCCTCCGGATTTGAACCCGACTCGGTCCTTTCGGAAAATTCGAGGGATTCCTTTTTGTTTTTCTTGTCTTTTACCATTTCCTGCCTCGGATAGATTTTGAACTGTGCCTGCGGCGGGCTTGCAACAAGTCGCCACAAGCATGACGTCGAATTCAAGTTGTCGCATAGTTTGCTGAGCTAGCACCTATCTTATTACACCGGCAGAGTATGTTATTTTTAAGCTCCTGTCAAAAATTCAATGACCTGAATTCAAGTTGTAAGTGCAACTTTGATGGTCGATTAAGAGGCAAGCTGGGA
>JBHHYO010000113.1:0-7157 GCA_046757665.1 Nitrospinales bacterium
AAACCTCCCGCACCCTAAAGGGTATCTACGATTTTTGGCGTTTCGGATAGTGGAATTATACCCCCACAAGTCCGGTTTGGCAACGGGGTTTTACCCACACCAGGGGGCGGATTTCCTTCCGCCGTCGTAGGGGACGGCCAGCCCTTGCGCCAGGAGCATTTCGGCCAGGTTGCGGTTGTCCACCGTCACGCGGGCAACAATGCGAAAATACTTGCCGCGCCGTATATTTTCCAACCGGATGCTACCAGCGGTTTGCAATATACTTTCGACAAAAGTTTTGGCCTTGCGGGCCAGTTGTTTCTCCTCGGCGCATTTACCTCTTATCTCCGGGGTGTCGATACCTGCCACCCGGACGTTTATGGATTCCCCAATAATCGCCGGGAGTCCGGGCAGGTCGAAGGTGATGGTATCGCCATCGTAGTTTTTAAGGTATTTCGCGTTGTCGTAGGTGCCATAATCCGGTGACGCGCCGCAAAGAATAACGACCAGCGGCAAAAGACAAAGAGCGGAAACACGGCGGGCGTAGTTCCCCTGATGCCCTAGATTTCGGCCTGATTGTTTGTACATGGTCAATCCTCCGGTTTTTTTTTGCCTGTCATGCTCCAACAAGAGCAACGATCATGCCAAAATCGGGGACTCGGAAAATTAACCACGGATGAACACAGGGGGACACAGAAAAAAGAATAACTCCGTACTTCCTTTTATAAAACAGGGACAAGTATCGGTGGTTATTGGTGGTTTCAAAGGAGGAACGTCGGAATCCGGGGCATGGAGAAAACCCATCCCGCGCATGGTTTACGCATGGACATGCCCTTCCGTGCATTGACCATGCGTCGCCGATTATGATTTTGGGGTTATCGCGGGGCCAGTGGTCTTCAATCCTGTTCGTGACATGCGCGCCGGGCCAGGAATGGTTGCCGTCCTTTTATGATGCCGGGGAATTCCCTTCCGAGAACTTCCCGCCGAAAACCGACCTGGCCTCGTGCAGGGTGAGCAGTTCCTCCCTGGGGAGTCCCTTGAGGACCAGGGTTTCCGATTCGGTATAGACTGGGAGGGACGGGTTGGGAACCTTGACGCTCGAATCCCTGACAAGGTAAATGGAACGCCCCAAGTACGTGAAATAAATCCGCACCCAGCCGCGTTCCCGATAAAGGGCCGCCGTTTCCAGGAGCCTCTTTTCCCGACGCAGGCGAGAGTTTTCCAGCAGTTCCATGGCCTTGGCCTGGGCTTGCGCCTCGCTCCATCCCGGCTCCAGCTCGTGGATGGATTCCAGCCAGCCGTCAACGGCTTGTTGTTCGGTGTCGGTAAGACCGTGAGGGGTGTCTATTTCTCTTGTTTTCGAGGCAGGGCGCTCAACTGAAGCGGGCCTTTTTGTGGCTCTTTCCTTCATAAACCGCTCCGCTATTTCCATGTAGTTGCCCATTTTTTCTCCAGTCTCTGTTACGAATTAAACGAAATTAACGAAATAAGGGTACGAGGATGCCCTCGAATGGGGCTTAATTCGTTTAATTCGTTTTTTTCGTACTATGTTTTATCAAAAACCATCGTTGGCCTGTCCGGCCTTCTGTTTTCTCTTGCTCCGAAAAAGCCAAGCCACTTGCCGACAAGGACTCCAAGGCCCTGCCAATTTGCGAAGCATTTTTGTTTCGTCCGAAAAGGGAGCTGATTTCCGTTCGGGTCATCCCTTCCGGGTTGGCAGACAAGGCTCGCTTGATTTCATCGGCTACGGGATCACCGAGGGAGTTTCCGAATATGAACTTGGCAGAAGCTTCGCAATATTCCCAAAGAGCCAGGGCGGCGCTAAGGTGCTCAACCTTTATCTCGCCGGATTGATCCAGTAATGCGTAAAGGCAGGCCAAGCGCATGACTTGCGCCTCGGAACGGGCTGTTACCGCTCCCAGCAGTCCGGGTTTGCCATCCGAAAGGTCGGGATACACTTCACACCAGAGGGCGCGGGCTTGATCGTCGCGCTTGAGTTCTCCGGCGGATTCTGCAAACCCAATGACTTCACCCAGCCGGTTGACCAGCGGAGCAAAATCAACCTCGTGGATGCGTCCGCCCTCCGGCAAAAGCCTTACCCGGCGTGTACACACCCAGAGGAAGCGGTTGGCAAACCCGTTGCCGCATTCAGTCGAATCGAGTTGCCTCAATAATTCGTCTTTCGTAATGTGGCCGACAATGGAAATGTGTGGCTCGGTGGCGCGGGCGGGAGAATTTTTGGTCATGGTTCGCAAATCCACTCCGTCCCATGCGTTGCGAATAATCGGGCTGAGGTTATTCCCTTCCCGCTTTAGTACTTGGAGAATGTTGGAAAACTCCGTTTCCCAAACCAATGCCCGCTTATCCTCGACGCCGAAGTCAACTATTTCCTCCTCACAAGTTTTTGTTTTTTTATTGAAAACGCTTTTAATAATTTTGTCGCGGATAACCCAAATTAATCCCTCGCCACTCGATAGGCCGGAGTGGTTGCAATCCTTATCCCAAAGCTCGGACGTTGCCTTGAAAAGCCGCCTGATATGACCTTTGGACGTGCCTTTACGGCCTTTGGCCGTGCTTCCTACGAGGCAAGCAAAGAGATTCGTGCCGTGCCTGTCCGCTTCAGCCATGAAATGCGGGCCGCGTCCTATCACGTTTCCAAAACAAACCAGGAGTTGCACCAGTAAAGCCGCCGGATCGCCCTCCGTATGTGGTTCGATAGCTCGGACAATATTGCCAGCCAGTCCTTGGTAGGCGTAGTCCTTGGGGGGGGCGGGCCATTGGGTCACTCGAAATTCGTGACCATTATTTTTTTCTGGCGGACCCGGTTCATACCTCGAAATTGAGGCGGCGATTTTTTTGACTTCCTCTCCCGGCAACGGTGGTTTGCATTTTCCGATGTTGTGCTCCACAAGAGCGGCCTCGATAGCAGACTGTTCAAAGCCGTCGTGGCGCATTTTCCCGGCCATGCGAGTTAATGCCTCGTTTCGGCCACCTTGCGGGATTTTGCCGCCCCCGTTGCCTTCGGCATTTTTTTGGGTTTCGGCCTTCTGAGAGAGTTTCACCAGTAGCCAAGATGGAACCTCCGCCAATTCAATTTCTCCCGGCTCGGAATCCTGCCAAGAGTATTGCCGACCGCTTGCATGGATGCTTGGCGATACGACAACATAACCACCATCACCCCGCGTGTCGATTCCTGGGGCGATTTTCCCGGCGGTGTTTTTGAACCCACAATCGGGATAGCGGAAAAAATAATGCCGCCCGCCGCCACCGGTTTGAGCCGTGAGCGTGTCAGGCAGATTGCCAAATTCACGTTGGAGAGCATCAATGCTTTCATGTCCAAAACTTTTGGCGTCGATGTCAAGCACGGCAAGCCCGGATTCGGGACCGGTTCGGATGGCGATATTCGCGTTGGGCCATTGCGCAAACCACTGCCGGATGATTCCAGGGTCGGTGGTGGCGTCTTTCAGGCCATTCGATGTCCGGGGATGTTTCCCTGGACTGGAGCAATTTTCTTTTCCGCAAGAGCACCGCATGTCTTTGACGGAATGGATCGACAGAACGGGCCAGCCGCGCTGGGCATACTCCAAGGCAAACTGTAAACAAGCGTTGTCTTTTTTTGTGGTTTTGGTAAGATCAAGGAATCTTTGTTTTACCTTGCCCGGCGTTCCCGCGTCGGGCTTTTTTTGCGTCGCTCTCATTTCGCCACCTCCTCGCCAACCTTGGGCCGCGACTCGATCCACGCCTCAATGTCTGCCCGCCGCCAGCCAACCGCACGTTCGCCAAGCTGTACCCGCGCCGGGAATTTCCCTACTCTTTCTAATCGCCATAGGGTCGTCCGGCTCAACCGGGTTTCCCTGCAAACGTCCGCCGCCCTCAAAATCTCGTTCATTTTCTTTAACCTCCAAAAGTGTTTCTTATAGTTTCTGTTGTAACTTTCTGATTTTATGGCGGGAAAGTTCGTTTTGCATTCGCCGAATGCAATTAACCAAGAAAACTGAAAAAACTGAGATTTTGTAAAGACGGTAGAGGCTGTATAGATGCGGGTTTCAGGCGGGGAATGACTTTTGGGGGAAATGCAATTAACTGAGAAAACTGAAATTGCCGTTCAATTGGTTTGACGTGATTCTCGAATCCAAGCTTCAACCGTTCTGGGTTTTTTGCCGAACCGTTTCGCATATTCGCTAGGAGGAATATTCTCCAAATCATCAAACCGGGCATCTTTTGCAAGGAGTTCCACTATCTGTTTCTTTCGGGCCGTTTTGGTGACGGAAACCCCAGGGGTTTTCTCATACATCCGTTTCGCTTGTTCAATTACTGCGGCTTTTATCGAAGGCGATTTTCTGCCAGCCGGTCGGTTTGTCTTGTCCCTCGTGAAGGGTTCCGTCTCCGGCACCGGGAGCGGTTTGCCATTCAAAAGAGAGACCATATTTTTATGCAGTCCCGGCATCAACTTGGCCGCATCCTCCCAGCGGTTTTCTCTCATCATTTTGATAAGACTTGCCGTCGCCAATCTTTCTTTTTTCTGGATGAGATTGAGGAGGCCTAACTTTTCATATGCAAACTTGTCCTCGATAGGCAGACCGACAACAAGAAGCTCGGAGTAAAACTCTTTTTCTGTTTTATTTTCGCGCTTTTTTAATGTTTTCAGGTCATCGGCGGCTGTATCAATATATTCATCAAACTTATCAATATATTCTTCGCAAAGAAGACGACGGGGGCTTTTCATAAATAAGTCGGGGTCTTCACTATGAGGAATGGATTCGTGAAAGATTGGATGATCCCCACAGAAAAGCACAAAATAGAGTTCCGTTTTTGTCCAAAAGTCTTTCTTGGCTAATCTAAGGTAGGCTTCATAACCCAATTCTACAGACTTTTCAGGGGCCGTGCTTTTAGCTTTCTTCGTTGTTTTTTTCGTCGCCATGTCGCACCTACCCCCGTGCCTTCATGAGGGGGCCAGCTCAACCCCGGTGAAGGTGGCCGGGGCTGTCCGCCGTCGCGTAAGACCTGGTTTCTGGAGATTAAACGTTTGCTCAGGCGGCTTTTCGCTTGACCACTCGGACGGCAACTTCTACCCCGACGCGGGCAAGCATGGCGATTAAAGTATCCACCGAGAACAGTTCAATTTTTCCGCGTTTGAGGTCGCTGATACGCGGTTGCTTAACTGCAAAACGCTTGGCCGCTGTCTGCTGGGTTATCTTCTCCCGTTGAATGTATTTCATAACCTCAATCATTAGTTTGGAACGTATCAGGAGGTTTCCTGCTTCTTCCTTGTCAAATCCCAGGTCGCGGAAGACGTTCCCCGCCTTTCCGGTTGTTTTCATCTTTTTCCCCTCGTTTTTAAAATACGGTCGTATCTTTCCCTTGCCAAGTCAATATCACGCTGGCGGGTCTTTTGGGTTTTCTTCGTGAAGCAGTGGAGGACATAAATCGCCTCGGTGAACTTGGCCACATAAATAATCCGGTATTGATTCCCCGCCCGTACCCGGATTTCCTTGACCCCCGCGCCGACGGTCGGCATTGGCTTGGAGTCGAAAGGTTCAAGTCCCTCTTGTACGACGTTCAACTGGTGCCCCACTTCTCTCCGGGCGGTTTGCGGAAAAGCCCGTAAGTCATCAAGAGACGACCCGGCCCCATTTGATTCTTTTCATTTACCCATTATATAAGTATTGGTATAGTTGTCAAGATGGGACAATAGGAGGCAGGGGAATTTTGTTTTATTTCGCTTGCAGGGGAATCACGTTCCCCTTTTCCCCGGTAAGGATGGATTTTAACTTGCGCCCCCACGTTTCGAGGGCCTGCCGCTTTTCTCGGTCATAACCGTACCTGTCATAAACAGCGGTTATGCCGGATTCCACATGATTCAGAATTTTTGAAATTGTAAGGCGGGGAACCCCGGCGCTTGCCATAAACGACGCCATTGACCGGCGTAAATCGTGCGGCGTAAATTGTGGAATCCCAAAAATTTCCCGATTGTTTTTCAAGGCATGACTGATTGACCGAGTGGTTATAGGCTTATCCCCTCGTGGAGAAGGAAACAACCACCGAGAATCAGACAATTCCCTCAACTCTCCCAAAACTTCCAACGCCATCGAAGAAAGAAAAACCCGGTGGGGGAGACTATTCTTGGTTTTTTCTTTCGGGATAGTCCACCAGTTTTTTTCAAGGTCAAATTCATTCCATTCCGCGCTTGTGACCTCTCCTTTCCGTTGGCCCAAAATCAAAAGGAGTTTCAAAGCTAGCCGGGTCTTCTGATCCATCCTGCAATCGGCCAATCCCTCCCAGAATACTTTGACTTCATCTCCCGTAAGAACCCGATCCCTTTGGTTCTCTTTGCCGGGGGGTTCGATTTCAACGCATGGGCTGGTAGGCAAAACGCCCCGGCTTACCGCAAACCCGAACATCCGGCGGATTATTCCAAGCGTTCGATTAGCCGCAATGGGTGCCCCACGTTCCACAATTTTGTCGAGTAGTAAAATCACGTCCCGGCGAGTTATATCCTTGGCCTTGCGTTCGCCCCATGCCGGAACCACGTCTTTATAAAGGATTCGCTCATCTTCCCTTGCGCTTCGTTTCCGGGGCCGCGCCCACTTTTCGAGATACTCTTCCGCAAGGTCCTTGACCGTGTAAGCTTCCCTGTCGGCTTTCTTTTGCGTAACCGCTTTCGCGCCGGGGTCAATTCCCTTGATAATCTTTTCCCGCCCTTGCGCCGCCATACGGCGGGCCGTGGCCAGCGTTATTTGAGGGTACTTGCCGATAGTCCAGAGGCGGCGGGTTCTGTTCCCCGGCACCCTGTACATCAAAATAAAACTTTTCGCGCCGGTCGGGGAAACACGCACCCCGAACCCGGAGCCTTCCCAAACAATATGCGTTTTTTCGCTGGGTTTTAATGATTTGATTTTTGCGTCGGTGAATTTCATGCCCCCCTCTCCAAAATAACAGGGAATCTAATCCAAAATAACAGGGAATCTGAAAGCTACCCATCTAGCTACCCATTGTATGCAAATATCGTGAAACGTCAAGAAAAAGTACGAGGCGATAAAACCAGCGCAAACACTGGAGATAAAAGGAAGTTCGTTTATTTTTAGCGTTTCATGGAATCGCATAAAATGCCTATATTCCCTGCTTATGGAACAAGGCATCTCAATCAGCCACGAATGGATTTACCTCCATATTTATCA
>JBHHYO010000114.1:0-7084 GCA_046757665.1 Nitrospinales bacterium
ATAGATTATTGTTTGTGGTTTTTACCATTCGTGATCATCAAATCCGAGTCATTTCAGCAAGAAATATGCGTCGGAAGGAAAGGGAGGTTTATCTTTCGCATGAAGAAGAAAATACCTAAATTCAAAAGCGAGGATGAGGAGAGAGAGTTTTGGTCTTCCCGTGACTCCACAAGATTTTTGAATTGGGACAAGGCAAGGAAAGTGACATTGCCGAATCTTAAACCGTCGGTCAAAACCATTTCTCTTAGAATTCCGGAATCCATGCTTGAAGAACTTAAACTCCTCGCAAACAAACGCGACGTTCCCTATCAATCTCTCTTAAAGATTTTTTTAGCGGAACGAATCGAAAAGGAGTTACAGTCGCAGGCGCTTCACAACATTTGAGAGTTATGGGGATTGCAGGGATTGGATAAGTCGCCGCATTCCCTCTTGCGGGCCGACCACGGGGTGGTAGCCGAAATCGCGCCGGGCGCGGGAGATGTCGAAATAATGAGAGGTCGCCAGTTGGGCGGCCAGGAACCGTGTCATTCTCGGTTCGCCGGATAGCTGGAACACGCGGTGGATGGTTTCCAGGATGCCTCCCAGCCTACGGGCTGTCGGGTATGAAATTCGTCTCTCCACCGGATGGATCTTCAACTGCGTCAACAGATTATTGATCCACTCCCACAACACCACCGGCTCGCCGTCACTGATAAAGTAGCAGTGTCCCGCCAGCGGCGAGTCCGGCGTCAGGGCATCACAGGCGCGGACATGGGCTTCGACGGCGTTATCAATGTAGATGAGATCGACCTTGTTCCTGCCCTCCCCCACTACGGCCAATTTTCCTTCCCTGGCTTTCTGGATGATTCTGGGAACCAGATGCGGGTCGCCCGGACCCCATATCAAGTGCGGCCGCAGGGAAACCGTAAGCAACCCATCGGCGCCGTTGGCTTTCAGAACCATCTTCTCGGCGATGGCTTTGGTTAAGGGATAGTCGCAGGAATAGGATGCGGGGTACGGAACGCTTTCATCCACGCCTTCCATGTCGGCATTATTGTAGATGACGCTGGGCGAGCTGGTGAAGATGAGTTTTTTTACGCCGTGGGCGCGGCATCCCTCGATGATGTGGCGCGTGCCCTCGACATTGACGGCGAAAAACAGATTTTTGTCGCCCCAGATGCCGGGAATGGCGGCGGCATGAAAAACGGTATCACGGTCCTTGCAGGCGGCAACGGCCGCCCGCCGGTCGCGCAGGTCCACCCGGACGGACTCGATTCCCTTATTCAGACCGGGATAGTGGTTTCTGCCGAGAACGCACACCCGGTCGCCGCGCCGATGGAGCCTTCGCGCGATGGCGCCACCCAAAAACCCGCCGCCTCCTGTAACCAAGATACGCATCAAACGGTTATAGGGCAAAATCCAAACCAAGGCAAGAGCGGCGGACTTTCCGGTGTGCCAACAGGCGGGTCGCCGCCAACGGTCAGCAAGGGTTATCTTGGATTTGCCCTGCCGCCCAGTTCGACACGAAATAATCCATCCAGCGGCCGTCGGCAAGATGCGAGCCGTTGTTTCTGGCAATGTATCCCATATGCCCGCCGCCGGCGGGGGCAATGTAGCGAATGGCCTTGCTCATCCGCGTATTTTCAAAAACGGCTGGGGGGATGAAGGGGTCGTCCGCGGCGCACAGGATAGTCGTGGGCAATTCGATGTTTTCCAGAAACTGACCGGCACTGCATTGTTGGTAATAGTCTTCTTCATCTTTGTATCCGGCGGCGGGGGCGGTGTAGGCGGCATCGAATTCCCAGATGGTGCCGAGGCCCGGCGGCGGACGAAAGGCGTCCGGAAACGCCCGCGCCAGGGCCGCCGCCTGGTTGTTGAGTAGCTTCATGTAATACCAGTTAAAGATACGGTTGTGTTTCTCTTCGGACAACAGCCGGCTGGCGGTTCGCAAATCGACGGGCGGGTTGACCGCCAGGGCGGCGGTGACGGCGGCAGGCACCGTCCGGCCTTCGCCAAGGTATTTCAACAAAATGTTTCCGCTCAGGGAAAATCCGACCAACAACAACGGCCGTCCGGGCGCGAGGCCCGCAATGGTTTGAACAACCTTCTCCAAATCGCCGCTGGAGCCGCCGTTCCATAAAGAATCACAAACGCCCATCCCCGGCCCGCTACCCCGGTGATTCATCATAAATACACCGAAACCGGCGGCATGGAGTTTGCCGGCAATGCGTTTCATGTAACCCGACTCCGAACAGCCACCCATGCCGTGCGCCAAAAGGACCAACGGCGCATGAGGGTTCGGAGAAACCAGCTCCAGCAGTACCAGGATGCCGCGGGGACCGATCCGCACGTCATGGCGCACTCGGGAAGGCAGGCCGGCGTTCCTGGCCAAACGGGAGCCGACAACAGTTTGCCAAAAGCCGCCGCGAACCAGCGGATGAGGCTCAAATGGTTCGATAAAACCGGACACTTTGTTGACACACAGACAAAGGGTTGGTATTCTGCAAGCTAATGAAAATCCTTAAATTTTGGAACCGCCTTATGAAACCTGCTTCACTGAACGGCAAATTGACCGTTTCGCTGTTGGCATCCGTGCTGATTTTAAGCATGGCGTCCATTAACCCCGCGTGGGGAAATCCGGCAGAAATCAGCCACTTGCAAAAAGCCAAAAACCTCAGCAAAGCCGGGCAATGGAACAAAGCCGTCAAGGAGTTCAACCAGGCTTTGGCGGAGGAACCGGAAAACGGTTATGCCCACGCCGGACTGGGAGTGGCCCTGAGTATGCTGGGACGCCACAAGGACGCCCTGCTGGCTTATGAAGAAGCGATTCAATTCGGCTACGACCATCCCATGTTCCGTTATAACAGAGGAATATCATTCGCCCGCCTCCACCTGCTGGAGGAAGCGGAAAAAGAATTCAAGACCGCCTTGAAGATGAACCCGCGGCTGGGCCGGGCGAAATTCGACCTGGGCGTCGTTTACAAACTTCAGGGCCGGAACGAAGAGGCTTTGAAACAAGTCGACAAACTTTACAAACGCCACACGAAAAACACGCTGGCGAAAAAGCTGTTCGACATGACCCCCCCTCTGTACAAAGGCATGAGCGTCGATCATGGCGGCTCCCTGACCGGCCGGGTGAAATTCACCGGCCCCAAAAGCCCGGCGCGTGTGTTTCAATTGATTAACATGCCAAACATTGAGTTTTGCTCCCGCATGTCCGACGGCAAGGGCCACCGGCTGGTGCATGATTTCAAGGTATCCGAAACCGGCGGCCTGAAAGACACCATCATCGCAATTTCGGGCATCAAAAGAGGCAAGCCGTTTCCGCCCTCAATCTACTCACTCAAAATCCGCCTGTGCCACGCAAAAGACTACGTCATCGGAATAAGAAACGGCGTCGATTTCCTCATCGAGAACATGGATCCCATCAAACACGAACTCGCCACTTACGAGATCAATGGTCCGGAGGTTTTTCAGACAAGCAACAAATCGGTCATCGCGCACAGCAGTCAGGTACGTTCCACATTTTCCCGCTCCGACACGCAGGAGTTGCTGATCCGGTGCAACCTGCACCCTTTTCTTCAAACCCAGGCCTATATCGTCGATAATCCTTATTTCGCCGTCACGGACGAGGAAGGCCGTTTCAGCATCAAGGACATTCCGCCGGGGACGTACGAAGTCACGGCCTGGCACCCCTTCATCCCCACTCAAAAAGGCAAAGTGACCATAACGGCCGATGGGGAAACGAAGCTCGATTTCACTTTCAATTCAAAGGACGCAAATCCGCGGCCCATGTCGCACACGCTGAACCGCAACCTGTTTACCGTTATCTACGACCGGTTTGAAAATTTTTACGGCGGCAAGCGCGTTGACGACCCGATTGAAATCCTGCAAAAATATTGAGCACACCGCGATCCATCCTCATTCCTTATCCATGATGACCTTGGGGGTCAAGCCCTCTTCCGTCCGGGCTTTCCGGGCGGTTTGCAAGGCCTTGCCGCGGTCGGCGAATCTTCCCAAAAAGACTCGATACCATATACCACTGCGTTCCGACGGCTCAAACGCCGACAGATAGGCGGGATAGCCCTGGAGTTGCAACTTTTTGACAAGGTCGATGGCCTGGTCGAACGTCTCGAATGAATTGGCCTGCACGGCGAACTTGTAGTTGGCATTATCCCTGGATACGTCCACGGCATCCAGGGAAGCCGTTACCTTGCGGGAAGGAGAAATTACGGTCGGCGAAACGTTTGGCGTATGCTTCGGCAAAGCGGTTTTCGGAGGCGGCGGATTTCTATCCGGCTTTTGCGCGCCGGTCGATACGGCGTTTTTTGGGTAGAGCTGGCGCCCCTTGATCTTGCCGTCCAATCCAACATACTTTTTCAACGCGGGGTCGGCAAGGGTATCGAAAAAAGTGAGCTCCTCCGGCGGCGATGAAACCGGTTGCTGTTTTTTGGCGTATTTCTTGATAATGCGTTTGGGTTTGGGTGGCGGGGCGCCATGGTTCTCGGTTTGGCCGGGCAACAGGGAATCCAAAAGAGAGCTGTCGTAGCCGCCGGAATAATAAACCAGCGCCACGGTCAGCGCAAGCGCGGTCACGACCGAAAAAAGCTTGAGATGCAACGTCGCCTCGGAAACCGTAACGACCTCCTTTTCTCCAGTCCGCCGGTTTTTCGGCGGGCCGGTTGTCTGAAAAGTCACATGCTGTTGGGGGCGGAAACGCCCATGAGCGTCAACCCGGTTTTGATAACGCCGCGCAAGCAATCGAGAACAAGCAAACGAGCCAGGGTCAGCGGCCGGTTCTCGGTAACCACGCGGTGCCGGGCGTAATAACTTTGGAAACAGGCGGCCAAATCCAGCAAATAGAACGCGGGCCTGTGAGCCTCCAGCGCCAGCGCGCTTTTTTCCACCATATCGGGAAAAGCGAGAATCTTTTTGATGAGGGCGAAATCCTCCTTTGCCGTCAGCGCCGACAGGTCGGCCTCTGAGAAACGAGCCAATTCGACGCCTTTTTCCTGGGCAGTGCGGAAAATACTGCAAATGCGGGCGTGGGCATACTGAATATAATATACGGGGTTCTCCGGAGTTTCTTTTTTCGCCAGTTCGAGATCGAAGTCGAGATGGCTATCGGAGCTTCTCATCAGGAAAAAGAACCGGGCGGCGTCAACGCCGACCTCGGAGACCACGTCGGCCAGTGTTTCAAACTCGCCGGAGCGGGTGGACATGGAAACCTTTTCCGCGCCGCGTTTCAGGGAAACAAACTGCACCAGCATCACCCGGAATACGTCACGGTCATACCCCAGGGCTTCCAGAACCGCCTGCATCCGGGCGACATAGCCGTGGTGGTCGGCGCCCCAGATATCGATAATTTTTTCAAAACCCCGGTCGATCTTGTTTTTGTGGTAGGCGATGTCGGAGCAAAAATACGTTTTCTCTCCGTCCCGCTTGACGATGACGCGATCCTTTTCATCCTTGAAAGCGGAGGACCTCAACCAAACCGCTCCGTCTTTCTCGTAAATAAATCCCTTGTCCCACAACCAGTCGACCGCCTTGCCGACCAGGCCGTCGTCATAGAGGCTCTGTTCGCTGAACCAGCGGTCATAGGTCACGCGGAATTCCGCTAAATCTTTTTTGATGCCGTTCAGAACCCAGTCCTTGGCATATTGTTTGAAAAAGAGAATTCTTTCGCTTTCCGGTTTTTCAAGAAACCCGTCTCCATGTTTTTGGGCGATCTCCCGCGCAATCTCCTTGATATATTCCCCCTGATAATGATCATCGGGAAAATCGACGGTTTCACCCTGAAGCTCCCGGTACCGCAACCAGGTGGAGTGTCCGAGGATATTCATCTGGTTGCCGACGTCGTTAATATAATATTCCGCGCTCACATCGTAGCCGGCCAGCCTGAGGATTCGGGCCAGGGTGTCACCGACGGCGGCGCCGCGGCCATGGCCAACGTGAAGGGGGCCGGTCGGGTTGGCGCTGACAAATTCCAGGTTAATCTTTTGGTTCCGTCCGATGCTGGACTTGCCGAAATCTTTTCCGGCGGCGGCCGCTTCCTGAAGCCCGCGGCAATAAAAGGATTTTGACATTTTAAGGTTGATAAATCCCGGCCCCGCCGGTTCCACGGCCTCCACTTCGCCTTTGCCGTTACCCAACTGGCGGCAAACGGCCTGGGCTATCGCTTTCGGATTCTGCTTCTCCGATTTGGCAAGAAGCATGGCCACGGTGGTGGAGAAATCGCCCATGGCCTCGTCCCGCGGTTCTTCAACGACGATCTCGGGCATCGAGGATAATTTGAGGTCTCCAGACGCCTTGGCTTTTTGCAAGGCTTCGGCGATCATCTCTTTAATGATTTTTTTCATTGAAACTCCGTGGATTTTTCAAAGAGTTGCCGGCGCCACCGGGGACAAATGGTCGCAACCAGACATGAAACGGGATTCGATCTAATTTGGGGGGGGATTAAGCCGCGGGAATACAGGAGCGATGGGGACGCGGTCCACCGACCGGACTGAGGATAAAAAGCCGCCTCACCGATTCCGATTATGGACCGCCTCAACCTCGCTTTCCATTTCCTTTTCCAACAACCGCTTCTCCTCGGCAAACTCGTTTCTCAACGTTTCGGCTTCCATCTCGATTCTATCGGGAGGAACTCTGTCCGACAATTTTCTAATGCGGTGCTGAACGGCAACATCCTTGTCGGCGATTTTAGCCCGATATTCCTTGCGGATTTCGGCGATCTCCGCTTTTTGGGCATCCGTCAGTTTTTTGCGTTTTTTCAGTTCCGGGTCCAGCCTGTCGGACTTTTCCAGGCTGAGTTCCCACGCGCTTTTCAAACCGGACATAAGCGGTCTCCTTAATAAACCTTACGATAAAATTATAAACGAAATCCGGGCGTGGCTACAACCGGAAAAATCGGCCTGCCCCGCCGTTTTTTCGTTTGCAAAATAAAAATTCTGGAGTATATAAAGCTGTTCCCAAATCAAGAACCAATCCGACAACGGAAAACCAAGGCTTATTTTTTTCTTCTAAAAACCCCAATGAAGAGGAGACCCACCGATGACGCCAAAAGAAGCGCTGGATTTTGCCAAGAAGAATGAAGCCTCGATGG
>JBHHYO010000115.1:0-7014 GCA_046757665.1 Nitrospinales bacterium
TCACTCCTTTTTCAGCAGGGGAAAGAGGATGACGTCGCGGATGGACTGGCGGTCGGTGAACAGCATGGTGAGGCGGTCGATGCCGATGCCCTCGCCCGCCGTCGGCGGCATGCCGTATTCCAGGGCGCGGATGAAGTCCAGATCCATCCAGTGCGCCTCGTCGTCGCCGGAAGTGCGTTGCGCCACTTGTTCCTCAAAGCGCCGCTTCTGGTCGATGGGGTCGTTCAACTCCGTATAGGCGTTAGCGATTTCCCGGCGGCCGATGAACAATTCAAACCGTTCCACCAACTCCGGATCGTCTTCCTTCTTTTTGGACAGGGGGGAAAGTTCCAGGGGATAATCCACGATGAAGGTGGGTTGAACCAGTTTGGGTTCGACAAAATGATCGAACAGTTTTCCCAGAACCTTGGCGTGGGTGTCTTTTTTCTCCAGCGGCACCTTGTGTTGCAGGGCGAAATCTACGGCCGCTCCCGGTTCGGCGAGCGTCTCCGCCGGTATGCCGCCGATTTCGCTTAGCGATTCTTTAAAGGCATGGCGGGCAAACGGCCGGGAAAAGTCAATGGTGTCCTGATGCTCGGCGCCCTCGACAATCGACGTGCAGGGAAAGCTGAGCGTGTCAAACACCGTCCGGCCGATGTAGCGGAACAACTCTTCCGTCAACGCCATCAAGTCGTTGTAATCGGCGTAGGCGGTGTAAAACTCCAGCATGGTGAATTCCGGGTTGTGGGAGGTGGAAATTCCCTCGTTGCGGAAACTGCGGTTGATTTCGTAAACCCGCTCCATGCCGCCGACCACCAGCCGTTTCAGGTAAAGTTCCGGCGCCACCCGCAGGTAAAGGTCCATGTTCAGGGCGTTATGGTGTGTTTTGAAGGGTTTCGCGGTGGCGCCTCCCGGGATGGCTTGCATCATGGGCGTTTCCACTTCAAGATAATTTCTTTGATTCAAAAAGTCGCGCAGGGCCTGCACGATTTTGCTTCTGTGGACGAAGACCTGCCGGGCCTCCGGATTCACGATGAGGTCCACATACCGCTGGCGGTAGCGAAGCTCCACGTCCTTGAGGCCGTGCCACTTTTCCGGCAGGGAAAGCAGGGACTTGGCGAGCAAGGTCGCCTTGTCAACGAAAAGGGTGAGTTCGCCCGTTCTGGTTTTGGACAGTTTCCCCTGCACGCCGATGAAGTCGCCGATGTCGAACTTGGCGAACAGTTCATAGGCCTCGGCGCCCACGGTGTCTTTTTTCAGGTAAAGCTGAATCTGCCCGGACCCGTCCTTGATATGGCAAAAGGTGGATTTGCCGTGTTTGCGGCGCGTCATGATGCGGCCCGCCAGGGTGAACGTCAAACTTTTTTCTTCCAGGTCTTCCTTGGAATGTTCGGCGTACTTGCCGGCCAGGTTGCCGATGTTCTCGGAAACCTTGAACCGGTTGATGTAGGGATTGACCCCCTTGGCGATGAACTCATCGACTTTGTCGCGGCGGAGCTTGAAGAGGTTGCTGGAATCTTCCATGAGGATAAGAAAAATTAACGGTTCACAAATTTCCGGGTGATTTGACTGGCGACAACGGAAGGTTACTGGATTGATTTCACCTGAATACGTTCAATATGATTCGCCTTCCCGGACCGCGGATCGACTTTAACCAGTGCCGCATTGAGTTGTGCCTCGCCGCTTGCGGTTTCAAAGCGTTTGGGCAGACGGGTGATAAACCGGCTGATCGCTGTTTCGGTTTTAATGCCGATGACGGAGTTCATGGGGCCGGTCATTCCGACATCGGTTAAATAAGCCGTTCCCCTGGGGAGGATTTTCTCGTCGGCGGTTTGTACGTGGGTGTGCGAACCCACCACGGCGCTGACTTTCCCGTCCAGGTACCATCCGATGGCGGTTTTTTCCGAGGTGACTTCTGCGTGGAAATCGACGAAGATGATGTTGGTTTTTTGCTTCAATTTTTTGATTTCCTCATCAGCCTTCTTGAAGGGGCAGTCGATGGTGTCGATAAAGACTCTTCCCATCAAGTTTAAAACGCCCACCCAGGTTCCCTTGCCGGTGTTTGCCAGGTAACTCCCCATTCCGGGAGATTCGGGCGGATAATTGGCCGGTCTCAAAACCCGGACTTCACGGCTAAGGTAGGGGAGAATTTCGCGTTTGTCAAAGATGTGGTTTCCGGAAGTCAGCACGTCGATTCCCAGGTCAAACAGGTCCTCGGCCACATCAGGCGTCAGGCCGAAGCCTCCCGCGGCATTTTCCGCGTTTCCTATGCAGAGGTCAACGTCGTGTTGTTCGCGCAGTGAAGCCAAGGCGCCGGCCAGGGCGCGGCGGCCGGGTTTGCCGACAATATCTCCCACAAAAAGAATATTCATTCCAGCCGGCTTATCGGGCGTATTCCGTGTGCCGTGTTTCCCTCAGGACCGTGATCTTGATTTCGCCGGGATAGGTTACTTCTTTTTCGATCCGTTTGGCAATGTCCCTGGCGAGCAGACTGGACTCATCGTCATTGATTCCATCGGGCGCGACGATGATGCGAACCTCCCTGCCGGCCTGGATGGCATAGGTTTTCTGCACACCTTTAAACGAGTCGCCGATTTCTTCAAGCTGTGTCATGCGTTTGATATAGGTTTCCAGCATTTCCCTCCGGGCGCCGGGACGCGAGGCGGAAATAGTGTCGCCGGCGCAGACCAGAACGGCATAAAGGGATTCCGGTTCCACATCCTCATGATGGGCGGCGATGGCATTGATCACGTATTTGTGTTCTTTATACCGCTTGGCGATTTCGACGCCCAGTTGCGTGTGGGTGCCGTCGGTTTGATGATCTACGGCTTTGCCGATATCGTGCAACAACCCGGCGCGCTTGGCAAGTTTGGCATCGAGTCCCAGTTCGGCGGCCATGACGCCGCAGATGATGGCGACTTCTTTCACATGCTCCAGCACGTTTTGGGTGTAACTGGTGCGGAATTCCAGGCGGCCCAGAAGTTTGATGATTTCGGGGTTCAGGTCATTGATGCCCATGTCCATGGCGGCTTGTTCGCCCGTTTCCCGGATGTGGACTTGCAGTTCTTTTTTGCATTTGGCAACGACTTCCTCAATTCGTCCGGGATGGATTCGCCCATCGGTGGTCAGTTTTGTCAAAGCCCGCCGCGCCACTTCCCGGCGGATGGCGTCGAATCCGGAAAGAACGACGGCGCCCGGTGTGTCGTCGATAATCAAGTCAATACCCGTGCTGTGCTCGAGAGCCCGGATGTTGCGGCCTTCTCTGCCGATGATGCGGCCCTTGATGTCATCGGTCGGCAGTTCAACTACGGAGATGGTGCTTTCCGCCACGTGGTCGGAAGCGACTCGTTGAACGGCAAGGGAAACGATTCTGCGAGCTTCGTCCTCGGCGTGGTTCCGGGCCTTTTCTTCAATTCTCCGCACTTCCTTGGCGGCATCCAGGCGGGCTTCATCCATGACGTTGTTTTTGATTTCTTCCTTTGCCTGGGCGACGGTGTAGGAGCTGATGACTTCCAGCCGGTTCAATTCTTCCTGAATCAGGTTTTCGTACTTCAGTTTCGATTGGCGTATTTCTTCTTTTTCCTGAGAGATTTCCTGCTTTTTCTTATCCAGCTCTCTTTTGCCCTGGCGGTTTTCTTCCTGAATTTTTCTCAGATCGATTTCTTTCTTTTGCAGGTCGGACTCGCGCTTTTTCAATTCCATTTGTTGAGCCCGGCTTTCTTTTTCTATAGCCGTCTTGGCCTGCAATTGCATCTCCTTGGCTTCAATCTCGGCGGATTTTTTGCGGGTCAAGGCTTCTTTATCCGCTTCTTGAATAATTTTTTTACTCAGTTCTTCCGCTTCCTTGATTTGGAATTCCGCAAAAATTTTCCGCAGGTAATAACCGATGACGTAACCAATCACCAGGGCGACAAAGACCGCGATGATCAAGGTAAAAAAGTTGACCTTAATTGCAAAGAAAATATGCATTTTTTAATCTCTCCAATTTAAAACGCCTGCCGCCGAATGTCCGCCGGTTCAGCAGTCGATTGTTTTTTTCTCGGTAATAATCTTTCGCACTTTGACGTCATGCGGGGCCAGGGGAATCGACTCCACGACCTGAAAATCAAAAGCCACTCCGGCAGTGACCGCGCGCGGGGAAAGCTTTTTTAAAAGCCGGTCATAATAGCCGCCGCCAAAACCCACACGGCCTCCCTGTCGATCAAACACCAATCCCGGCACCACAACAAAGTCTATCCGCGCCGCGGAAACGAAATGGCGATACTGTTTTCCGGGTTCTCGGATGCCATACGTTCCCGTTTCAAACTCGATGTCCAGTCCCGGCAGTTCCGTGATCCGCAATCCATACGACTCGTTATCGACGCTAGGCACATATACTTTTTTCCCCAGTTCAAAAGATCGCGCGATCATCGCGTCGGTTTGCACTTCTTTTTCCAGGGACAAATAGAATAAAATGTTTTGCGACTCCGCAAACGCCTTTAGGGAGTAAAGGTTGCCGGCGATTTTTCGGCTGTTTTCGAGTACGGCGATCTTGTTCAAGGCCGCGCGTTTTTGGGAAAATTCCCTCCTGAGCCGGGATTTGGATAAAGTTACTTGCAATGGACTGCTCCGCAAGCCGAGCCCCGAAGTCATTGTTCATGAAGGCTCATAACATCGGGAAATGCACCCGAAAAATAATGACAAACTAGTCCGGTTGTGATGTGCAGGGAAACGAGCAGACTTGAAAACCCGGCCTACCGGTGTAAAAACCGGCGGGACGGTCCTCTGGCGGTTCGCAGAGGAGAACCTGAAGTCAAGTCGATGAGGGACGAAAGGAAATGGTTTTTAAAAGTTTGATTTGCGGTTTCTGTTTCCGGCAGGAAAAAAGAATTGCCGGAACTGACGAAACCCTTATGAACACAAACGAAACCGAGGTCTTTGCTTCGTTTGGAAAACACCGCTATCAGACTTTGCATGAAATTCCCCGCAACCGCGAGAATCCACTGCATACATAACCCCACCGTCACTCCCCAACGGTTCGGTGTTGCAAGCGTTGAACGTTTCATATCCATCGTACGGACACCCTGGACAATTCAAAATTCGGGAAAGCCTCCCCGTTGTGCCGATACCAAAAACCTTTTTTGAACCTATCCGAAAACAGGTGGGACATTCGATGGCTGTTTCAGGCTTCCTTGTGTCAATGACCGAGGCTTGCACACCACAACCAGTCGTCAACCCCTTTAACTTTGTGTTGGTCCAAAAAACATTACTTTTGTACGCACACAACAGGGAAGTCCAAACTTCTGTAACCCGCATTATCCTAGCATAAAGAATGCGGTCTCTCAAGGTTTATCTGGATTTGGCAAGGGCTTTACTTTCAAGGCTTTTTATCTCCTTGCTCAGCATTCTGACCAGGCGTTCGGACTTTTGCTCAACCTCTTTCTGAAGGAGCCCCGTTTCCTTTTTCAACTCAAGAAGTTCCAATGCGATATTGAGAGCCGCCAAAACACCGAGGTCCATGGTGGATGGACTGGCCTTGGCTTTGGCCAGTTCCTTCATTTTGGCATCGACTAGAGCGGCCACTTCCCGCGGGTCGGTGGCGCTTGAGCTGTTCTTGAGAGTGTACACTTTACCGTAAATTTTAACTTGAATGCGATTGGACATAAGCGGCTCAGATAAAATCGATTTGTTCCAGGTTGTTTAAAATATTCTTTATTTTTGCGCGGATGACGGTTTTATCCGATTCCATTTTGTGGTTGGTCTTTTCGTATTGGGAAACAATGGATTTTATTTCATTTTTCAAACTTTTCACCTCGCCGTCCAGGCGCGTTTTTTCCGCTTGCAGTTCGTGGATTCTTGCCACGTAATCGGTGAGCAGTTTTTCCAATTTTTCAAGTTTTTTCAAAGACATGCGGGAATCGTACCACCCGCGCCGCGGAGTGTCAAGAATAGTCCGGCCGCCCGTTCACCCGGGAACACATTCGTGGTAGAATCCGTCAAAACGGACTTCAGGGAAAACCGATGCAAACGGCGACAATCATTCACGGCGACTGCGGCCAGAAGCTGAAAGACCTGGAAAGCGACTCGATCGATCTGGTTTTCACCTCGCCGCCCTATGCCGACCAGCGAAAGAAAACGTACGGCGGCGTCCATCCCGACAAGTACGTCGAATGGTTTCTGCCCATCTCGGAGGAATTGTTCCGGGTGCTGAAACCGACGGGAACGTTCGTTCTGAATATCAAGGAGCGCGTCGTCAGCGGCGAGCGGCACACGTATATTCTGGAACTCATCCTCGCCATGAGGAAACAGGGCTGGCTGTGGACGGAGGAATTTATCTGGCACAAAAAAAACTGCTCCCCCGGCAAATGGCCCAACCGGTTTCGGGACTCATGGGAGCGCCTGCTCCAGTTCAACAAAAACAAAAAATTTAAAATGTTTCAGGAGGCCGTCATGGTGCCCATGGGCGACTGGGCGGAGAGCCGGTTGAAAAATTTAAGCGAAACCGACAAAGCCCGCGACGAGTCCCGGGTGGGAAGCGGCTTCGGCAAAAATATTTCCAACTGGCTGAAACGCGACAAGGCGTACCCGACCAACGTTCTGCACATGGCCACGGAATGCGGCAACAAAAACCATAGCGCCGCTTTTCCGGAACCGCTCCCCGAATGGTTCATCAAACTGTTCACCGAGGAAAACGACCTGGTCCTGGACCCCTTCATGGGCTCCGGCGCCACCCTCAAGGCCGCCCAGCGCCTGAGGAGAAATTCGACAGGCATCGAAATAAAAAAAACCTATTGCCTCATGGTCGAAGAGAAAATTCCATCGAAGCTCTATTTATTAGAATAGAAAAAAACAGAGGAAGTGCTCAGAAAAGCATGAAAAACTCAAAAAAAGTTTAGGGAGGCGCAAATAATGGCTAAATTGAAAAACAACAGGGATGCCGTAAGAGAAATAATTGATGATTTTGCGCGAGAAATTAAAAGAAAAAGAGTGAGAGGAGCAAAACCAGAAAAAACAGTAATCGATTTTAGAAATGAACGCAGAAACAATGTCGAAAGA
>JBHHYO010000116.1:0-6922 GCA_046757665.1 Nitrospinales bacterium
GCCACTCACTGCCCCTTGAGACGCCGCCTGGGCCACCGCGCCAACATCCGCGCCCGCCGCCGCCGCGCCACTCACTGCCCCTTGAGACGCCGCCTGGGCCACCGCGCCAACATCCGCGCCCACCAGTGCCGCACTTGCTATCGCGGCCTGCGACGCCGCACGAGCCGCCGCGGAGGGATCAGAGCCCGTAGCAACAGCATTTGCGATCGCCTGCTTAACCACCGCGCGAACGGCCGCGGCAACATCCTGTCCCGACACCGCCGCATCCGCTATCGCCTGTTGAACTTGAGCCTGGATATCAGGAGTTGAAACTTGGGCGAAACTATCCCCTACAGAAAGACAATTAAAAATAAAAAACAAAAACAATACGCGAACCGTTATTTTCCTCTTACCGAATCGCATAGGCATCCTCTGTGGCTCTAACGCCTGTTCGCAAGATCATTGCATCAAAACTCCCGTAAACAAAAAAAGGCCTTACCCGACCGAGCAGATCCACTTTCTGCTCTATCAAAACCCCAAGTATCGCTTAACCTATGATATCAGCATAGCTTGGAGCCAGGTAATACCGGAAAATCTAAGGGCAAGGGTACCCAGAACCTCTTATAATGTCAATACCTAATCTTAGGATTCACCATGCCTCACGACACTTTCCGCGATATGACAAGAATCAGTTTTTGCACCAAAGAGTAAATCCTGTCAAAACAATACCGATAATTATAATAATCCCTCCCCAAGGGGTCGTTGATGTTAACCCCATTAAACCTGGAGTCAAACAAGCTTAACATGAACACCTTATGTTTATAATCCGGAAACAATTCACAGATTTTGTTTTTGTGAAATATCTCCATTGCGAAAATCAGATCGGCCTCCTCAACCATGCTTTTTGTGAGAGTTTTTGAGCGATGGTTTTTCATATCCACCCTAAAACTTTCAGCAAGTTCAACCATTTCCCTGGGCGCCGGTTGTTGGCCCATATCCATGGTGCCGGCGGAAAATACCCTGATAGAATCGTTTTTTTGCTTTTCAAGCTCTTGCCGGAGGAGATATTCCGCAACCGGGCTCCGGCAAATATTGCCCGTACACACGAATAAAATGTTTTTCACACATTCCTTCGCCTGCTGTTTAAGCCGTAATAGCTCGTCCGAATCTGGAGAGCACCTGCTTTTTAATCCCCGCTCGGAATTTTTCATGGTTTGTCCTGGCTATTAAACACGCGAATTTAACTCGTTATCTTATGTTCGACGGCAAACCAGGCCATGTCGCGGTTGGCCCCGCCGACCAATCCTGACCGATTCACCAAAATGAGGCCGATGTCGGTTTTATCGTCAAACCATTGCAACGCGGTTTTCAGCACATGATCGGGGTTTGCTCCCTGCTCCAGCAACCGGTATGCCTGAAGAGCGGTCAGTTTCATAAAAATGGATTCCCCGTTTCCAGTCGCCGCCACGGCTCCCGATGGCCCGGCGTACAAACCACAGCCGATCAACGGAACGTCTCCCACCCTTCCGGGGAGGGAGTTTTTGGTTCCGCCCGTACTGAGGGCGGCGGCAAAGGTTGTACCGTCAAAGGCGACGCAACCCACGGTATCCTGACTCGTGGCGCGGGACGGCCGATGGCGCAGGGCACGCGGATCCAAAACCGGGAAATTGCGTTCGCGGGCAAACCGGGCGGCGCCCTCGCCCGCGAGGATATGGCAGGATGTTTCGGTAAGCGCCTGGGCGATACGGATAGGATTGCCGAATCCCTCCACCGCCGCCACGGCGCCGAACCGGTTCCGGCTGTCCATGCAGGCCGCGTCCATCTGCACACTGCCGTCCGAGCGCCGCTGAGACCCCACCCCGGCGTTGAAACGGGAATCATCCTCCAAAACGGTCACGGCGCGGCACACCGCCTCCAAAACCGGAAGCCCGGCGCGCATGGCGCGCAACCCTTCCTCGGCGGCGGATTCCGCGCCATCGGCGTCTTCACCCCGGGACCCGGCGCCGCCGTGAGTTGCTATCAGCATCTTTTTTTCGGGCATAACCGGCAAGAGTTGCACCGGCTGTCGGCCGGTGGTTGACTGAGGTTTTCGCTTGCGATAGTATGAAACAACTCATTGGATAAATCCAAACTTATCTCACTTGCGGCGGGGCGGTCATGGTCAAATTTTGTCTGCAATGCAAAAAATCCTTTTGGGGCGGACGCTATTGCCCAAATTGCGAAGGCGAGATCGAACTGCTGGACGCCGCTCTGCCGGAAAATCAGAAATATCTGCCGGAACTCGACGTGGATGTGCGGCCGAAATATTTTGCGCGTAGCGCCATGATGCTCACGCTGTTCGGATTCGTCATGGCTTTCCCCGTCGGCGCCTTCATCTTTTTGCGCGGCATGGCCCACGACGGCAACGTCATCCTGTGGGCGGCCATCGGCTTGGCCGTAGTGGGCGGGCTGGCCTGGGGAACTTGGGCCCTGGCCACATGGGTTTTCGGCAGGCAAATGCAAGACGTCCCGGACAAAAAACAACCGCAATTGGATTGACCCTTCATTATCGTCACCCCACCGCCTGGCGGCCGATGTCCTTGCGGTAATGGATGCCGTCCCAGCGGATTTTATCCACCGCGGCGTAGGCGTTGGCGACGGCGGACGCGATGTCCTCTCCCAGGGCCGTGACGCCGAGCACTCTGCCGCCATTGGTAACAACCTGCCCGTTTTGCCTTTTGGTCCCCGCATGGAAAACCGTAACGTCCGCCATGCCGTCCGCCTCGTCGAGGCCGCCGATGGGTTTGCCTTTTTCGTAAGCTCCGGGATAGCCCTCCGCGGCCATCACCACGCACACCGAGGCTTGCCTCTTCCATTCGATGAATTGCCCGGCCAGGGCGCCGTCGATGCACGCTTCCATAAGCGGCACGATGTCGCTTTTCATACGCATCAACAGCGGCTGGGTTTCCGGGTCGCCGAAGCGGGCGTTGAACTCCAGCACCCTGGGCCCGGAGGCGGTGAGCATCAGTCCGGCATAAAGAAGTCCCTGGTAGGGCGCGTTTTCCCGGGCCATGGCTTCCACGGCGGGGCGCATGACCTCGCGCATGACCCGGTCGGACAAATCCCGCGACAACACCGGCGCGGGGGAATAAGCGCCCATGCCGCCCGTGTTGGGGCCGCGGCCACCGTCATGGGCGGCCTTGTGGTCCTGGGCGGAATCCAGGGGCAAAACGGTCTTGCCGTCGGTGAAGGCCAGCAGGGAAACTTCCGGCCCTTGCAGAAACTCCTCGATCACCACGCGGCCGCCCGCGTCACCAAAGGTTTTCCGCTCCATGATGTCGGTTATGGCCTGCACCGCCCGATCCTCTTCCTGACAAAGAATCACTCCCTTGCCGGCGGCCAGCCCATCGGCCTTCACCACCAGCGGACCTTTGCCGCGAACGTATTGTTTCGCCTCGTCGGCGGAGTGAAACACGCGGAAACCGGCGGTGGGAATGTTGTACTTGAGCATCAGGTCCTTGCTGAACGCCTTGCTGGCCTCGATGCGCGCGGCGGCGGCGGTCGGGCCGAAAATCCTCAGCCCGCGCTCGCGAAACCGGTCAACGATACCCAGAACAAGCGGTTGCTCCGGCCCCACCACGGTGAGGTCGATTTTTTGTTCCAGGGCAAATTGCAGAAGGAGGTCGGGTTGGTCGGCGGCAATGGCCACGTTTTCTCCCAGCGCGACGGTGCCCGCGTTGCCCGGCGCGCAATGGATCGACTTGACTTTCGGGCTTTGGGCGATTTTCCATGCCAGGGCATGTTCCCGCCCGCCGCCGCCGATAATCAACACCCGCATTCGTTTTATCCCTCCCGGCTAAAAGAACCGATTTTCTTCATCCTCAAATTCCATGGTGTCATGAATGACGGAATTTATATAAAATGCGCTTGCGTTGCAAGTCTCTCTTTTATCATCCAGCGGAGGCGGACGGCAACCGGAACATGGTCAAACTGAAAAACATCACCAAATCGTTCGGCGGCAGGCAAGTGATCCATGACCTTTCCCTGGAGATCCGGGAAGGGGAAATATTCACACTCCTGGGGGAAAGCGGTTGCGGCAAAACCACCCTGTTGCGCCTGCTGGCGGGATTCGAACGGCCGGATCGCGGCGAGATTATTATCGCCGGCGAGAACGTGCTTCCCCTGCCCGTGGAGCGGCGGCCGGTGGGGTTTATTTTCCAGAACTACGCCTTGTTCCCCCATTTGTCGGTTTATAATAACATCGCCGTCGGCCCGCGCGTCCGCGGAGTTCCCGAACACGAGATCGAGAAACAAATCGACGCCCTGCTGGAAACGACCCGCATCCGGGAGTTGAAACACGCCTTTCCGGGACGGCTCAGCGGCGGCGAAAGCCAGCGGGTGGCGATCGCCCGGGCGATCGTCAACCGGCCGAAAATCCTGTTACTGGACGAACCACTCTCGGCGCTGGACCCACGCCTGAGGCAAAGCGTGCGCGACGAACTGGCCGACATGCAACAAACCCTGGGCATCACCTTTCTTTTCGTCACCCATGACCAGGACGAAGCGCTGAGCCTGTCGCACCGCATCGGCATTCTCGAAAGCGGACGCCTCTTGCAGGTCGGCAAACCCGACGACCTGTACAACCACCCGGAAAGCCCTTACACCGCCCGCTTCCTGGGCGAGGTCAACCGGCTGGACGGCACGGCAACCCGGGAGCCCTCCGGACAGGTATCGATCGAACTGGCGGACGGACAACGTTTGTATTGCGACACGCCGCAAACCGTTGCCGCGGACGCCGCCCGTGTCACCGTCTATAT
Organism: Nitrospinales bacterium; assembly: GCA_046757665.1. GTDB lineage: Bacteria > Nitrospinota > Nitrospinia > Nitrospinales > JAJDAT01 > JBHHYO01. Next base: position 4,776 of record JBHHYO010000116.1, read on the forward strand.
CCGTCCGGAAAACATCCTGCTGTCCACAACCCCCGAATCCGGCGCAACCATGAATCGGTTGCGGGGGGTTATAACCAAGCGAACCTTTCACGGAGGGTATACCCAATACGAGGTAAAACTCAACCGCGACATCGCGCTGAACGTTCGCGTGCAACATGAAGAGACCTCTGCCGGCCGTTTCCGCGAAGGTCTGCAAGTGCATATGCTGTTTCACCCACGAAACGTTTTTCTATTTGATGAAAATTCAAAATCCTGAAAATTCCCGGCCGGCGGCGCGCCGGTTAACGGCCCTGTTTTTCCTGGCACTCGGTTTGCTTGCCGGTTGCGGCGGCGACCCGCAAACCGGCGGATCGAAAAACAAACCCGTCGTCGTCGCCGTGGACGCAACCTTGATCCCCATGGCATTTACCGACAAGCACAACAAACTGTCCGGATTTGAAGTGGACCTGATCCGGCAAGTGGCCCGGGAAGCGGGGTTCGACATCAAATTGGTCAACGTGGAATGGGCCGGCCTGTTCGGCGGGCTGGTGACCCGGAAGTTCGATGCCGTCATCAGTTCGGTCACCATTCTCGAGGAGCGAAAAAAACGCATGGCGTTCAGCATCCCGTATTTGCGTAGCGGGGTGGCCATGGTCGTGCGCCGGCAAACCCGGGGAATAGAAACCCTGGAGGACGTTAAAAAAGCCAACGGCATCGTCGGCGCGCACCTGGGAACGACCGCCTGGTTCCTTATCAAAAAGGACCCGCAAATTCGGGCAAAAGGCTATCAGCAATACGGCCACGCCATCACCGACCTGGTCAACGGCAAAATCGATGCCGTCGTCGGCGAGAGTTCCGGAACGCTGTACTACCAAACCCACGAGAAGGAATTGTTCCAAAAGATCAAAATGGTCGGCGAGACCATGACCAAGGAATATTACGGCATTGTCCTGCGCAAAAACGATACGGAGCTGATGGAGAAAATCAACCGCGCCCTGCGCCGCCTGCTGGAAGACGGAACCATCCGGAAATTGCACGACAAGTGGCGCCTGGGAAAAGCGGCCAGTGTCCCGGAGAACGTTAAACCGCCCAAGGCATCATCGAAACCATGAAAACGCGACCCAAAAATACGTCGGCGTGGAACATCGCGGTGGTGGTGAGTTTCGTTTTTCTGATTTACCTGCCCGCCGGCGACGCCCTCACCGCAAAGGCAATAACGGGAGATTACCTGGCTCTGCTGAAATTACTGCCGGCGGGCATCGGGTACACCTTGCTGGTGACGTTTTTGGGAAGCGCCGCGGCCATCGCCATCGGGCTGGTCGTCGGATTGGGCAAACTGTCGCGAAACCGTTTCATTCTGGAAGCGGCGTCTTTATACACCGAAATTCTGCGGGGCGTTCCGTTGCTGGTTTTGTTGTTTTACATTTATTACGCCTTGGGGGAGATATTCCATATCCCCGCCCTGGCGGCGGCCATTATCGGTTTCGGCCTCAGTTACGGCGCGTACATGGCCGACGTATTTCGGGCGGGCATCCAGGCCGTTCCCCGGGAGCAGGGCGAGGCGGCCCGCAGTCTGGGAATGCCGCCACGCGACGCCATGCTCAAAATCATTCTGCCGCAGGCCATGCGCACGATCATTCCCGCCGTCGGCAACCAGACCCTGGGTATGCTCAAGGACACCAGCCTGGTTTCCGTGCTGGCGATATCCGACATCCTGCGGGTGGGCAACGAGTATGCCACCCAGCACTTCAACTATTTCGAGACCTACACCTACATCGCCCTCACCTACCTGGCGCTTACCCTGTTGATGTCGCGGGTTGTCCTGTATCTTGAGAATCGCATGAACCCGGCGCGGAGCGGAAATTGACTCAAATGGAATTTGGGCTTATAGTTTAATCCAATCCCTTTTGCGGCATTGAACCGTTCAATTTTTCGGAGACCGGCCAACATGAAAATTCAGCGTCTTGCTTACCGTCCGGCTTGGCTCATTCTCGCCGTTATCTTACTATTGCCGACCGGCGCCGGCGCATTTTCCGCAGACCCTCAATTCCCGCCGCCGAAAACCCGTCCCTGGCTGGGAGTGCTGATGCAACCGGTGACGCCCCTCCTGGCGGAGGCCTTTGGCCTGGTGGAAACAAACGGTGTCCTGGTGGGCGAAGTGAAACCCG
>JBHHYO010000117.1:0-6605 GCA_046757665.1 Nitrospinales bacterium
TTATTGCGCCTTAATCCGACATTGCGCTTGTTTAGGCCGATCGGACAATCAGGCTGAGGCAGGTGACGCCGCCGTCGGCTTTCTCGAACTCGCTCATGGGAACCGGGAGCACGGTCAGGCCCAGCGCCTCGATCTGTTGCGCGACGCGGGGATAGCCTTCGGGCAGGATCGCATGGTTGCCGATCGCCAGGCAATTGGCGGCATAGGTTTCCCCGGCGGTGACCTCGATCCTTCGGAATGTTTGCAGTGCCGACGCCTCCACGCGGGACGGGTCGATGATGAGGGTTTCGTCGTTCAGGCGGCTGACGGCGCTCTTCAGGTGCAGGCCGCGCAGGACGGGCACGGCGACCACGGGGTTCGGCGTCTGCTTCCGCAGATACTCTACGGCTTGCTGATTGGTGCGCTGTGACAGGCCGACGTACAACGTCCCGCCGACGTTCAACACGTCGCCGCCGTCGATGAAAACGGGCGGTTCGAGAATTTCCAGGCTCCGGTGTTTGCGGATTTCGGGGATGACGGATTGGGCTTCGCCGCGGCGGCTTGGGGCCTTTGGGGAACAGATCAGGGCGCGGTCGTCGAGGATGATGGCGGTGTCTTCGACAAACGGCGCGTCGGCGAGCGACTCATCCGGTTGCAGATAGACCACCCGCGCCCCCGCCTGCCGCAGTGCCCGGACATACGCCCGGTGCTGGCGGAGCGCCCGGTGGACGTCGATGTCGTTTCTCGCCGGGTGGGTGGACAGGGCGCGCGCAAACGACGGTGCGGGCTCTCTGACGAGTGCGATGAGTTCAGACATGATGTGACCCGCTCAAGGACGAGTTGTGCCGCGCCCGTTAAAAGCCGAAAGCGGATGGCCTCGTGCGATGTTGAGTCAATCCACGGTCGGCGTGTTCATGATCCGGCTTAAAGTCAGCAGTCCCAGATACGTCTTCGCGCCCTTGTATTTTTTCAACATGGCCTTGCTGGGTTTCAGCCCGTCGCGGGTTCTGTCCGGCTGGGCCGTGTATACGAACCCGTCGGTTGCGTTGAAGTCATGCCTGAATATCCGCCGTATTTTGCGGGTATATTCCTTGGGATAATGATGGATTGCATCCAGTTTCGGCAACTGGTCGGCATCCATTTCATAAAGAACCCCGATCACCATTCCCTGGTTGTCGGCAGTGGGCACGAGGTTGGCCAGTCCGAGGTTTTCGATGCCGCCGTTATCGACGGGTATCTTGTTGAAAACCAGCTTGAACGCGGACAAGGTGACGGGCGAGCAAGAAGTAAACTCCAACCCCTGCTCCCGCAGGATGCGCTCATCCATCAACTCATTGTATGCAAAGAATCTTATCTGATCCGCCATGGTCCATCTTTTCCTTAACTGGGTGGCAAGAGGGGGAGGCAACCGCGAAAAATTTGCCCCTGTAAAACTTGTATGTTAATATAGCCCACGATACAATCTTTATAAATCTTTTTTACACCCCCTGCATCATATCGACCGAGCGGATGTCCGCCCGAGTTTGGAGTGTTTCTTTTCCGTTGCTCCGGGTTTCCCGGAACAAGCGAATAAGGGCATATTTAATATTGTGATTAGGAGTTGTTTATGTCTTCCGAGAAGGTTGTCGTTATTTCCGATGATGAATTTGATTCCTCGATCGTTCAATGTGACAAACCCGCCCTGGTGGATTTTTGGGCTGAATGGTGCCAGCCCTGTAAAATGCTGGCTCCGACGGTCGAGGAGATTGCGGCGGAATATGACAGCCGCATCCTTGTCGGCAAACTGAATGTAGACGACAACCCGGCCACGGCGACCAAATACGGCATCCGCGGGATCCCGACGCTTTTGTTGTTCAAGGACGGCGCGGTGGTTCAGCAGATGGTGGGTGTCAAGTCCAAGGCCGAAATCAAGAAAATCATCGACGAACATATTTAGAGCTTGTTGCTGAACACGTCGATTGATGCTTGGCAGAGGCGTGGGAAGGCGTAAAAAAGGGTCTGGGCAGCACAAGCTGCCCAGAGAAGAGAGAGTGAATTATCTTCTGTCCGTTTCGAGGGCTGTCAACAGAGGATAACCCATGAACACCACTTTCTATATCGGCCCGTGCGCGAAAAACCTTAAGGAGAATCGGCGGCTGGACGGGAAAATCCGGTCGTTGCGTTTTCTTTGCCGTCAAACGGGTTCGCCGACGGGGCGCAAGCCCAGGTTGGCGATCATTTCGATATCGTTTTTGGGGTCCTGGCCTTTGGTGGTCAGGTAGTTGCCCCCCAGGACGCCATTGGCGCCGGCGGCGAACAGCCGGGCCTGGCCCTCGCCCAGAACTTCCTCTCGACCCCCGCAAACGAACAGGTCAATGGCAGGCAAAACCAGGCGCAACATGGCAATGGTGCGCAAGGCTTCGTAGTATTCCATGGACTCCATGTGCTCCAGCCGGGTTCCCTCCACCGGCTTGAGGAAATTGATGGGGAACGACTGGGTCTCCAGCTGGCGGATGTCCAACGCCATCTCGACGCGCTGGGCGTAGCTCTCGCCCATGCCGAAAATACCGCCGACGCAGGTTTTCAGTCCGGCTTCCCGGGCGTTGCGCACGGCGGTCACTTCCTCCTGGTAGGTATGGGTGGTGACGATATTTTCAAAATGGCTGGCGGCGGTTTCCAGATTGTGATGAAACCGGTCCAGACCAGCGGCTTTCAACTCCTTTAAATGTTCGACGCTCATCAGGCCCAGGGAGCAACAGGCTTCCAGCTTGGTCTCGGCCTTGATTCTTTTGATGGCCTCGACAAGGATGTCCAGTTCCCGGCGGTCGTCCAACGCGGTGCCCGAGGTGACGATGGAAAACTCGTTGGCGCCGAACGCTTCCGCTTCCTTGGCGGCGCGGACGATTTCCCCGGCGTTCATGAGGCCGTATTCCGGGGAGTCGGTCTGGAACTGCGAGGCTTGCGCGCAAAATCCGCAATCCTCGGGACATTTCCCGGACTTGGCGTTAACGATGGAACAAATTTTCGCGTCGTTGCTTTTGAATTTTTCGCGGATTTTGTCCGTGCCCAGGAACAGGTAATCCAGTTCCTCCCGGTTCAGCGTACCCACCGCCAGGGCTTGTTCCCGGCTGATACCCTCGCCGGCAAGCGCGGTTTCCACGATGCTGTCGATCAATTCGGTTCTCATGATTGCAGTAGAATACCGGATATGGCGCGGGGAATCCAGAACAAACGCGGAATCGCGGCGGGGCCTCGGCGCTTGCGCTCCGGCTAATATCCTTCGTCCAGCAGTTTTTGCAAGTCGCCGGGGGTCGTAACGGGCGGCAGGCAGGTTCCCCGGCGGCAGACATAGGCGGTGACCTTGCCGCCGACGGTCTTTCGTCCCGCCAGCAGGGGAACGGCGTCGGCAACGGCCTCGATTTCGTCCTCGTAGGCGAAGGCAAAAACGGCTTGCGGGAAAAAGCCGCGGCGGATGAAGCGCCGCATCTCGTCCGTGGCGGGGTCGTCGCGGCGGCCGACAACGGCCACCTCCTTCAATCCTGCCAAATGAAGATGCAGGGCCTGCATCATGAACGACGCATTCAGGCCGTATTCCATCAGCTCGTCATAGAAGGCGCGGAAAATTTTGACCGCCCGTTCCTCCAGCGCCGGGTCGAGGCGGTAGGCGGCGAGGCGCAGAAAGGCCAGGGCGGCATGGCTGTTGCCCGAGGGCTCCACGCCGTCATACGAGGTCATCTGGCGGACGATCAGGTTTTCCGCATCGTCGGCGGTTTCGTAATAGGCCCCGTTGTCGGCGGCGAATTTTTCCTCGACGACCGTCATCAGGTCAAGAGCGCGTTGCAGGTACCGCGGCTGGCCGGTGGTTTCATAAAGCTCCAGGCAGGCCGCGGCAATGGAAGTGTAATCGTACAGATAGCCGTCAAACCGGGCCTCGCCCTGGCGGTAGCGGCGCAGTAACCGGCCTTGCGGGTCCATCAGTCTGGCGAAAACGAAGTCCATGGCCGTCTCGGCTTTTTGGGTGAGGCTTGGGTCTTCCAGCGCTCGTCCGGCTCGCGCCAGGGCGGAGATCATCAATCCGTTCCAGGAGGTGAGCGTCTTGTCGTCGCGCAAGGGGCGGACGCGCTTGTTTCTCGCCTCCAACAGCAGACGGCGCGCCCGGGCAAGCTCCTCTTTCACGGTGGATGCGGGCAGTCCCTGCTTGCCGGCGAACTCCTCCGGCGACAGGGTGACGTGCAGAATGTTTGCGCCCTCGAAATTCCCCCGTGGGGTGACGTTGAAGTAGGGGATGGCGATGGCGGCGGTTTTTCGTTCCAGCGCCGCCTCCATTTCCTGCTGGGTCCAGACGTAAAACTTGCCTTCCACCCCTTCGCTGTCCGCGTCCTCGGCGCTGAAGAAAGCCCCGTCGTCGGAAGTCATGTCCCGTTCGATATAGTCCAGGACGTCCCGCGCCCAGTCGGCGAACTGCTGTTTGCCCGTCACCTGGTACGTTTCGACCAGCGCCGTGACGAACAAGGCGTTGTCGTACAGCATTTTTTCGAAATGCGGCACGAGCCAGCGGTAGTCGGTGCTGTAGCGCGACAGGCCGCCGCCGACCTGATCGTAAATGCCGCCGTTTTTCATGGCTGTCAGGGTGTGTTCCGTCATTTCCAGGCTCTTCGCGTGGCCGGTGCGCCGGTAATGCCGCAACAGGCAGGACAGGGCCATGCTGGGGGGGAACTTGTTCTGCGGCTGAAACTTGAACCCGTGGTTCAGGTGGTCATAGGCGCTTTCGTAAAGTTTCACGGCCCGGTCCTCGCCGTCAAAGCTCAGGGTCGCCGTGGCATCGGCGGTTTCCGGAAGCGACCGCTGGCGGATGGCGTTCACCAGCGCCTGGCCCTGCCGTTGAATTTTCTCCGGCTCGTTTTTCCAGGTCTGAATCAGGGAGTGCAGGACATCGGTGAAAGAGGGCATTCCGTAGCGTCGTTCCGGCGGGAAATAGGTGCCGCCGTAAAACGGGATGCCGTCCGGGGTGACGAAAACGTTCAACGGCCAGCCGCCCTGCTGGCCCATCGACTGTACCGCCTGCATATACACATTGTCCACGTCCGGCCGTTCCTCGCGGTCCACCTTGATGCAGACGAAGTTTTCGTTCATAACCGCCGCCGTGCCGTGGTCCTCGAAGGACTCGCGTTCCATGACGTGGCACCAGTGGCAGGTGGCGTAGCCGATGCTCACCAGCACCGGCAGGTTGTTTTCCCGGGCGGCGGCGAAGGCGTCCTCGCCCCAGGCGCGCCAGTTGACGGGGTTGTGGGCATGTTGCAGAAGGTAAGGGCTTTTTTCGTGAATCAGGGCGTTGGTGTGGCGGTGTTCATTCATAGAGGTTTTGAAACCGGTCGAAAAAATCGGGAAAGGATTTTTCGACGCATCCGGGATTCTTAATTTTAATGCCGGGGATTTTAAGGCCCGCGACGGCGAAGCTCATGGCCATGCGGTGGTCGTTGTACGTATCGACCGCGGCGGCGGTTGGGGCTCCGGGTTTGACGCGGATGAAATCGTCGCCCGCCTCGACCGTCGCGCCCAGCCGGGCCAGTTCCCGCGCCAGGGCGGCGATGCGGTCCGTTTCCTTGATCCGCAGGTTGCCGATGCCGGTGATGACGGTTTCACCCTCGGCGAACAGGGCCGTGACCGCCAGCGTCTGCACGGTATCCGGCATGGTACTCATATTGATGGTGATGCCGCGCAAAAAGTTTCCCTTGACGGCGATTTTTTCAGCGGATTTTTCGACGCGGCACCCCATGCGCTCGAGGAGGTCGGCGAAGCGGATGTCGCCCTGGACGCTTTGTGGGTTGAGTCCGGTGACGGCCACCTCGCCCCCGGTCACGGCGGCGGCGGCAAGGAAATAGGAGGCGCTCGAGGCGTCTCCCTCGATGCGGTAAACGCGGGGGCGGTAGCCCCGGTCCGCCGGAACGCGGAACCGTTGCCAGCCGTCATTTTCCACAGTCACCCCGAAGGCCCTCATGATGTCCAGCGTGATATCGACATAACTTTTGGAAGCCAGTTCGCCCACGATTTCGATGCGGGTGGGATTCTGGAAACAGGGGGCGCACAGCAGGAGCGAGGTGAGGTATTGACTGCTTTTGTCGGCGGCCAGGCGGAGAGCGCCGCCCGGTACGGCGCCGCCGGTGACGATGAGCGGCGGGCACTGGTTGTGGTTCGCCGACTCGGCCCGCACCCCCATGGCGCGCAGGCCGGCCAGCAGGTCCTCGATGGGGCGCTCGCACATTCGGGCGTCGCCCGTCAACCGCGTCTGCCCGTCGGCCAGGGCGGCGAACGTGGTCAGAAAGCGCATACTGGTGCCGGCGTTGCCGACGTAAATTTCAGTTTGCGGAGCCGTCATCCTGCCGCCGCGGCCGCGCACCACGAACGCCCGCGCCTCGTCGGCAACGGCAACGCCGAATTGCTCGAGCGCCTGGCGCATGTAGCGCGTGTCGTCGCTGATGAGGGGATTTTCGAGACGGCTTTCGCCCTCCGCCAGCGCTGAGACGATCAGGGCGCGGTTCGTGTAACTCTTCGACGGCGGCGCCTCGACGACGGCGCGAATGGCGGTTGCGGGTTGGATTTCGATCAAAATCATTGACCTCATTTTAAGGGCTTGCGAGAGATTCGCC
>JBHHYO010000118.1:0-6568 GCA_046757665.1 Nitrospinales bacterium
TCCCGCGGGCGTCTGCCCGCCGATTGCGCTTTTCAGAGGTTGGTTCCAGTCCAAAGGTCAGCCCACTTCCCGCGGGCGTCTGCCCGCCCGGCTACTCGCCGATGCCGGTTTCGGTGAGGCGTCCCTTATAGAGAAAGACGGCCCGGTCGGGCTGGATGGATTCGAGCGTCGCGCCCAGGACGTTCTCGCCGACGCGCATTTTCAGGTTGCTGGCGTCGGGGGTGGAGACGAGGATATGGTTGATGGGACTGCCTTCCGCCAGATACACGATGCCCTTGATTTTCAGGCCGGGGATGTAGGCGGCGTTGCGCCGGGGGTTGATCTCGGGCGGCTGGTCCGCGGCTCGCTCGGCGGCCCGCGTGGCGCTTTCGATGAGGGCGTGGATTTCATTTAAAGGCACCAGCGGCGGCACATTTTTCTTGAGCGCCTCCGGAACCTCATCGGGCGGCGCGGCAGGCGGCAACGCTTGCCTGGCATCCGGTGATGGCGGTTGCTCGGCGTCCCGTGGCGTTGGCTCCGCCGGACTCTCGGCGGGTTTCACGGTTTCCGGAATGCGCGCCAGCGGAATGCCCAGCGGGGATGGAGCCGTGTTCGGCGTCAGGGCGGCTTGCAAAACAGGCGAATGATTGACCGCCGGCGCCGCCGGCCCCGGACGCGCCGGCTCCAGACGCGCCGCCTGCGACTCCGGCCCGGCGCTTCGCAAAACGAGATAGGCCGCCAGCGCTACCACAACCAGCCCCAGCAGAATAGCCGCTACGCCGGTTTTGCGCGAACGCATAAGGGAAGGCGGCAACGCCTCGCCCTGCGTGACCATCTCCTCGATGTCCAGATTTTGGTCGAGGACGCTTTTTTCCTCTTCCAGCTTTTTCAGCGTTTTTAAAATGGCGCTCATACGGTGTCGTTTCCCTTCATCAATCCATCCGTTTCATGCCGCCGGCTTTTTCGCCGGAGGGACATCATCCGCCGGCCAGTTTGGGCGTCGGGTAAATACTCAACAGGTTGTACAACATCACCTTGCTTTCCACGTGGAAATTGCCGTCGTCCTTGATGCCGTTATGGCGCTGAAACCGGATGACCGCCTGCCGGGTCTTCGGGCCGAACACCGGCGCCTCGCGTCCCTTGAAAAATCCCAGTTGCCTCAGGTTTTTCTGTAGCCACAGCACCTCCTTGCCCCGGTAGCCCCTGCGGATCAGCGGCGGCAGGTTTTCAAAGTCGCGCCACAGGATGATCGCCTTGCGGTTCCACAACGGCTCCAGCGTGGACAAGGGCATCTCGATCCGGTCCACCGAGCCGAAAACTCCCCGGTCTCCCTTGATGGAAATCAGGGCCAGGTATTTCGTCCCCTGCGCGTTGGGCAGGGTGATCTCCAGGATGGCGGGGTAATTGAACGCTGACAATCCCTGAAAATTTCCGGTCATTTCATATTGGAGCAGTTGGTAATCGGATGCCAGGTTTTCAAAAACCGACTCATCCAGGCCGACCAGGTTGCCGGAAACCAGGCCCCAGCTTTCCAGCACCCATTTGACCGCCTCCACCTTGCTCTCCATCAGCGACAGGCTGGAGAGGTAGGTGACCAGTTTGTCGGACTGGGAAATCTCCAGAGAGCCGCCATCCGCCACGGTGGATGGCGAAGGCGTTGCCACGCTTGACGGAGTCACAGCGGGCGGCGGCACAGCGGACGGCGCGGCGGGCGGCGATGGCGGCGTCTCGGCAACCGTCTCCGGAACGGCAACGCCTGCGTCTTTCGCCGGAATCAAACCGCCGGGATCGGAAACGTCCAGAGGGTTTTCGCGGATGAACTGCTTGATGTCGCGCCCGCCGGCAGGGGCGGCGCCGAAATCCGGAATGCTCACATCATTGAGCATGTACACCAGCAGTCCGGCGACGGCCGCCACCGGTAGCGCCACCTTCCACAGCATCTGCCACGGCGGCGTCGCCAGCGAAAACCCGCCGGCGTCATCGGCGGCCAGGCGGATGACGCGGACGCCGATTTTTTTCGTGTTCATGGTGTAGGCGATCAACAGGGCGCGGTCCGCCAGCACGTTGATCATCCGCGGAATCCCCTGGGAATAGCGGAAAATCAGGTCCGTCGCCGGCCGCGTGAATTTGACCTTGCCCTTGCCCATCGCCACGTTCAACCGATGCTCGATGTAGCGCCGCGATTCCTCCCGGTTCAGCGGCCGCAGTTCCCAGTTAATGGTGATGCGTTGCCGAAGCTGGCGCAGTTCATCGCGCGCCAGCAGTCGGTCCAGCTCCGGCTGGCCGATCAAAACAATCTGAATCAGTTTTTCGGTGGTCGTTTCCAGGTTGGAAAGCAGTCGCAACTGCTCCAGCACGCGCGGGTCGAGGTCCTGCGCCTCGTCGATGATGACGACCACCCGGTGGCCGCGTTTCCTCTCCTCCAGCAAAAACCGGTTGAGAATGTCGGTCAACTCTTTCCGGCTGTCGCTGTCCGAACGGACGCCCAGTTCGGCATTGATGGTCTGCAACAGTTCCAGGGAATTGAGGCAGGGATTGAAAATGTAGGCGACATTGAAATCGGCATGAAGCTGGCTCAGGAAACTCCGGCTGATCATGGTTTTCCCGGTTCCCACCTCGCCGATGATTTTTATGAAGCCGGTGTTTTCCTGCAACCCGAACACCAGATGCGCCATGACTTCCTTGTGCGTGGGGCTGAGGTAGAGGTACTTGGGGTCCGGGGTCAGGTCGAACGGTTTCTCGGAAAACCCGAAAAAGTCCTCATAGATGTTTTGCCGTTTTCGCCCTTTTCCCTTGAGCGGGGATGGCCGGGCGGCGCCGGTTTTTTTCCCGGAATAGGGAGTCAGGGACGTCAAGGGCGCCGTTTCGCCGCCCAGGGCGCGGTCGTACGCGGCGCGTTTTTCCTTGTCGGAAAGCGTGTCGTAGGCTTCCTGTATCTGGGCGATCCGTTCCGGCCGCGGCAGATCATCCAGAAAGGACTGTTGCTCGTGCTTCTCGTCGCCCAGCCGCTGGATTTGGGTGCGGTAACCGCGCGCGATTTCCTTCTGGGTGGCGTCCGGCCGGACGCGCAACACATCATAGAAATCGCCTTGCTGTACTTTGCTCATGGGAGCGTCCTGATGCCCGCCGGCAAGGGCGGGGGGATGGGCAAATCCACTGCCATCCGGTTTATCATTGTCTCGCCCGGCATCAAGCGATAAAATAATTCTCTAATATATAAAGCCTGCCGCGGCTTGTAAATGAAAAATCCGCCGCGCCGGAAACGACCTTCCATGAAAACATTCAAATGCCCCATTTGCAAAAAAAAGGTGGACACGAAAGACAACGCCTTTTTTCCCTTTTGTTCCGAACGTTGCCGGTGGATCGACCTGGGCGCCTGGCTGGATGGGAAATACGCCATCAAGGATGCGGAGCTTTTGCCGGAGGAAAACCGGGAGTCCGAATAGCCGCGCATTCCGCCGCCGGGTCACGACTCCCCGCCCTCAAGTCGGCACATGGGCAACCGGTTTCCTGATCAAAATTTCCAGCAGAGGAGAGTCGTACAGGATCACCGCAAGGTCCTGCAACCCGTCATTGTTAAAATCCGCCCCGGCGAGCGCGCGCGGGTTGCGGCCCACCGGATAATTGAAATGGGGGAACCCGAACCGCCCGTCCCCCTTGCCTTCCAGAACCGAAATGGAACCGTCCCTGCGGTTGCAGACCACCAGGTCGGGCGCCCGGTCGCCGGAAAAATCCCCGGCAACGATGTAGCCCGGACTTTTTTCTCCAGCCAAATCAGGTTGCGCCGTGAACCCGCCCTTGCCGTCGCCAAGGAACAACGTGAGGCTGTCCGCCTGGGGACTGGAGATGATGAGGTCCGCCGCGCCGTCCCGGTTCATGTCAAACTGGGTGATAAACGCCGACTGGCGGCCGCCGGCGAATTTTCTGGGGCTTTGCAGTGTGCCGTCGCCGTTGCCGTAGAAAATTTTGATGGAATGAGCCCGCACCGCGTTGAAGGCCACGGCGATATCGACATTGCGGTCGCCGTTGTAATCGCCGACCACCATGTGCGCGGGAGTGCCGGATGCCCGGTAGGCCTCCGCGGGCTTGAAACTGCCGTCGCCCACTCCCAGCAGAATGATCAACTTGTCGAACCGCAACGTCACCGCCAGGTCGGCCTTGCCGTCGTTGTTGAAATCGGCGGGCGCAATGGCGATCGGCAACCGTCCGACCTTGATCCGGTCCTTGATGCGGAACAAACCGTCCTTCTGGCCCAGAATGATCGTGATGTTGTTGTCGCCGTAGTTGCAGACGGCGATATCGGGTATGCCGTCGCCGTCGAAATCGCTGACTCCCAGGGCCACCGGCTCGCGGCCGGTTTTCATGACCAGGGCGGTCTTGAAGGTCCCGTCTCCCGCGCCCTCGTAATAGTGCAGGCTTTGGTCCCCGGAGTTGGGCACCAGGATATCGGGGAAGCCGTCCAGATTCATATCATGGACAAGCACGGTCGCCGGTTTTTTGCCTACGGGGTACGTGACCGGCAGGGAAAACAAATCCGGGCTCACCACATCCTCTTGAGCGCACGCCGCCAACAACCCCGCCAGAAAAAGAACCCATATTGCTGGTTTCATTTCAAATTCCGCATCGCGGGCAAAAAAGCGCCCGCAAAAATCCCTGCCCCACCGGCAAAACGTAGTACGCGCGCTTTGAAACTATCGGGGGAAAAAATAAAACATCAGGTGGTTGCCGGAGTCAGGGTGAACGTCGTCGATCCCTTGTCCCCGTTGCTGTCCGTCGCCTCGATTGTCAAGACCTGTTCACCTTCCAGCACCGTTGGGACGGTGAACACCACCGTGGCGGAAGTCGAGGTAAACGAATCGATTGTAGCGCCAGTGAAAGCATTGGTTTGCCCGGACAGTTCCCAGGTAAAACTTCCCGCTCCGCCGCTTGCGGTAAAGACTTGCGAGCCGCTGACGGAAAATCCCAGGTTCGACGGCGAAACGGTAATGGACGCCCCGCTTGTCGCGCCGCCAGTACCCGTACCTGTGCCTTGGCCGCCGGAGCTGACCTCCGTCACTTCCCGCTTGGTGTCCTTGACGGCGGCGTTGTAAGCATCGCAACCCAGCACTCCAACCCCGACAAACAAAACCAACAGTAAATTTAAAATCGGTCTTGACATAATTCCTTTTTATACAATACGTTGATAAAAATGTAAAGGAAATACGGAGCCCCGATTCCAGTTGACATGATTTGCTCCGGTGTTAGAATTTTTCAGGGTCCGCCGTATAGTGCTTGTTGACCGGCGGCAGGTCCACGGAATTCCTCGATGAGAGAACGGATGACCCGCCTCAAGTATCCCGCCAAAATTCTCAGCGTGTTACTACTGGTTGTGTCTTTGGTCGCCGGTTGCCGGAGTTTTGAGTTCCCGGGCGCCTCCCGGCCTTCCGGGAGCGGCGTTTACCATACGGTGCGGGCGGGCCAGACCCTGTACCGCATTGCCGAGGTTTACGGCGTCGATTTAAAAACCCTGCGCCGGGTCAACGGTCTGCGCGACCCCGACCACATCGAGGACGGGCAGAGGCTGTGGATTCCCAATGCCCGCCGGGTGCGCTTTGTGCCTCCCACCGGAGCGGCAGGGAAGCCCGGCGTCCGCAAGCCCGTGCGCGGCTATCTCATCTGGCCCGTGGATGGCAAGCTGACCTCGAAATTCGGCAACCGCCGCGGGCGCCATCATGACGGCATCGACATCGCCACCCGCAAGGGCGCCGACATCGCCGCCGCCGCCGGAGGCAAAGTCGTGTTCAGCGGCTGGGGGCCGACCGGCTATGGGTTGATGATCATCATCAGGCATCCCAACCGGTTGATGACCGTTTACGCCCACAACTCAAAAAACTACGTCAAGGAAAACACCGTCGTCAAACAAGGACAAAAAATAGCGTCGATCGGCAGTACCGGGCGTTCCACCGGACCGCATCTGCATTTCGAGGTGCGCAACGACACGCACTCGGTGGACCCCTTGCCTTACCTGCCGAAAAAATGATCCACGCGCACACCCATTCCATCCTCTAGCGAGAAGGAGCGAACATCTCATGGAAGCATTGAAAACCGTTATCCGGGACATCCCGGACTTTCCAAAGCCGGGAATTTTGTTCAAGGATATCACGCCCGTCCTGGCCAGCGGCGCGTGTTTTGCCGAGGTGGTCGAAACCCTGAAAACCCGTTACGCGGATCAAAAGATCGATGCGGTGGTGGGCGTCGAGGCGCGCGGATTCATCTTCGGCGCCGCCCTGGCCTGCGCCCTGGGCGCGGGATTCGTCATGGTCCGAAAACCCGGCAAACTACCCTACAAAACATTTAAAAAATCCTACGCCCTGGAGTACGGCACGGATGCCATGGAAATCCATCAGGACGCCATCCGCTCCGGTCAAAGAATCTTGATCCTCGACGACCTGCTGGCGACCGGCGGCACGGTGGCCGCCGTCGCGGACCTGATCCGGGAAAATTTTCAGGCGGAAATCGTCGAGGCGGCTTTCGTCGTCGAGCTGGATTTTCTCAAGGGCCGGGAAAAACTCTCCGGCCTGCCCGTCCATTCCCTGGTGCACTTTT
The DNA here is from genome assembly GCA_046757665.1 of Nitrospinales bacterium. Taxonomy (GTDB): domain Bacteria; phylum Nitrospinota; class Nitrospinia; order Nitrospinales; family JAJDAT01; genus JBHHYO01. Next base: position 6,565 of record JBHHYO010000118.1, read on the forward strand.
GAGG
>JBHHYO010000119.1:0-6490 GCA_046757665.1 Nitrospinales bacterium
GTTGAGCGGCCATTTTTTGCGCCATCCAATACCACCCTACCCCCAAAGCCCTTTCAACCCGCCGGATTCAAAGAGCTTGCGCCGGCGCATACCTGCGTTTGGCGCTATATGTAGGGACAAAAAACGGAGACCGGAGACGGTCACGCTTCGACGGGGTCAGCGTGACAGGGGGTTGGAAAAACCCGGCGGCGGGCAACCATGATCGTCATTGCGAGGCGGCGGAGCCGACGAAGCAATCCGGAAAGGACCATTCCCACCGGGCGTGGCCCGGCTGGATCGCCGCACCGCCGCTGGCGGCTCGCGATGACGCCGGGGCGGCGAAGAGCGAAAAACGCAAAGGAAAATCCCCCAAACCCCCTTCCTTGAAGGGGGCTTTTCTTTGCGTTCTTGGCGCCTTTGCGGTGATTTCGGCATTGTAAATTTTAATCTTCAAAACGCGGGGTTCGGCATGGGAAAATATGAAACAAAAATATATTTTAATATCACTAAGTTAAGTATAAATAGTTAAACCTTTTTCCAGCATGGTTTTTCCGCGAAATCCGTTGATTTTTTACCTGCCGGGAGAGCTGGAAAACCGGTTACATAACAAGGAGTTCCCGGATTTACGACCTGACATTTCGACTATTTCGTTCCTCGTTTTTTAAAAAATTTTTTCCGGCCCAAGGCCGGGGTGGGATGGGCTGACCCGTATCAAGCGGTCAACCGGCATCAAGCGCAATCGAGCGAACGGACAAGCGCGACAGGCGCGAGCGATTCGGTCAGGTACTGTCATGGTTCGACGGGCTCACCATGACAGACGGGCCGACATGCGGTGTCTCCAACTCCGCACTTGAGAACCCTCCCCTACGCGGGGTGGCGGATCCAGCCTTTTTTGCGGCCGTTTCTCCAGGTGATCTTCAGCCACTCGCCCTTGCGTTTCACGGGATGCACCCGCGTGCCTTGCGGAAGCCGGTTGCAAATCTCGCCGTTCGCCTTCAAATAAACGTAATGGGTGCTTTTGAGAACGAGGATTTCATCCATGCCCGGATCAGGGTCGCGCGGGTTTGATCTGCAGGGTTTTGTCTTTCGGGGGTTCGCCTTTTTTGACGAGCTTCAGCAATTCGCCGGGTTTCAAGGATTCGGTGTCTCGTTTGCCGTTGAGGGTGGCGATGGCGGGCGCCTGGTTTCTGTCGCCCAGCTCTTTTTCCGCAATGCCGGCGAAGGTATCGCCCGGGACGACTTCGTAAATATCGATATACTGGTCCTCGTAGCTTTGGAAGTCGCCGCGGTCCCGTTTGCCGCCATAAACCAGGCCCTTGATGTGTGAGAGGTAAACTTCCCGATTATCCACCAGTTTTTTGTTGCGGCGCGAATAGGAGGACGCCATCATTTCCGCCCGGACGATGCGCTCCTTGGTCTCCGGATGGGAGGCGACAAAGCTGTGATAGGACTGGCCGGACATGATTTCCTGCCGCCGCAGGGTTCGGAAGAACCGCGAAATATTGATCGGGTTGTATCCGGACTCGTAGAGGTTGACAATGCCCTGCGCGTCGGATTCCAATTCCGCGTCGCGGCCATAGCCGAGGTTGATCTGCTGAAAAAACTGCGTGCTGACTACAAGCCACTGGCCGGCGTTTTGCGGGCTGGCGATGGCGCCGCCCAGGCTTAAAATGCTCGCGCCGATCGACCGAACCATTGCTTTTGCGCCATGATGGAAGATGATGTGGCCGATTTCGTGCCCCAAAACTCCCGCCAGTTCGGCCTCGTTGTTCAACAGGGCCAGAATTCCGCGGGTCACGTAAACGTAACCGCCGGGGAGGGCAAAGGCATTGATCACGGAACTGTCGACGATCTTAAAAAAGAATTTGCGGAATACCTGGTCGGAAAGGTGGGAAACCAGTTTTTGCCCGACGCGGTTGACGTAAAGTTGCAGGGCTTTGTCCTGGTACAATCCGTATTGCGCGATGACTTGTTTGTCGGCTCCCTGGCCCATGGCCAGTTCGGTTTCCTCGCTGATGAATGGAACGGAAACCGCCAGCCGCGTGGAAAAAAAGACAAGCCACCCGCAATAGAAAACGACCACGAGAAGAATCGGGCCGGCTCGACGCATTTTTTTAAACCTCAAGAAATCAGGGAACGGACCGAAAGTCAGCCTTCCAATTTCTTTATTTTACCATGTACCTTAAAAAGTTGCGCATGGTCTTTGAACTTGTTTTCCATTTCGCGCAAAATCAGCAGGGCATTTTTAGGGTCCTGAGCCAGCTCATAAGTTCGGGCGAGGGAAAGGTAGATGTCGAACAGGGACAGCGTTTTGCCCCGGTCGACGATGGATTTGTAGATTTCGATGGCTTTTTTATAATCTTTTTCACTTTCGTAGGAATACCCCAAGCCCGCCTGGGCCAGCTCATAGATGGTCTCGCCGGGCTGTGAGTGACTGAGAATCTCGTTGTAGACGGCGATGGCCTCGGAGAATTTCCGGTCCTGATAAAAAGCGCCGGCCAGTAGAAGTCGGGCTCGCTGTTTGTGTATTCCTTCGTCAAACTGGTCGAGGTACTTTTTTAACTGGTCGGCCACCGGGCTCTTCCCGGCGGCATTTTGCCCAATGTTCTTCATTTCATCAAGCAGGTTTTCCATTCGCAGTTCCCCCTGCTTGCTACTGTAAAAAGCAAAGGAAGCTCCGCCTATGACGACCACAACCACAAGAGCCACGGAGATCAACACTCCCTGGTTTTTTTGGCAAAAATCGATGGCCCTTTCCAGCGTGGAAACAAATTCGTCGGGCTGTTTTAACTGCTTTCGGGAAAATCTCTCGCGTGTCGCCATGTCAACCTTTCGGTTCGCAACCTTTGGACAAAATAAACGCCCCATCTTCAGGCAAGCTGTTTATTTAAGCATAAAGAATTTTTACAAACAAGAGTTTTCCCCGCCGCGGTTTTCCGGAACCGGGTCAGATGCGTCCCGGCGCACGGAAACAGTCGTGGATGGGAAACAAGCGGGAACGGCGTGCGGGATTATTTAAAAAAAAAGCCAGCCCGGGGGAATCAGGCTGGCTTTTCCTCACCGGCGGGAAAGGGAGTGGCTCCCACCGGAATCCAAAATTTATTGGCAGGTAATGGTAACGGGGTTGGCCCCGGTATTGGTAAATTTGACTTCGCCGCTGATGTCGCCGATGGAATCGCCGCGGCTGAACTTCGGCTGTCTGGTAAGCACCACTTTCGCTCGCCCCATGTTGCCTCTTTTGCCGATACCCGTTAACCCGTGGTCGGAGTCTACATTGGTGTAGTTGTCGTCGCTGGGCGCCAACGACAGGGGAACGGTGGTGAAGTTTGCAGATTTCCAGACCGACAAATTGGCGGACCCGCGGTCGTTGCTGGTGTAGCCGAATTTATCATCGCTTTTACTGGGAATTTTCGCGACTTCAACAACAATGGAGTTCGCATCAATGCAACTGGTGGATTGACCCTTGGAAATTTGCGCCGCAAAGGCATGGGGAGTCATGTACGCGAAAAACAAGAGCGTCGTCAGGGCAATTCTTTTCATTTGTATTCTCCTTGGTGCAAAACAGCTTTGGTTGATGTTTTCATTTCGTCCCACGCCCCGGCACGCAAGCGCACGGCTTGCCGCAGGCTCAAATCAGCTTCATGGAAATTACGTCGATCAAAACGTGCTTGTCAACGAACTCAGGTTCTCCGGAACGTAATGAATAGTAAAGCAAATAGCTCCCTTCATGATCGAATCCAAGGGATAAGGACTGTCCTCCCGGTAATTTTTTAACGCTTAAAATTTTTTTTTCCGACTGTGTACTGACCAAGATCAAATTGTAAAGCGGCTCTTCCCGATCATTTTTCAAATTGACGTTGAAACCCGCGTACACATAAAAATGATCGAGCCCAAACCCCCGATGCTTTAAAATGATCGTCCAGGTGTCCGCCTTCGCCGCCCAAGCCGGGGCGAACACCAGACAAAATAATAAAACCCGGATCGTTCGCGTCTTGAAAGAGCATCTCGCTTGCGTGTGCGTAAAATTGATCGTATTGGCCTCAAGTAGACAACAGCAACTTCAACGGATAACAGATTCGCCAAAAAATTTTCAGGCCGCAGTGTAGCGGTTTTGTGGAGTGAGCGATATCGGACATAGCCTTATTCTTTCATGAGAGCAATTCCTTTCGCATTTAGGAATTTTCCTAGCAAGATAAGAAACCCGTTTGCGGACGTATTTTTCGTTTCAAAATTCTCTTCGATAATAAGAGATTAAATTGGTTATAATGCGCAAATTCTGGAACACCTCCAACAAACCGTATTCAAACCATGAAGAAACCAACTATCGGCGTTATCGGAGCAGGGGCTTGGGGAACGGCGCTCTCGTTACTGCTCGCGGAAAATAATTATGAGCTCGACCTCTGGGTGCGCGAGGCCGAGCTTTGCGACATCATGGAAAAGAAGCGCGAGAATACGCTCTTTCTCCCGGGGTTTCCGTTGCCGAGAAATATCCGCCCCCTGTCCTCTCTCGAAAAAGCCGCCGCCGGCAAATCGGTGTTGTTCATGGTCACCCCCACGCACGCCTTGCGTCAAACGGCGGAAAAGCTGGCGCCGCACCTTGAGCCGAACTGTTTAATCGTCAACGCCAGCAAGGGAATCGAACATGGCAGTTTGTCCATGGCACGGACGATTCTAAAGGAAACCGTCAAAACGCCCTGCCGGACGGGCTCCATCTCCGGCCCTACCTTTGCCCTGGAAATCGCCAAGCGCGTGCCTTCGGCGCTGGTGGCGGCCGCCTCCGATCTGGAAACGGCGGCGCGCATTCAGGAAATTTTGTCCGGAGCCACGCTGAAAGTTTTCACCAGCACGGATGTGACGGGAGTCGAGCTGGGCGGCGCCTTGAAAAACGTGATCGCCATCGCCACGGGGGTCGCCGACGGACTGGGTCTTGGATTCAACACGCGGGCGGCGTTGATCACCCGCGGGCTGGTGGAGATGACGCGCATCGGCACGACGCTCGGCGCCCGCCCGGAAACGTTCTCCGGGCTTTCCGGACTGGGCGACCTTGTCCTCACCTGCACCGGCGACCTCAGCCGCAACCGGACAGTGGGACTCAAGCTCGGCCGCGGCGACAAGCTCCGGGACATCACTCAGAACATGAACGTGGTTGCCGAGGGCCTGCACACCGTCAAGGCGGCTCACGACCTCAAGAATCAACTGAATATCCAGGCGTCGATCATAGACGAAACGTATAAAGTGCTTTACGAGGAAAAACCGGCGCGGCAAGCGCTGGCGGATCTCCTGAAAGTTGAAATATCCACCGAATTCGAAGGGATCAAGGGATTGCATCAATGAATCCGGAATCGCTGAAAAAACTTTTGCAGGATATCCGCGACCGCAAAGTGGATCCCCAGGACGTATTCGACAAGTTGAAAACCCTGCCCTACGAAGACCTGGGGTTCGCCCGCATCGACCATCACCGGGGCATCCGCGGCGGCATGGCGGAGGTGATTTACTGCGAACACAAAACGCCGCAACAAATTCTCCAGATCATCGGCAGTATGCGGCAAGCCGGTAGCGACATTCTGGCCACGCGGCTGACGCCGGAGGTTTACGGCAAAATCAAGCGGCGCCTGCCCGCGACGGCGGTGTACAATCCCTCGGCGCGCACCGTAGTCATTCAAAAGAAAAAACGGGCGCAAAAACTGGGTTGCATTGTCGTTGCCACGGCGGGCACGTCGGACATCCCCGTCGCCGACGAGGCGGCGGTCACGGCGGAATTTTGCGGTAGCCGCGTCGAAAAAATTTTCGACGTCGGCGTGGCCGGGATCCACCGCGTCCTCGATCAGATCGAAACATTTCGGCAAGCCCGTACCGTTATCGTGGTCGCGGGGATGGACGGAGCGCTGGCCAGCGTCATCGGCGGCCTGGTGGACAAACCGGTGATCGCCGTGCCCACCAGCGTCGGCTATGGCGCGTCGTTCGGCGGCCTGTCCGCCCTGCTGGCCATGCTCAACAGTTGCGCCATGGGCGTGGCGACGGTCAACATCGACAACGGATTCGGCGCCGGTTGCCTCGCCCACAAAATCAACCGCCTCGGCGAAACGGAGGATCAATCCAAAACCTGAGTAAGAAAAGTTCCAACCTATCCAAAAGGTGACTTGTTTCTCGGAGCCGACACCCGAAGAAATTGAGAAGCGCCTTGAAGAATATCTGGATGAACTCACCAAAGACAAAAGCCCGGAAGGGAAAAATCATGCTGGGTGTAAAATCCAATTGAGAGAGGATAAAAAACGATGACTACCAACTGGAATAAAGAGGCTGATCACGTTCGGTATGTCCTCGACGACCCCCGTTCGCCACGTCGAATCGAGGTGATTGTGCTGTTAGAGTATTCGCCAGCAGTCCTTGGCATTCAGTTCAGTGGTCGGATGGAGGACATGTGAGTTGGTGGCCGTTTCGCCTGACTGGAGGAGCACACGCCGAGAAGTAAGAAGAGAGCCCAAGGATCCGTGGACAGAATACTTAATTA
>JBHHYO010000120.1:0-6371 GCA_046757665.1 Nitrospinales bacterium
AGGCATATTTTTAATGGGTATGGGTTATTTTAGGGTTTGCTTTTTTTGGCGGGCTTTGTCTGAAGAGCCAACCGGTCGTATTCGCTGATCAACTGCTCGCCCATCCGCCGGACCTGATCGGACAGTTCATGAACTTTTGAGTGGATTTCCGTCAGGTGGTCGGAGAGTTCTTTCAGGTCCTTGTCCGGACTGTCTTTGAGAAACGTTTCGCAACGCTTCGCATGTTCGGAAATGTGCTCCACGAGGTCGTGAACGGCTGACAAATTGTTTTGCAGTATGCCGGTTCCGTCCTTTAACTCCCGGGTTTCTATTTCCTCCTTGATTCCGAAAGTGTAGATGAGCGCCAGAATAAAGGCGACCGCCAGGACGGCCTGCCCCAGAAAGGTCTCCAAGGAGGGATAAACTCCCAGCCAGGCGACCGTAGGCAAAAAGTCGATGGGCGTCAAGGACAAGATTCCGCCGCCTTGCAGTTCGTGGAGCCCCTTTCCCATGAAAACGAAGGCCATGTAATAAAGGAAAACCCCCGTAAAGGCGAAGAACCAGTTCACCGGAATCCGCAATCCCACCTGATTGGTCAGGTAGTAAATAACGGCAAGGCAGAAACAACCCGCCAGAAAACCGGCGGCAATGCCTCCGGTATAGCTTCCGGCGTAGGTGTACAGCGCCTCGTAGAACAGAACCGTTTCAAATCCTTCCCGGTACACTGAAATAAAAGCTACCGCTCCCAGGGTAAAGGCGCTTCCCTTCGAGACGGCCTGCTGCATTTTTCCGGATATGTATTTTTGCCATTTAACCGCCTCGATTTTGGAAACCAGCCAGTAGCTCACGCTGAACAGCAGGACGACGGCTATCAGCATGATCACGCCTTCCATGACTTCCTGGCTGGCTTTGCTGACACCCAGGATTTGCTTGAACAGGAAAGCGGTGGCAAGGCTTGCCAGGATGCCGATGATCGCTCCCTGATAAATCGTTTTCACCTTGTCGCGGTTGCGCGTCTTGGTCAAAAAGGCGATCAAGGCGGCAATGATCAGGATCGCTTCGAACCCTTCCCGAACGATGATGGAAAACGATTGGATGAACAGGGTAGTGGCTCCGGCCTCCTGCCGCAGAACCGTCAATCCCTCGGAAAGGTCCGTATTGATTTTCCGCAACAGGTTTTCCAGGTCGCCGCCGGCCGTTCCCTTTTGAATCCATTCGCGGAAGCGGTTGAAGGAGGATTCCAGCCGGAGGCCCAGGTCCTTCTTTTTATTCTTCAAGGCGGGTTCGATTTTCTCGAACTCCAGGTAGGCGTCAAGGGCCAGATCACTGGCTTCTTCGAGTTGATTTTTCTTAAACGCGGCAAAACTTTTTGCGAGCAAATTACGGGTTTGCTCGACGATGGGGCCGGCCTTTTCGCCGACCGGCGCGTTCGCTCCTGCTGTCGCATTCGCGGCAACCACCACCGGCACAGCGCCTTTTTTCGAGAAGGTGCGGATGAAATACGTCACATCCCAGATATCGTCTTCCGAGAGCACGTCGGTCCAGCTTCGCATGGCGGTGCCGGCAATGCCGACGTTGATGACCTCAAAATTGTCGAACGCGGCGGTTTGCGCCTCGCCCGTGATTTCCGGGTCGGCCAGGACCGCCGGTTTGGGGTCCAGTTGCGAGGACAGCGGCCCGTCGCCATGGCCCGAGAGACCGTGGCAAAGCATACAATAGGAGGTGTAAATCGCCTTGCCGTTCGCAAGCGAAACGGCGCGTTTGGGACTCTTTTGCATCTCGATGCCAAACTCGCGCAACAAATTGCTTTGCAGTTCCTTGACGGCGGAGCGCAGGGCGGCAGGGTTTTTCTTGTCCGCCATCTTTTTCAGCACTTCGGCAAACCGGGCCGTGAACTCATCCGCCGTCCGGCGGTCCTGAGTGGAAGCGGCCGCCGACTGGTATCGCGCCAGAGCCTGTTTCACGAATGCCTGGCTTTCCTCGTATTCATCGGCGTTGATTATTTTGCCGTCCGCAATGCCCAGGGCGTATTCCCTGGTCGCGATGTTCAGCATCATGACGATTTTCTTTATTTTCGCTTCCGTCGCTCCGGGAGCTTTGTCCCCGGCCCCGAAAGAGGGAGGAATCAAAAGGAACGAAAAACAAAGAAGAAAGGAAAGGGCGGTAAGTTTTTTCATTTTACCCATACTAGAAAAACTCTTTTAAACTGTCAAATCAAAGAGGTCTCTTGTTAATACAAAACAGAGTGGTTATCATTCAGGAAAGAGTCCGATTGATTGTCGAGGACACACGAAAATGCGTAAAACTTATGAAACACTGGCCGCCAGTTTGCAGGAACGCTCGCATCTGAATGGAGTGATGGGCATCCTTCATTGGGACCAGGAGGTCGTCATGCCGCCGGGCGCCGAGGAGGCCAGGGCGCGGCAGATAGCCGCTCTCGCGGGCGTCCTGCATCAAAAGGCAACCGACCCCGAAATCGGCGCGTGGCTGGGAAAACTGGCTCAAGCCGATCTCTCCCGGTTCAATGAACTGGAAATCTGCAATATCCGCGAGGCGCGGCGGGATTATGACCGGGAAACGAAAGTCCCCAACGAATTGGTGCGGGAGTTGGCGGAGCTGGGGTCGCGCGCCCACGGCGTCTGGGTCAAGGCTAGAAAGGATAACCGCTTCGCCGATTTCGCCCCCGTTCTCAAACGCTTCGTGGCGTTGAAAAAACAATGGGCGCATTACATCGAGCCGCAACGGGCTCCTTATGATGTTTGCATCGACCACTACGAGCGGGACGCCACCATGGAGCAAATCGATCCCCTGTTCGCGCGTTTGAAGTCGGAGCTTGTTCCCCTGATTCGCGCCGTCCAGGGCGCCGCGTACCGCCCGGAAACCTCGTTCCTGGAGGGAGAGTTCGATACGCAAAAACAGAAAGACCTTGTCGGGCGCATCAGCCGGGACCTCGGTTTTTCCTTTGACCGCGGGCGAATGGATGTGTCCGTGCATCCGTTTTGCGGCGGCGGCCATCCCACCGACGTCAGAATCACCACGCGCTATCGGGCGGATAATTTCGTCGAATCGCTCTATGCCGTGATTCATGAAACCGGGCACGGTTTGTACGAGCAGGGGCGGATGGCCGAGGCAATGGACCTGCCGGTGTCCGAACCCCTGACCATGGGGATTCATGAATCCCAGTCCCTGTTCTGGGAGCGCATGGTCGCGCAGAGAAAAAGCTTCTGCGCGCACTATCTCGACCTCTTCACGGCGACGTTTCCGGAAAGACTGCAAGGCGTGTCGGCCCAGGCGCTTTACGAAGCCATCAATATCTGCCGCCCCTCGTTAATCCGCGTGGAAGCCGATGAAGTGACCTATCCCCTGCACGTCATCCTGCGTTACGAAATCGAAAAAAGCCTTTTCGCGGGCGTGGTCGAGGTCGAGCAACTCCCCGAACTGTGGAATGATAAAATGCAGGAGTATCTGGGCATCCGCCCGGCAACGGATAGCGAAGGCATCCTGCAAGACGTTCACTGGAGCATGGGAGCCTTCGGCTATTTCCCTTCGTATACGCTGGGCGCCATGACCGCCTGCCAGTTCTTCAACGCCTTGAAAAAGGACATGCCCGATATTGACGAAACAATCGAGCGCGGCGAATTCGACCGCATCAAAACCTGGCTCAACGAAAACATCCACCGCAAGGGCCGGCTGTACTCGTCCAATGAATTGCTCCGCCAGGTTACGGGAGAAACGTTGAACGCGGATCATTTCGTGCGCCACCTGAACGAGAAATACCGGGAGATTTACCGGCTGGAGCCGGGAGGAAACTGATGCCGACGACGCCCACGCCGCGGGGAAAACCGCGAAGGCCCGCCACCGCCGCGGAAACCGCCGACCATTGCAGTGCCTGCGGCTGGCCGTTGCGCGGCGCGTTGTACTGTCGGCGATGCGGCCCGCCCCGCCCGCCGCCGCGGGACTACGAAGAGGAAAGCCTGGCCAACGGCAAAACTTTCACCCGCATCGCTCTCATGGTCCTGCTGTTTGTCGGCGTGGCAATGCTGAAGCTGGACGTCAAGATCGACCTTTTCGGCACGGAACCCAACGGCAAGCCGGCCGCCGTCCCCGAGAGCGAGAAGCCCAGGGATGAAGATTTTAAAGTGGTGCATCTGGTGAATGTTTCCCTGGCGAATGTCCGCAAACGGCCCTCGCCGCGCGGACGCATTGTCATGGTTCTGGAGAAGGACACCCGCGTGCAGGTGCTGGAGGAGAAGGGCAAGTGGCTCCGCATCTCGGCGCACGACAAAACAGGCTGGATTTACGGCGAACTCGTCACCGCAAGAGTGGAGTAGCTTCTATGCCCGGTTAACCGCTGACTTGCGAGATGATAAGGTTTTTCACTTTTTGAAACTTTTGTTAATCCTCTTTGCAAATTAATGAAAAATGAGTGAACAAGTTCGACCTTCAAGGGTATTCATAACTTATAGTCACGATTCCCCCGAACATATGGACCGCGTGTTGGACCTTTCCAATGCCTTACGCACCCAAGGCGTTGATTGCTGGATTGACCAGTACGAAGAGTCTCCCTCGGAAGGTTGGCCCCGCTGGATGAAGAAACGGATTGAGGAGTCGAATTTCGTTCTTGTCGTTTGTACAGAAAAATATGGCCGCCGATATAATGATGAAGAAGCGGGAACAGGGTCTGGAGCGACTTGGGAAGGGGCGATTATAACTCAGAGTCTTTATGACACCGGAGGCAAAAACGACAAGTTCATTCCTATATTTTTTTCATCCAGCGATGCAGGGTTTGTTCCAACAGAGCTTCGTAGCGCGACATACTACAACTTGGACAAAGAAGGTGAACATGAAAAGCTTTATCGATGTCTTACTGGACAACCTAAAATAAAAGTTCCGCCGCTTGGCCAAATTGTGCCTCTTCTTCCCTTGGATCGTAAACAGGATTTTTTTGGAAGACCATTCAGCCTACCGTACAAGCAAAATCCTTTTTTCACGGGCCGGGAGGATATTATAAGTCGCTTGCACGATGAACTTTTTGTCAGCGAGGAAACTACACCTCCCCATCCCCAAGCAATTTCGGGACTTGGAGGAATGGGAAAAACACAAACTGCCATCGAATTTGCAAACCGCTATCGAGACGAATATAAAGCTGTTTTCTGGATAGATGCCGAATCACGGGAAAGTTTGATTTCGGGATTTATCTCGATTGCCCGGCTTTTAAATCTACCTCAAAAAAATGACAAGGATCCAAATGTAGTAATTGGAGCCGCAAAATATTGGTTGGAGAACAATACGGATTGGCTACTTATTTTCGACAATGTTGATGATTTTCTTTTAACCGGGAAGTTTATTCCTTCAGCAGGAAAAGGCCACATCATAATTACGACCACCCAGCAAGCAACGGGAGACTTGGCGCACAAAATTGAAATAGAAAAGATGCCTGACGAGGATGGGGTATTATTCCTTCTGCGTCGGGGAAAAATAATAAGGTATAACGAGTCTATTGACCGCACCACTGACGAACACCGGACTACGGCGCGAGAAATCGTACAGGAATTGGAAGGCCTACCCCTAGCGCTTGACCAAGCCGGAGCGTACATTGAAGAAACACCTTGCACTCTTAAGGAATATCTGGATATTTTCCGCGGTCAAGGCACAGAACTTTTGGCAAGAAGAGGAAACTTGACCGCAAGTCACCCCGCACCGGTTACAACCACTATTTTAATTTCCTTTGAAAAAGTCGAAGCCTTAAAACCCGAGGCGGCTAATCTCCTGCGACTTTGCGCTTTTTTCGCTCCCGGCGCAATACCGGAGGAAATTTTCATAAAGGGTAGCGCTTATTCAACCATGCAGAACCAGCTTGAATTCTACAATGCCCTGCAAGTTGCCGGGCGATTTTCCCTCCTTAAACGTGATCCGGCAAGACGAGTGGTCTATATTCACGGACTTGTCCAAAAGGTTTTGCAAGACCAAATGAACAAACCCACCTGTCGAGTGTGGGCGGAACGCGCCTTGGCGGTTGTAAATCATTTGTTTCCTTCTCAGGAATTTGAAAATTGGCCTTCGTGTGAACGATTATTGCCCCAAGCCTTGATCGTTTTGAGTCGCATAGAAGAATTTAAACTTGTATCCAAAGAATCTCATCACTTGCTTCATCAAACAGGTACATACCTAACAACACGCGGATATCTTGACAAGGCAGAGAAGTTTTTAAAGCAGGCTATAGTTATTGGGAAAGCAATGTTAGGTCAAGATCATCCTGATTTTATCACAAACCTAAACGGTTTAGCGGTAAACCTAACAGCCCAAGGCCGTTACAGGGAAGCAGAATCTTTAAATCGTGACATATTGAAAATAAGGAAAAAACTACTTGGCGAGGAACATCCTGCTGTCGC
>JBHHYO010000121.1:0-6199 GCA_046757665.1 Nitrospinales bacterium
CTGACGACGGTTCAAATTGTCGTTACCGCACCCACCACGGCGAGCCTTATATTCCAGGAAGTCGGTACCTCTAATGCTGGAGGCACGCTATTGAATGACGTTTTGCTGGAGTTACTGGTTCCCACGAACTTTCCGGCAACTCTTGACATCGACAAGGCCAAGGTCAAGCTGGGCAAGAAAGCCGGCAAGGACAAGTTTGAGGTCAAGGGCAGTCTAACCTTGGACGCCGCCAGCGACGGCATCGACATTCTCAACGAGGACGTCACCGTAACGCTGGACGGGTTCAGCGAAACCATCCCCGCCGGATCGTTTTTCCAGAAGCACAACAAGTTCAAATTTCATAGCGGCTCCGCCTCCGGCATCAAGGAAATCGAAATCCGGAGCGACGGCCGGTTTAAGGTCGAGGCCAAGCGGCTGGACCTGGGGGCGATCGATTTCTCCGCGCCGGTGCCGTTCTCGTTGCAAATCGGCAACGACCTCGGCGAAACGGACCTTCTCCTCGACCACAAAGGCAAGTTGAGCGAGCCTGAGGATGACGATGAGGATGAACATGAAGACGAGCATGAAGACGACGGAGATGACGATTAAGTCATCTTTCGGTTTCGGATAGTCATGGAGGGCGGCCCTTTCGGGGGCCGCCTTTCACAACTCATGGAACCGCGACGCAAAGTACGTAAGGAGTTTCCCCTATTTCCCGGCCGGCGGGTTGATGGACATCAATTCAATATCGAAAATCAGCGTCTTGCCCGCCAAAAAATGATTGCCGTCCAGGTGAGCCGTTTTACCCTGGATATCTTTTACCGTAACTCTCTGGCCGTGCGGGTTCATCAACTTTTCCCCCGCCTTGACGCCGGGCGGCAGTTTATCCGTCGGAACCTCAAAAATCATTTTTTCACTATAGTTGCCGTAAGCCTCCTCGGGCGGAATCGACACCGTTTTGCTTTCGCCGACTTTCATTCCCGTCACCGCCTTGTCCATTCCAGGGATAACTTGTCCGGAGCCGAGGGTAAACTGTAACGGCGGCCTGCCCTCGGATTTGTCGAACACGCTGTTGTCCTGCAATTTCCCCGTATAGTGAATTTGCACGGTGTCGCCTTTTTTCGCGGCCGGCCCGCTCGCAAAAACCGGCAACGTGGAGGCCAGACTCCAGCAAAACAAAAAGACTGCCCCAAAGAATAAAATACTTGCTCGTTTACTCTGACCGCTAACCATTTCAACCCCCTTTTGAAAAATAACCGATGATGTTTTTCCCCACAATTTGATTTGCCCGAAACGGGCGCCGCGGCGCCTGCCGGCGAATCGGCAAGCCGCTAATGTTCATGGGAATGATTGGAATCATGAGAATGCCCGTGTTCCATCTCTTCTTGCGTTGCGTCCCGGACCCCGAGAATTTCCACGCTGAAATGGAGGGTTTTCCCCGCAAGAGGATGGTTGCCGTCCACCAGAACCTGCTCGGCCTGCACCTCCATAATGGTAAAAACCCTCTGCGTCCCGGCCACGTCGGCGGAAAATTGCTGACCGGGAACAAGTTTCATTTCCTCGGGAAATTGCGAACGCTGAACGGAAACTCTCAGGTCGGCAATTTCCTCGCCGTAGCCCTCTTCCGGGGACACCGTCACCTCCTTCTTATCACCGATCTTCATTCCGGCGATTTCCTTTTCAAGGCCGGGGACAATCTGGCCGGAGCCATGCAGATAGGAAAAAGGTTCCTGGGAGTCCGCTTGCCCCATTTCCTCGCCGTCGGAAGTTTTCAGGGAATAACTTAGTGTCACGACTTTGTTTTTTGTGATCATGGCGTTCCTCATCAAGAGTTAAATAGTCCGGGCAAGCCGGGTGTCTTTTCCGGAGCGGATAACGCGGCAAAAAAGGAAATTGCCTCCCCCGGACCGCATAAAAATGGATTCTCCAACCGAAACGAAAAAACGCCGAACCAACAGGAAGGAAAAATTTCAGGAAATCAAAAGTGGGAATCACCGCAGGTTCTCCCTTTCGACTTTTGTCATCGCGGATTTGTTTTTTTACCGTTTTGCTTGCTGGATGGGAGTCCGCGAAAGCCAATGAAAAGAAGAGCCCAGCTTAGGCTGAAACCGCCATCAAGATATGGAGGTGCTTCAAACAACCTTTAGTATCATAAAAAACTCGCTTGAATTCCACTCTTTTTTCCTCAAAGAATGAACTTTCAATCGTCCGCCGGCAGGCCCCTTGTCGCGCCGGAGACGGCCCCCGGGAGCAAAAAATAGCGAACCGCCGGGTTTGCATGTTAGAATTATCCGCAATTCACGGCAAGGACCCGGCACACTTTTATGACGCAATTCATCGTTAAAAGCATCGGCGAGAGGATCGTCCTGCTTTTTTTCATATCGATCATATCGTTCGGCATCGTTTACCTGGCGCCGGGCGAGCCAAGCCTGGTCGATCCCTCCAACCCGCGGATGAAGGCCGAGGACATCGCCCGCATCCGCGCGGCGTTTCACCTCGACGAACCGCTTTACAAGCAGTACCTCTACTGGCTCCGGGACCTGTCCTCCGGCCAACTGCGGTCCTTCAAGGACAACCAGCCGGTCCTGCTCAAAATCTGGCAACGCTTTCTCAACTCCCTGCCGCTGTTTGTTCTGGGAACCCTGATCACCTGGTGCCTGGCGTTTCCCGTGGGCATTCACGCCGCCTTGAGGCCGGGTTCGTTTTACGACAAGGCGACCACGTTTTTTTCGTATGCCATGATCTCGATTCCCGGTTTTTTTCTTTCCTACATCTGCATTATTTTTGTCGTCGAAACCTTCAACATTCCCGTCATCGGGATGCAGACTTTCGGCATGGAAAACGCGCAAACGCCGAACCGGCTGATGGACCGCGTGTGGCACATGACCATTCCGGCGCTCATGACCGCCGTCGCCGGAGTGGCCATCCTGTCGCGTTACGTGCGCTCGCAGATGCAGGAAGTCATGGGGCAGGACTACATCCGCACCGCCCGGGCGAAGGGCCTGTCCGAGGACGTGGTGATTTACCGGCACGGTTTGCGCAACGCCTTGATGCCCTTCATCACCATGTTCGGACTCATCATCCCCGGGCTGATCGGCGGCTCGGTGATTTTCGAGACCATATTCGCCTGGCCGGGGATGGGCCGCCTGGGGTACGAGGCCATCCTGTCACGCGACTTCCCGGTCATTCTGACGTTGAACTTTATCTCGGCGATTCTTGTGTTAATCGGAACGCTGGTTTCGGATATTCTCTATGCCATGGCCGACCCGCGCATCGAATTTTAACCTCATAAAATCATGACGACTCACACTCTCGCAAACGACGATCCCGGCGGCGCCCAGCAAAGCCCCTTCCAGGAAAACTGGGCGCTTTTCAAAAG
Source organism: Nitrospinales bacterium (assembly GCA_046757665.1). Lineage (GTDB taxonomy): Bacteria > Nitrospinota > Nitrospinia > Nitrospinales > JAJDAT01 > JBHHYO01. The sequence goes on from JBHHYO010000121.1 coordinate 3,359, forward strand.
AAACAAAATGGCCCACGCCAGCCTGATCGCCCTGGGCCTGCTGTTGCTCGTCGCGGTTCTGGGAAAAATATTCACGGAGGTGGCGGTCGTGTTCGACCCGAACGTCGTGCGGCTGGCGGCGAAATTTCTGCCGCCCCTGTCCGCCTTCGACGGCCAGGTCACGCCGCTGGAGGACGCGCCGGCCTTCGGCGTCTATTTGCTGGGAACCGACGAGCTGGGCCGCGACGTCTTCGCCCGCATGTTGAGCGGCACCTTCGTTTCCCTGACCGTCGGCTTCGTCGCCGTCGGCATTTCCGTGACGGTCGGCATCCTGTTCGGCGGGCTGGCCGGCTTCTACGGCAGAAAAAAAATCGGCTTCCTCACCATCGACACCCTCATCATGCGGTTTGTGGACATCATGCTCTGCTTCCCGACGTTCTTCCTTATCCTGACCGTCGTCGCCCTTCTGCCCCCCAGCATTTACAACATCATGATCGTCATCGGCCTGACCAGCTGGATGGGCACCGCCCGGTTCGTGCGCGCCGAATTTCTGGCACTGCGCGACCAGGATTTCGTGCAGGCCGCCCGAGCCCTCGGCATCCCGGAATTCAGAATCATATTTCTGCATATCGTCCCCAACTCCATCGCGCCGGTGCTGGTGTCCGCCACCATCGGCGTGGCCACCGCCATCCTGACCGAATCGAGCCTGAGTTTTCTCGGCTTCGGCGTGCAACCGCCGGACGCCACCTGGGGCAACATTTTGTCGGACGGCAAACGATTCATCTTCGACGCGCCTTGGCTGACCTTCATTCCCGGCTTCACCATCCTGTTCGTGGTGCTGGCGTTCAACCTCTGCGGCGAGGGCCTGCGCGAAGCCTTCAACCCCAAACTGCGAAAGCGCGTTTAACCGTTCTCTCCATGATTTACCTGACGAACCTGAAAAAACAATACGGCGACCGCGTTCTGTTTCAGGACGCCTCGTTCCACCTGCATTCCGGAGAGAAAGTCGGGCTGGTCGGCGGCAACGGCGCCGGCAAGACCACCCTGTTCCGCCTTATACTGCGCCAGGAACGGCCCGACGCAGGAGAAATTACCGTCCGAAAAGGCATCCGCGTCGCCATGCTGGCGCAGGATTTGGAGCCGGAAAACAAAACCGTCCTGCAACGGGTGACCGCGGGCGACGCTTATTTCAACCAGGTTCAGGAGGAAATGGAAGCATTGCAAAAGGACCCCCACCCCGACGATGCGGAAAAATGGAACCGCCGCTACGGCCGCCTGCACCAGGAGTTCGAGCGCCTCGGCGGCTACGAACGCGAATCCGGAGCGAAAGCCATCCTCATGGGCCTGGGCTTCAAACCCGGCCAATGGGACGAGCCGCTGACGAAATTCTCCGGCGGCTGGCGTATGCGCGCCGAACTGGCGCGACTACTCCTGCAATCCCCCGACGCCCTGCTCCTCGACGAACCGTCCAACCACCTCGACCTGTCATCCGTGCTCTGGCTGGAAAACTTTCTGAAAAGTTATCCGGGCGCCATGATTCTCATTTCTCACGACCGGCGCTTTCTCAACGGCCTCGTCGAGCGCGTCATCAGCCTGGACAACGGCGTCCTCACGGCCTACAAGGGCAATTACGACGATTACGAAAAACAAAAAGCCCAGCGCGACCGACTGCTGGAGCTGGCCTCATCGAGACAGCAAAGGAAAATTTCCGAAATCGACCGCTTCATCCAGCGGTTCCGCGCCAAGGCCTCCAAGGCCCGGCAGGTGCAAAGCCGCGTCAAGATGCTGGACAAGATACAGCGCGTGCAAACCACCGCCCACGGCAAAACCGTGAGCTTCCGTTTCCCGCAACCGGCGCGGTCGGGAAGAATCGGCATCGAGTTCGCGCATGTCGCCAAGAGCTACGGCCCGCTGACCGTTTACGCCGACTTGTCCCTGCGCCTGGAACGCGGCGTCAAGGTGGCGCTGGTGGGGGAAAACGGCGCCGGCAAATCTACGTTACTGAAACTGCTGGCCGGCGTCCTGCCGCCCGATGGCGGCGAAATCCGGCTGGGCAACAACGTCAGCCGCGCCTACTTCGCGCAACATCAGTCCGAAATCCTCAACCCCGGCCTGACCGTGCTGGAATCGATCGATGAAATCACCGACACCCTGTCGCGCACGCAAAAACAAACCCTGCTGGGGGCGTTCCGGTTTTCCGGCGACGACGCCACGAAAAAAGTTTCCGTGCTCTCCGGCGGCGAACGCTCGCGGCTGGCGCTGGCGCGCATGTTGGCCGCCCCCGCTTCCATATTACTGCTCGACGAACCGACCAACCACCTGGACATGAAGTCACGCGACGTCCTCGCTGTCGCCCTGGCCGATTTCGAGGGCGCCCTCTGCGTCATCTCCCACGACCGTTCTTTTCTCGATGGATTCATCAACCGCGTCTGGGAAGTCGAGGGCGGCGTTGTCAAGAAATACGCGGGCAACTACAGCGACTACGAATGGGCGAAATCCCGCGAGGCGGAAGGCTCCCAAAACAGCGCGGCCGGAACCGCCACCGCCGCCACGCAAACCCCGGCGCAAAAAAGCAAATCGCAAAAACGCCGCGAAGCCGAGGAAAGAAACCGCAGGCACCGCCTGGCCCAGCCCCTGCGCTCGAAACTGAAAGAAATCGAAACAACCCTGGAGCAAATCATCAAGAAGAAGGATGAGTTGGACCAAATTCTGATCGACGAGGAAATTTACCGGGAGGAGCACAAGGACAAACTGTCCGAAACCCTCGACCGCCGCCACGAACTGGACCAGCGCGAAAACGACCTCCTGACGCAAATGCAACACCTCACCGACGAACTGGAAAAAGTTTAAGCCGGTTGCTGA
>JBHHYO010000122.1:0-6147 GCA_046757665.1 Nitrospinales bacterium
AGCACATTGCCGAACCGGACGGCCATGAATCGGGTTTTGCTTTTCTCATTGATGTGTCGGACATATTGCTCGGCGATCTTTTTGGTCATTCCCATAACACTGGTGGGGTTCACCACCTTATCGGTGGAAACCAGGACAAATTTTTCCACCGAAAATTCGTCGCAAAGATCGGCGATGACTTTTGTTCCATGGACATTATTTTTAACGGCCTCATCGGCATTAATTTCCATCAAGGGCACATGCTTGTGGGCGGCGGCATGAAAAACCAGCTGAGGTTGATATTGCAAAAAGATGGATTCCATCTTTTCCCTGTTCGTAACGCAACCGAAGAGAAAAATGAGTTCCGTTCCTTTCGTCTTGCCATCAAGAACCACGCCCAATTCATAGAGGTAATTTTCTCCCCGGTCCAGCATGACGAGGGTAGCGGGTTCAAACTCCAAAAGTTGTTGGCAAAGCTCGGAGCCTATTGACCCGGCGGCGCCGGTCACAAGCACCCTTTTGCCGTGAACCATTTTTTTGATGGCGGACACATCCAGGGAAACAGGAGATCGCCCCAACAAATCGCTGATCTCTATATTTTTGATTCTCGAAATATGAATTTCGTTGGTGGCAAGGTCTATGACGGAGACCAGCATCCTGCAATGCACGCCACTTTCATGACAGATACCCACAACCTCGCTCAGGCTTTCGGATGTAATGTTATTGGCGGCAACCAGGATTTCTTTGATTTCATGCACTTTGACCAACCTTGGGATATCATGCCTGCTTCCCAAAACTTTTTTCCCCTTGAGACTGGTGTTTAACTTTTTGGGATCATCGTCGATAAATCCGCGGACAACATAATGAGATAACTGCTTCCGCAGGTTATTTAAAAGAAGGGAACCGGTGTCGCCCGCACCAAGAATCAAAATATTCATTTCACCGGTTTTCCCCTGCGAGGTTGTCTGTTTTTGCTTCTCTCCCCACAGTCTCCAAGCCAATCGTGACCCACCTATCAGGAACATCAGGACACCAAAATCGATAAGGAAAATGGATCGCGGAACGGCAATAGCCCTGTTGTAAAAAAACACGGCGCCGATGAGAAGCAAGGAGCCGGTGACCACGGCTTTGAGGATTTGCAACATATCCTCAAGACCGCAATACCTCCAGAGCCGGGAATAAAAACCAAAATAGAGATAGGATACGGAACGAAAGATTAAGACGAAGGGTAGCAGACTAAAAAAAAGCGCCAATTCGCTTTGCGGGATTTCCCAATCGAATCTCAGCAGAAAAGCGCAGTACAAAGATACGATGCCTAAAAAAGCATCGATCAAGAAAAGAATTATCCTTCGGGGTTGGATAACCAAACCAGTCATTTCATCTTCCAGAGGCCCATTGAGAACGAGACCTTCGCATAACCCGAGATTCTTTGTAGCCTCCCGCTGTCATCGCGAGCCGCCACTGGCGGCGTGGCGATCCAGCCGGGCCACGCCCGGTGGAAACTTTCTGGATTGCTTCGTCGGCTCCGCCTTCTCGCAATGACGATCAAACAAGGATACTTGTGCAAAGGTCCCATCGGAAAGGGAATTTGATAATCCCGATGTCTCTTTCCTTGATTTTATGCGAAAGCGGATTTCTTTTTTCCGTCGGGCGCTTTTTGCCCGTAGTAACCTTTGTATTGCTTGCCGTAGTAGCTGTAATAATAGCCGTCCTTTTTGTAATCGACCATATTAAGAACGACCCCCAGAACCTTGCTGGTTGCGCTGGAAACAACACGCAAGTCCTTCTCGTCATCCTCATTCCCGCGGGCAATCATTTCGGTCGTTGGAGTGGCTAATTGATGCAGGGCTCTTTGCACTAACCCTATGTCGGTGCCTCCCGACTTGACCACGAAAACAATTCCGTCGCAGTATTTCGCTACAATGGACGCATCTGAAATTTGCAAAACCGGCGGCGTGTCCAGGAGCACGATGTCAAAATAAGCGCTCGCCGTGACCAAGAGGTTTTTGAACTTTTTGGAACTCAAAATTTCCGCCGAGTAGGGGGTAAATACGCCTCTGGGAATGATGGACAGCCCCTTCACCCGCGTTTGATGAACAACACTTTTCAAGTCGTTTTCATCCGCCAGGTATTCGGATAAACCGGGCTGGGGGTTGGCGCCGAATATTTTATGAAGCCGGGACTTTCTCAAATCGGCGTCAATCATCAAAACCTTTTTTTCAAGCTGGGCAAACGTAACCCCCAGTTTTGAGACAGTGGTTGTTTTGCCTTCCCCCGGCACGGAGCTTGACACCATAAGCACCTTCTTCGGGTTATCGGGGGCGGCATGAAGGATGTTGGTTCTCAGGATGCGAAAGTCCTCGCTCCGCTTCGCATTCACATCATTTGACGCCACGGAGGCCTCATCCTTCCCATCGAACAGACCCACGGCGCCCAGGAAGGGAATCTGGATTTTGCTTTCAACATCCTCCTGGGTTCTGACCGTCTTGTCGAGCGACTCCATAAAGAAAACCAGAAAAACACCGCCGAACAGACCCAAGGCTCCCGCAAGAGCAATGTTCAGTTTTAATCTTGGCTTTACGGGCTTGACCGGCACCTCCGCCGGGTCCACAATACGGATATTGCTTTCATTGCTTTTTGCGTATACACCGGTCTCTTTCAAACGTTTTAAAAGCACGTCATACACCCTTTTATTGCTTTCCGCCTCGCGCTTGAGGGCGTTGTATTTGATGAGGTCTCTGTTCGATTTTATGGTTGCCCTCTTTTGCCGCGCCAAGGCCGACTTCATGGAACTTTCCCGCGCCAGGGCCGCCTGGTAATCGATTTCAACCGATTTGAGCAGTCGATTGACCTCTTTTGGGATTTCATCCTCAATGGCCTTTATTCTCCGAGCAACGGAGAGCATGATCGGATGCCGGGAACGAAACTTTTTGGATTTTTCCGCATACTCCCTTCGCAGGGCCAAATAGTCCTTGTTCAACTGAAGAATGGCCTCGCTTTTAACATAGTCCGGAATGGATTGAAGCATTTCGGGATCGTTTTTAAGACTTCCCAATTGATCTCTCAACGTTTCCAAACGAACACGCTCCGCTTCCGCCTTGACGACCTCCTTGTTGATTTCGGATAATTTTTGCGAGACGATATCCTGCTTGCCTCTGTCAAACCCGACGATATTTTTACGCTCCAAAAATTTCGACAAGGCCGATTCGGATTTCTCAACCTTTTTCTGCACCTCGGCGATTCTTGCCCGCAACCAGTCGCCGGCCCCTTCCTCCACGGAGCTTCGCAATTCAATATTCTTCAAAATATACATTTCCGCCGTGGTGTTGGCTATTTCAGTAATCAGCGGAGGGGAGTAGCCCTGAAAACCGACATCCACCAGGCGGGAGTTGCGGATAGGAGAGATGCGAAGTTTTTTCAAAAAAGCATCCACCAAGCCGGAATAAGGGTCGCGATGTATTTCCAGGGGTTCTTTTTTCTCAAGAATGCCGACTTGCACAAGCAGGGATTCCACCCATTTTTTCACCCCCGAAAAGTCGATAAAAGGTTCCTTCCCTTCAAATTCCTCGCTGTTTTCCAAGTGGAGTCTTTGGATAACCGATTTTGCCAAATCCCGGCTTTTAAGCAATTCGTACTGTGTCTTGTAATATTGCAGGTCGCCGGTATCCAGCGCCATAGTCTCCTGCAGGGACGCTACCTTGGGCATATTCCGTTCGATCAAAACCCGCACTTTGGCTTGATATACGGGCGTCATCTTAAAGGAATAAATCGTTGCCGCGATAACCAGGATCACAACGCAATTGATGAGGGTGAATTTGCGCTTTTTGATTACCCTTAGATAATCGGCGACTTGGATTTCATCCGTGGTTTGATTCAAACTCATGCTCTATCTCCCGGCGCGGCGGAAAAACCAAATCCCCACTGGCGGCCCTTTATCAAAGGAAAGAAAACTCCACCGATTCAAATGACCCATCACGGTCAGGCGAAGAGGTGATCCCCATTTTACCATAACTGATCATTATTTTTTCTCTTGCGATTCCAGGTATTGCCAGCCTTCGACGGCGAATGCATTGGAGGAGAGGGGAGAAGAGTGGGAAGGCAATCCAGGTTATGGCAATCTCCACAAACCTGATAAGGATACCTAAAAAACAGCGTTCAGGCTCAAACCCAGTGTGTTGTTCCGGTAATCCCTGTCATCAAAATTGGAGACGTTTTCCTTGTAATTATACTGGAGCGTCGCCTTTAACCATTTCTGGATTGCATACGTCAAGCTGAATTCAGCCGTATACCGGTCATCGTTCCTTTTTTTGAGCGCTCCAAAGTTCCGGCTATCCGCCGTCGCTATGGAATAATCCTGATTCTGGTATCCCCCGCCGATTTGCGAACTGAACTTGCGGCCCCATTTCTGATGCCACAGCAGTTTGGCGCTTGTAGCCAAATACGCCTGGATATTGGCGAACGTGGAATCCTTAACGCCGCGGTTGCCGGTAAGAACGAACGATGTTCGATCACTCAAATGATAATTGAGATTAACATCATAACGAGCGGCGTCCCGGTCCGGATTCGTAACCCTGTCCGCGGGCGTTCGCGCCTTGTAATTCCGGCCATCAAAACCCGCCCCAATCTCGCCGCTGATAAAGGCCGTGGGAGCAAACTTGATGACGCCGTAAATGCTGTTTGTCTCCGAATCCAGGTTGATGGTGCCGGGGCGGGTGTAATTGATCGCCCGAAACTGATATTTGACGCCGACGGCTGTCAACGGCGTAACCTTCCAAAAAACTCCGCCGCCGACGAAAGTGACCTGCTTATTCTCACCCTTGATGGCAACCTCCTTAAACGTGTTACTTCTGAAATTACTGTTAAGGTTGAGCGAAAGGCGGGCGGTTATATCAAAATCAAGATCAGCGCCTATGTTGGCATCGATCCTGCGGGCTCTGGGGTTGAAGTTACTGCCGAACTCACTGGAGGCCGGGGAGATGGTGTCAAACCAACGGCCCTTGGTGGTTAATTTCAGCCGGTCGCCCGGCCCGGCAAACTGCATCGACCCCTTAACATCATGCAACAGCTTGTTTTCGGAGCTTAAATTGGTGAACGTCTGCTTGGTCAGCTGGTAGTTTATATCAAACCCGAGAAATTCGCCTTTCCTCCGAACCTTCTGGAATTTTACCGAAGGCTTGACATCCCGGATGAAATCTTCGCTGACTCCCTCGCTGGTGCCATCGTCGAACTTTTTATCCGCTTCGAGGAAAATATTATCGTTGAGTCTCCCCTCAACCTTGATCGCCGGATGGATTTCGATACGCCCAAACCTGATATTGCTACCCGTTTGACTAACATAGCCGACGTTTCCCTTTGTTTGACCCGGACCGATGGTTTGCGCCCAGCTTGAATCGGAAAGGAAAGCCAACATCATCAACAGTAAAAAGAGAAACCTGCCTGCTTTCATATAGAGCCTTTAATCGAAGTTACATATTCCCTCATTTACATTCCCCTCAACTCGACGGACTAGCTACAATCACATTCAAATCTTCGCTTGCAATCGTTCCCGTCGTGCTTTCGCTCATCACCTTCTCCAAGGCGTCAATAGTCTGAGAGATGTCCTTGGTCGGATCGGTATTCAATGCGGCATCCAGGGCTTCTCGGACCTTGGGATCGGCTACCACCTCCACAATCCTCCCGGCGTCCTGGTCTGGAGCGGCGGCCAAGGCCTTGGCTACCGTCGGATCGGTCAGGATATTTTGCACAACCTCCGCAACCACGGCTTCAGTCGCCGCCGCCGTCTCCACTGTCAAAGTTGGCGGTGGCGCTACCGGAGCCGCCGGAGCCTCTGCTTTCTCGGTTGTTTCCGCTCCCTCCGATTTCCCCAATCCCTCTGTTTCCCCTGTTTTCCCGGTTTCTCCCGCTATTTCCGCTCTTCCAGCAACAACACCCGCCGATACCGCCTTGGCGATCTCATCGGTAGACGCTCCGGCGGATTGCGCCGCGGACATAGCGCCCGCCGCCGCCGCATTTGCCACTGCGCCAACATCCGCGCCCGCTGTCGCCGCGCCACTCACCGCCCCCTGGGAAGCCGCCTGGGCCACCGCGCCAACATCCGCGCCCGCCGCCGCCGCGCCACTCACTGCCCCTTGAGACGCCGCCTGGGCCACCGCGCCAACATCCGCGCCC
>JBHHYO010000123.1:0-6100 GCA_046757665.1 Nitrospinales bacterium
AAGTTAAGTATAAATAATTAAATCTTTTTCCAGCATGGTTTTTCCGCGAAATTCGTTGATTTTTTACCTGACCGGAGCGCTATGAAAAGGATTGCGAAACAAGGGGCTACCGGTTTTATGTTAACCTGCCGGCAATGTGGAAGATCAATTTTTCTGGCGGAGGGCGGTTATGAAAGCATCCGATTTGCTGGTCAAATGCCTGGAGGAGGAAGGCGTCGAGTACATCTTCGGTCTTCCGGGCGAGGAGAACGCTGATTTCCTGATGTCGCTGAAGGGTTCGGCCATCAAATTTGTTTTGTGCCGCCACGAGCAGGCCGCCGCTTTCATGGCCGACGTGCATGGCCGGTTGACGGGCCAGCCGGGTGTTTGTCTGGGAACGCTGGGGCCGGGGGCGACGAACCTGGTGACCGGCATTGCCGACGCCAACATGGACCGCGCGCCCCTGATCGCCATTACCGGGCAGGCGGATTCGCGGCGCATCCACAAGGAGTCGCATCAGGTCATGGACGTGGTGGGCATGTTTCGTCCGATCACCAAGTGGAACGCCGGCATCGCCCATCCCGCCAACATTCCGGAAATCGTCCGCAAGGCATTCAAGATCGCCAAGACGGAGAAACCCGGCACCTGCCACATTGAGTTGTGCGAGGACATTGCCCGGCTCGACACTTCCGCCGTGCCGATTCCCGTGCGCCGGACGCGCCGGCCCGCTCCCGACGCCGAGGCCATTCGCTCGGCCATTGAATTGATTGAGTCGGCGGACCGCCCGATCATTCTGGCGGGCAACGGTTGCGTCCGCAAGCGGGTTTCCAGGCAACTCAAGCTGTTTGCGGAGCACACCGGCATCGGCGTCATCAACACCTTCATGGCCAAGGGCGCGGTGCCGCGGAGCGATCCGCACTGCCTGTTCACCATGGGCCTGCAATCGCGGGACCACAATTCGGTCGAAATGGAGCGCGCCGACCTGGTGATCGCCATCGGCTTCGACATGGTGGAATACCATCCGAGCCTGTGGAACAGGGGCAACAAAAAACGGATCGTCAACATTGATTTTCTGCCCTACGAGGTCGACGAGAATTTTCGCGTGGCGGTGGACATTCATTCGGACCTGGCCGCGGCGCTGTGGCAGTTGAACGAGCATTTCAAGCGGCGTCCGCCGCTGGTGGATCCGACGATTTACGCCACCGCCCGGCGGGAAATGCTGGAGGACTTCGCGGAATACAGAGACGACAGGGCCAGGCCTCTCATCAAACCGCAGAAAGTGTTGTGGGACGTTCGCCAGGCGATGGGGCCGGCGGATATTCTTTTGTCGGATGTCGGCGCGCACAAGATGTGGGTCGCCCGGTATTACCAGTGCGACGAGCCGAACACCTGCCTGATCTCCAACGGGTTTTGCTCCATGGGATTTGCCCTGCCGGGGGCCATCGCCGCCAAAATGATTTATCCGGATAAAAGGGTTCTCGCCGTTTGCGGCGACGCGGGCGTGCTCATGAACATCCAGGACCTGGAAACCGCCGCGCGGCGGGGCGTCAACATCGTGATCATGATCTGGGAGGACCGGGAGTACGGCCTCATCAAATGGAAACAGATCAACCAGTTCGGCGGCCACACCGATCTGGCGTTTGGCAACCCGGATTTCGTCAAGCTGGCCGACGCTTTCGGTTGCTGGGGCAAGCGGGTGGAGAGTTCGGCGGACCTGCAACCCAGCCTCGAGGAAGCTTTCAGCGCCGGGAAACCGGCCATTCTGACCCTCGACATCGACTACGCCGAGAACTTGAAGCTGACCGAGCATCTGGGGAACATTCTGGCAACGCTTTAGTTGCGGCGACCCGGCCAACCAACATTACCAAATTGTAATGTTCCGGCAACTTTCTGGTAAGGTGAAAGAGGTACCGTAGCAACACGAGGCCATTAATTCTTATTGTAGAGGATATGGCCACATTTCTTAAAAAAGGAGATTATCATGAAACGTCAGCCTGGCACGAGGATCATTTTCTTTGCGATTTTATTTTTCTTTTTTTCCGTTCCAAATATTTTCGGCGCTGTTCAGAGTCCGCTTGTCGATGCCGACAGCAACCTGGGCGTTGATGTCAGCCCACATTCGCCCACCTCGGAAAACACAACAATTCTTGAACATTCGAACAAGGCGGAGGACCCCATCCTGCTGGCCGACAAGAAAAAAACAGGTGGCGGCGAGCGGATAGAAAAAGGTGAGAATGGCGATGACGACGATGAGGGCAAGGAAAAAGAGGATGATGACGAAGGCAAGGAAAAGGAAGACGATGAGAATGAAAATGAAGATAAGGGTGGGAAAAGCAAGGATGACGATAAAGGCAAGGGCCATGACGACGATTAAGCAGTGCGCTACGTTTCGGGTTGTGACTTAACACCATGTGCCGCAAGCATATTTTATGCGTGATGGTTGCGGCGCACCTTATTTCCGGTTGCGCATCGTATGCACCCAAACCGCTGACCGCATCGGGGGTCGGGCAGGCATTGGCCGCGCCGTCACTGGAGCGAGCGCGCGTTGAAGCCCGCCTGATTCGCCATCCGATTTTGAAGCCGATAGCCTTTGATGATCGTGATGGATTATCACCCGATGAAGCGGCCGTATTGGCTGTCCTTGCAAACCCGAAATTGAAGGCCATTCGCGATCAACGGCTAATCGCCGGCGCGCAATTGCTACAAGCCGGATTGCTCCCCAACCCGCAGTTCTCCATCAATCCCGCATTTCCGGTTAGCGGCAATACGCAAGGAGTTTTGACGGCGCTGGGGTTTGGGTTAAACGTTAATGTCGTGAAACTGTTAACTCGCAAACCGCGCATGGAGGCCGCCGAACGTCAAGCTGTCGCGGTGGATTTGAATGTGAGTTGGCGGGAATGGCAGACGGCGCAAGCGGCGAAATCCGCGACCTATCAACTGAGCATCTTGAATGCTCAGGTTGTTCTTGCGGCGGAGTTGGATAAGGTTTTGGCGGAGACCGTCGGCCTGATGCGTGATGCGGAGATGCAGGGGTTGATCACAAGGCTGGAGCGCTCCGCGGCTGAATCGGCCAGCAACAAAGCCCACGCCACGGTACTCAATTTAAAGAAACAGGCCAACCAGCAACGCTTGATGTTGAACCGGTTGCTCGGAGCGCCGACGCAAACTCAAGTCGTGCTTCAGAAAGATATTGATGCGCCCGCGACATTCGAGGCGCCGTCAATGGACAGGCTTTTGGACGGCCTGGAGGAGCGGCGCCTGGATTTGGTCGCTCTGCGTCATGGCTATAAAAGCCAGGAGGCCGCCGTTCGCGCGGCCATTCTGCGCCAGTTCCCCCAAATCCAGGTTGGCCCCACCGGAACAAGGGACGCCGGCGGTTTTTATTCGGCGGGAATTAACATATCGATGTCTCTGCCTATCTTTAATCGCAACCAGGGGAGGATTGCGTTGAAAAAAGCCACGCGCAAGAAACTGTACGATGAATATATCAACCGCGTTTTTCTGGCACGGTCCGATATCGGAAAACTTTTATCCAATATCCACTGGCTCAACAAACAGATTCAGACCGCGCAAGCGGCTCAACCGATTTTGCAAAGACTCACCGGGAGCCTGCGTTCCGCGCTGAATGAGAACCAAGCCAATATTGTTTCTTATTACACCGCCTTGACTAATCTGACGGCCAAACGGATCCAGACTCTCAAGCTGAAGCAACAATTAATGAACGCGATCATCGCCCTGGAAGTGGCATCCGGACTGTATAAAATTACTGCTATTGAATCGGAAACAAGGGAAACCCCTTTTACATACAGCAAAGAGAGCGCATCGAACTCATGAGAATCCTGGGACGCATTTTAATGGTGGTTTTGGCCGTGGTATTGGGAGCCGGTTTTGACCACTGGTATACCTCCCAAGATCAATATTCCAACCGATGGTTGGACGGGATTTTCCGGGCTATCGAGGGCAAGCCAACCGTAAAAGTCGAGGCCGAGTCCTCGCAACCTGGCAAGAAGAAAAGGGAGCCGACGGCGAAGGTTAAAGTCGTCACCTTGAAGCGCGGTAAAATTGAGGATGCGATTACAGCCTACGGAGTGGTGATCGCAACCCCCGGAGAATCGAACAGCTTCAGCGTCCCCTTTGAATGCCGCGTATGGAAGGTTTTTATAACCGTGGGCCAAGTCGTTGAGGCGGATGATCCGCTCATGGAAGTTGGGCCGAGCCCCGAGACGCAGTTTCAACTGGATAAGGCAAAAAGCCAATTCCATTTAGCTAAAAGCCAATTAAAGATCATGCGAAAGCGCATAAAGATGCAACTGGCCACTCGGCAAAACCTTCTCAGCGCCGAGCAACAGTTGCAAATTTCCGAACTGCGCCTGAAAAACCTTCAAAGCCGCAGTAGCGGTGATTCCTATAAGCTTTTTGCCAAAGCATCAGGCGTGGTAAGCCAAATTATGGTGAGACAAGGGCAGATTCTCCCCGCAGGCGCGATTCTGTTACAAACAATAGATCAAAGCAAGATTTCCGTTCAATTGGGTATTGAAATTGAAGATATCATTCATTTGCAAACCGGCCAGGAGGTTCGTCTTTATCCGGTTAACGCCGCGGACGGCCATTTCGTGAAAGGTTACATCCGGCTGATCAGCCAGCATGTCAACCCGAAAACCCGCCTGGCAAACGTACTGGTCTCGCCTGAATCGGGAACCCGGATGTTGCTGAATGAATATGTGCGCGGTGAAATTGTCATTGAAGCGCATCAATCCCTCATCATCCCCCGTGGCGCTGTTTTGCCGGAAGGCGATCATCACATCCTTTATCTGATTAAAGGTAACCGTGCCACCAAGCGCAAGGCAACTATCGGCTTGGATAATGACCGGATGTTTGAAGTATTCGGCGAGGGCTTGTCGGAAGGCATGGAAGTGGTTGTCGTTGGCAATAGCCAACTGCAAGACGGCATGGCGGTGGAGGTGGAGTCCAATTAATGTATTTCACCCCTTTTATTCAGACTCACCGCCGATCCATTTTATTCTTGATAGTTGTGTTGAGTCTTGCGGGCCTGGCCGCGAGTTTCAAGCTTCCCATCAGCCTTTTTCCCCAAGTCAGTTTTCCCAGAATCCAGGTCGATATCAATTCCGGCGACCGGCCTGTCGAGCGAATGGTCATCCAGGTGACGCGGCCGGTTGAGGAGGCTGTTCGCGCCGTGCAAGGGGTGCGCAATGTGCGTTCGACCACCAGCCGGGGCAGTGCCAAAATCTCCATCAATTTCGATTGGGGGCGGGACATGAGTCTGAGCATGTTGCAGGTGGAGTCGGCGATAAACCAGGTGCGCAATTTATTGCCACCGGCCACGACCCTCGCGGTCCGCCGCATGAACCCTACGGTTTTTCCAATACTCGGCTATAGCTTGACCTCCAATACCCGGTCACTGGTCGAGTTGCGGGACATTGCCCTGTATAAGATTCGTCCTTTTCTCACCAGGCTCCCCGGTGTATCCCGGATCGGCGTATTGGGGGGAATGCCCGAGGAGTTTCACATTATTGTCAACCAATCCAAGATGAGCGCCTTCGGGCTTAATCTGGACGATATAACGAAGGCGCTGTCCGCGGCGAATGTCGTTGCCGCCGTTGGCCGGATTGAGGACAACAACAGGCTTTACCTGGTCCTGTCCGACACGCAGTTCCACGAATTCAAGGAAATCGAGAATATCATTGTAGGATCAGGAATCAACGGCCTGATTCTTCTGGAAGACGTGGCCACGATCAGCAGGAGCCATGCGCCGCAATGGACCCGTGTTACGGCGGACGGCCACGATGCCGTTCTATTCCAAGTCTATCAACAATTCGATGGCAATACGGTGGAGATTGCGCGGCAAATCGCCGGCAAATTTCCCGAGTTACGCAAACTCCTGCCTGACGATGTTCATATTGCCAACTGGTACGATCAAGGCGAACTCATTATTTCTTCCGGTAATAGCGTCAGCCATGCCGTTCTATTCGGCGTCTTCATGGCCTCATTGGTCATTCTGGTCTTCCTGAAAAACCTGAAGATCACCCTGATTGCGCTGATCACGGTACCCACGGTCCTGGCCACGACGGCCCTACTGCTTTTTGTAATGGATATGAGTTTT
>JBHHYO010000124.1:0-5983 GCA_046757665.1 Nitrospinales bacterium
GAAGAAGAAGATGATGATGCAACGGAAGAAGAATACGAAGAGGAAGAAGAGGAAGCACCGGCAAAAAAACTATTCGGATTCATTCCGCTCCCTTCGGCAAAAACCGGGAAATTTTTTATCGGCGGCGCGGTTCTTGCCATTTTGCTAACCGCTGGAGGTGTCTATTTCGGCTTCAACACATTCCTCCCCTCGAAACAAAACCAGGCAACCAAACCGCAAGATGAGGTAGCGGTGGAGCAAGCAAAACTGTCTCCTGCGGAGACCACGGCCGCAGAAAAACCGGTGGAAACGGCAACCTCCGCAGAAAATGCCGCTCCATCTGCTCCCACAGATACCACGGAAAACGTCCAGACCGCCGAAACAGTCGAACCTGATAAAACAACCGGCACCGCCGGGGAACCCCCAGCCTCGGGACAACCCGCTGAAGGCAAGGCCATAACCCCGCCTGTACAGGCAGTCCCCGGCGACAAAGCAGTTAAAGGCGAACAGCCCCAGGAAAAAGGCGTCCTCGCCGCCGTGGCTCCCACGGAGACGACCATCACATTAAGCGCCATCATGCCCGTCGCGTTTAACGTGAATGACATCCGGGTTCTGAGTTTCAACCTGGAGCTTGAAATGGATAATAACGAAAGCGCCAAAGTGGTGCGCGAAGCTTTGCCCATTTATGAGAAGATTATGATTCAAACCGTGGAAAAATTTTTCCGCAACAAGTTCTTCAACGATATCCTTTACGTCAGGGAAAAGCTACAAAAACGCCTGCAAACCACTTTCAACAAATCCTTGCGGGGCGGGCGCGTCAAAAAGGCCCAACTCAAGGATTTTGAAACCAGCTGACCCCCTTCCTGGCTCCAACGCGCATCCCAATAGCGGCGGCTTATTCGCCCTCAACAGGAAGTCCCTTTTCCGTGCTCTCCGAAGCCAGACCTGTTTTAATCCGGAATAAAAGATCGGTTATCCCCTTGCCCGTAACAGAGGAAATGGCGAATACCACTGGATTGATGTTTCGCAACCGGCTTTCATAATCCGCAAATTTTTTTTCCGCCTCGGGAGTATCCACCTTGGCGGCGGCCAAAATCCACGGCTTGCGGTAAAGGTCTTCGCTGAAATGTTTTAGTTCGTTTCGGATGATGTGGAAATCCGCCAGAGGATCACTTTCGACTCCAGCCGAGAAATCCAGGAGATGGACCAGCAGGCGGGTGCGCTCTGTATGCTTCAGAAAGCGGATTCCAAGTCCCTTGCCGTCATGGGCGCCCTCGACCAGTCCGGGGATGTCGGCGGCCACGAAGGAACTGTAATCATCGACTCTGACGACGCCCAGGTTGGGAACCAGGGTGCTGAAAGGATAATCCGCAATCCTGGGTCGGGCATTGGAAATTCTGGCGATGAGGGTGGATTTTCCGGCATTGGGAAGGCCGATGATGGCAACATCGGCGAGCAATTTCAATTCCAGAAAAAGTTTTTTCTTTTCGCCGGGCGCGCCGGGTTGAGAAATGCGGGGCGCACGGTTGGTGGATGATTTGTAACGCGGATTACCGGCCCCGCCCTTGCCGCCCCGGGCAATGACATAACGGCAATTGTTTTCCTTGAGATCAACGAGAATTTCGCCGGACTCCAGGTCCCGAACCAAGGTGCCCGGGGGAACTTTTATGAAGCAATCCTGTCCCTTGCGCCCGGTCATTTGCTTGCCTCGGCCGGGGCGTCCGTTCTCCGCGCGGCAGATTTGCTGATAGCGCAGGTCAATCAGGGTGGACAGATTGGCATCGGTCAGCAAAATCACATCCCCGCCCCTGCCGCCGTCTCCCCCGTCCGGCCCCCCTAAGGGAACGTACTTTTCCCTGCGAAAACTAACGCAACCGTTTCCGCCGTCTCCTGCCTGGACGGCAATTTTGACTTCATCGACAAACATCCGGATTGGAAAAAGGAAGGGGGAAGTGGAGAACCTGCCGCGATCAATTGGCGGGGTAAACGCTGACTTTCTTCTTGGAGCGGCTCAGGTGCTCGAACTTGACCACGCCGGGGATCATGGAAAACAACGTGTAGTCACCGCCCAGCCCCACGTTGTTGCCGGGGTAAATACTGGTGCCGCGCTGGCGGACCAGAATCTCACCCGCCTTGACCGTTTGGCCGGCAAATCGTTTTACGCCAAGGCGCTGGCCTCTGCTGTCCCGGCCATTGCTGGTACTGCCTTGTCCTTTTTTATGCGCCATTTCAAATTCCTCAGGCTTGGGAAATTGCTGTAATCTTCACGCGGGTAAGCAACTGCCGGTGCCCGTTTTTACGGCGGTACTTCTTCCGCCGGTTTTTCTTGAACACAATGATCTTCCTGCCTTTTAACTGCTCCGCCACTTCTCCGGTGACGCTGTACCCTTCAAGATAGGGGGTTCCGACGGCGATATCGGAGCCTTTCCCTGCCATCAACACCTTGTCCAGGGTGACCGTCTCTCCCACTTTGTGATCCAGTTTTTCGATTTGAATCACGTCACCTTCAGAGACTTTATATTGCTTTCCGCCTGTTTTCAGTACCGCAAACATGGTAGATAACCCGATCAAAAATAAATGGATTCGATTCTTCGGCAGGCCTGGCGTGTCAAGCCAGGTTATCCAAAAAGAAAAATGCCGGATATGAATTCGCAGTTTACTTGGTTCAAACTATCCTGTCAAGGGATTTGCCGGGCCCGATTCACTTTTAAAATCCTGTCATGCCCAGGTTCCGGGAGCCAACACGATTAAATGCAATCCTGTCCTGATTTTGTTAGGATTAACCTTGTATATTTTAACCGAAATGGTACAAAGAACAAAACTCTATCGGGAATTCGGAGCCTCCTGTCGCCGTGTCCGCGAAGGATAAAGAAAAGTGGGACAAAAAATACGCCTGTCCCGATCATCAAATCAACCCGGAGCCCGGTGAATGGCTGACGACGAACGCCGATTTGCTTCCTGGAAAAGGCAAGGCCCTAGACATTGCCATGGGCGAGGGAAGAAACGCCGTCTATCTGGCGAGTCTGGGTTATGATGTGCTGGGGATCGATATTTCGGAGGCGGCTATGCAAAACGCCCTGGCCCTGGCCGAACGCAAGAATGTCAAGATCAAGGCCCTTGCCGCCGACCTGGATCATTACAAGTTCGACGACAGCGGATTTGATTTGATCCTCTGTTTTAACTTTCTTGACCGGAGCTTGTTTCCCGAAATCCGCAAGGCTCTGTTGCCGGGCGGTCTGCTGTTTTTTGAAACCTTTAACGTGGATTACCTGAAATACAGCCGTTTCAAGCAGGAATGGGTCTTGGATCATAATGAGTTGTTGCGGGAATTCGCTGATTTCCGAATATTAAGGTACCGGGAAGTGGATCGTGACCAGACGGCTTTCGCTTCGCTGGTTGCCCAAAAACCAAACGTTTGAACGGATCCCTATGGCTGATCGACCAATTGGCGCTCACGGACTTTGCAAAACCGGATTTGCGGCACTCGCACTGGTGGCGGTTTTTCTGGTTGCGGCTTGCGCCGTTCCCAAGGAACGCAAGCTGGTTAAAAACGGGTTGACGCTTCAATATATTTCCAAAATTTCCGAAGACTCGGAACTGAAGGACACCCCCATAGAGCACCCGGCGCAAATCACCGAAGAACAGATAAAAAATCATCTCCTGTCCCTGCGATACGAGCAACTTTCGATTTTCGGCAAAAAAAGACCCGTCTATACCAAAAAAGACGTAGAAAAAATCAGCCGCCTTCTTGCCAAGGCATTCCGCCGGGCGCCTCCCGGCGACATCATTTCTTATAAAGTGGAAACTTCAAACGGAAAAACGGAAGGCGAAACTTTTTTCAGCGACAACAAAATCAACTGGCGGTTTAAAACGATTCGCGGGTTGGGTTTCGTCAACAGCAGTTCTTCCAACATCCGGGGAACCCTGGCCGGTTTATGGCGGCTGGTACCGCAAAGTGGCCAGCGTCTCCACGTTTCCGATCAACTGTTCGGCAAGAAAAAATGGGAGAACTGGATTGAGGCGAATCTGAATCTGCGACCGGCTCGTGGCATGGGATCAAACAAGAAAGGTCGAACGGTCAAAAAACGCGGAAGACCCGAGAAGCGTATAGCACAGCCCCCGAAAAAACATCGCGGCAATCCGTCGAAACAGCCGTCTTTCAACGGCAGTCCGGAGTTGGAAGAAAAACTCGAGTTCCTTAAAAATCTGCGCCGGAAGGAATTGATTGACGATAAGGAGTTCGAACGAAAGCGCAAGGAATTGCTGGACCGATTTCTTTAAAGCTCCGGTGAAGCTTATTTCTTCCGCCGGGTATCCCTTTCAAGAATCTCATCAATCTTGTCGATGAGGTCGTTTCGTTCCTGATTGGCGCCGTCGATTTTCCTCTTGCACTCCGCCACCCGCGAATCCGGGATATCGGTACGCCGCACTTCGTCTTCCAGATGCCACAACCTGATGTTTCGCATGGCCAGCTCGCTGATGGAAGAACCGATTCCATCCAGGTGATCAAAACTGCCGGCATTGGGGTTCTGATACATTTTCAATTTTTGATCGCGGATTTTAATTTTTCCTTCCAGAGCCAGCGCTAAAAACCCGTTGATTTCTTCAATGAGTTCCCGGCTCTGTTTAAGAACCAACTCCCTTTTGGCTTTCAGAAGCGCCGTTTCGGGATCGGATATATCTTTCTCCGCCAAGGCCTCGTCAATGTGCCAAAGCCGCAAATTCTTTATGGCAAGCTTGTCCACCAGACTACCCAGAGTTTCGGCCATAGTATGTCCCTGATTATTGAAAACCTTCTAACAGGTAACATGAAAAAAGGGGTCAACCCCGGTAAGATGTTTTAAGAACACAATCTTACCTTAAATGAGGAGGGCCCCCGATGAACTTCGTTGGTATCGATTATCACAAAAAGTATAGCATTGCCACGGCCATCGATAAAGAAGGCCGTATCCTCGATTGTAGACGATTGGATAATATGCCCGATTCGTTCCAGGAGTTTTTTAAGCGTTTGCGGGGTTCGAGCCGAGCCGTGATTGAAGCCTCCCGGACCTGGGGAGTGATGTTCGACCTGCTTGAGGAGCTGGAAGAGGTCGAGTCGGTGACGTTGGCTCATCCCCTGAAGGTTCGCCTGATCGCCGACGCCCAGATCAAAACGGACAAGATCGACGCCGAGACCCTGGCGCAGTTGCTCCGCGTGAATCTGATTCCCTCGGCGTTTATTCCGGACAAGCAGACCCGCTCTTATAAAGAGATGATCCGGCAGAGGATATTCCTGGTACGGATGCGCACCCGCTTGAAGAACCGGATTCACGTACTTCTTGACCGCCTGCATATCCCGGCTCCATCGGTCACCGATCTTTTCGGAAAACGAGGCACGGATTACTTGAAACAGTTGAACCTGGCCGGCGCGGACGGCGAGATTCTGCGCGAAAACCTGTCCTTGCTTGAAACCTTCAACGAGTTGATCAAGGAGGCGGAGAAGGAGATCGAGCGCCGGATGGGCGGAGACCAGCGCATCCGGCTTCTTCGCACCGTGCCGGGGCTGGGGCCCGTGCTGGCCGCCGTGGTGGCCATGGAAATCGACGATATCCGGCGCTTTCCCCGTCCCGCGAAGCTTGCGGCTTATTGGGGGTTGGTGCCTTCGACGTATGCCTCGGGAGGCAAGGTTCATCACGGGCGTCTGCTTCGCATGAGCAACAAGTGGCCGCGCTGGGCCTTCGTCGAGGCCGCCTGGGTTGCCCTCCGCGGTTCTCCTTATTGTCGGGCTTTTTTCGAGAGACGCAAAACCCGTAAAGGGCCGCACACGGCGGTGATCGCCTTGGCC
Organism: Nitrospinales bacterium; assembly: GCA_046757665.1. Classification (GTDB taxonomy): domain Bacteria; phylum Nitrospinota; class Nitrospinia; order Nitrospinales; family JAJDAT01; genus JBHHYO01. The sequence goes on from JBHHYO010000124.1 coordinate 5,804, forward strand.
CGGCGCCTCAGTGAAATCGTCTGGAATATACTGAAAGAATCCCGGCCTTATGAAGAACGGTCGTTGCCATTTAAGAAAAAGGTTTTCAAGAGGACACAGGCTTCCCCCGCGGCTCTCACGGCACCCTAGCCTTCGGGGCTCTCTAACAGGATAGAGCGCGGGGGATCGAACCGTTATCAT
>JBHHYO010000125.1:0-5974 GCA_046757665.1 Nitrospinales bacterium
TGAAACCGAGAACGTTCAAGCCGCCCTGGAACGCCTTGAAAATCGCCGACGTCGCAAACGCCGCCGCCATGTCCGCCAGAGCTGTGATTAATAAAAAACGCCTGGGCGGGATTAACGGGATGGAAAAGTGATCACGTTTCCAGCTTGCACGCTTTAAAAGCAAGCATCATCCCGTTAATCCCTTTGAACGTTTTTCAATTTTCGCGCTCGGTCTATGCCAGGTATCCCGTCTGCTGGTTTTTGACCTTGAAAATGATGGAGGGATAGTTGTTCGCGGAATCGTCTTTCAACACCACGAGACTGCTTTGCGAGGACCATTTGCCCTTGACCACGTTGTGCTTGTTGTCCAGAAAACCGACCTTCGGTATAAGGATTTCGACTTCGTAACGCTGGCCGGTCTCGAACTCCGCCGGACTGAGGGCATGGATTTTCATGCCGGGGTAGAGGTTCTTCTCGTGCCAGTATCCCATGATGAAATCGACGATGTCGCGGTCCACGGTGAGGGTCTGCGAAATGTCGCCGAGGTCGATCCCGGTGGCGTGGTCCACCGGTAGCGCCCCGCCGCGAAAACATTTCTGGATCACGGCGTTGGCGTTGTATTGATAATTGATACTGCTGATTTCGCACTTGGCAACCTGGCCGCCGACGATGTCGGAGCCGTCATAAGCCCCGCCGAGGATCAATTGAATATCCTTGGTGCGCGGCAGAAACTCCTCCACCGCGGCAAGGGCGCTGAAGTCGGCCCAGACGTACTCCGCCAAACTGTTTTTCGGCGTATAGATCAAATGATACGTCACCGCCGCGCCGGCGCCGCCGAGGGAAGTGATCGTCAACTGGTTCAACCCATTGTCCACGGCGGTCACCGTCACTTCGGTATCCGGAACGCCGTCGGCTTTGGTATCCGCCCATACGGTGACGTTGTCCGGCGAGTCGCCGTGGATGTCCTTCGTAAAGGCCAGCGTGGTGTCGTTGTCCAGCCCGGCCACCGTTTCGCTGAACCTCTGGTCGTCGAACTTGCCGATGCCCTTCAGCCCCAGCGTGGCGGAAAGGTTGGCCCCCTTGGTCATGGCGAGCCCCAGCGAGTCGATGATCATCCCCGTGTGGCGGCGCATGTCCGCCAGGTTTCCCTTGCGGTGGGCGACGGTGAAAAATGACGGCTCGACGGCGTTCGACATCTGCGACGTGTGCGCGTGGCCGCTCGAACCCGCCGCCGTTTCCGAATGGTCCCCGGCGATCATGGCGAACGCCCAGGCCAGAAGATTCGGTTGCGCCTTCGACTTGGTGAGCGTCCCGGCGGCCTCGCGTTCCCCCACGTCGATCTTCGTCGGTTCCGCCATGCCCGTTTTTTCTTTCTGATTGGACTCCCGGCTGTCGCTGATATCGATTTTACTGCCTTCGTCGAACGGCACGATCATGTCCAGCGTCTGCGGATTCTCGGCGGCGGAAACGGCCCCCGACGCCGACTGCCTTTTCATGGACAACGCAATGATGTCCCCTCTTTCCTTGATGTTGATTGCCATAACGGCTCCTTTGCAAAAAATAAAGTTGATGAATGAGCGCGGTTAGCGCCCCGGCGCAGACTTAAAAATCGCGCCGGTAGTCGAAGTCAAAAACCATTTCCATGATCCAGAACAGGTTTTCCGCGTCCGCATCCGTCTCCACGTTTTGCAACGTATTCAGATAGACCGCGGTACGCGGGTCGGTCAGAAGATTTTTTTCGATGAGTTCCTCGAGCCGGACAAGCTCCTCATGGGCTTTCTGCTCGTTATTGCGGTTTCTGACCGCCACGTAAACGAACAGCAAACGGCTTTTTTCCGAACACAATGATCCGTTTCCCTGGCTGACGGCGCTGGACTGAATCGGCCCGGCCACCAGCCGGTAGCTTTTGTGTTGCACCGTGTCGGGAACGTGGTCGGCGTTGAACACCACCGGCGAGGCTTGCAACTCCCGGGTTTCGTTCAGCACCGACTTGACTTGATTCAAAATGTCTTGCAATCCCATGAACGTTCCTCCCTGGGTTTGGGGTTATCCGTTAAAAACGGCGGCGGAAAAAACCGGTTCACGATCTTTCCAGCATTCCCTGATTGGATTGAAGGCCTTCGCTGTCGTTGATGGCCCCGTCTTCGTTTGCGTCATAATCCAGCCGCAGTTCCTGAAACAAGCGGTCGTACATCTCGGCATAATCCCGGGAAAGTTGCCGGTACGTTTCCGAATTGACGAAGCCGCGAAAAATCTTGGCAAGGGTGAGCAGAATGTGCGCGGTCCGCAGTTGATGGGAATCGACGATCAATGCGGCGCGCCGGCCCGCGTTGCGCAACCGCTCGATGATGTCCTGAAACGCACGCGCGCGCTCCTTGCGAAAAGAACGCGACACGATGTATTTGCTCCCGGGGGCCGTGGCGACGGCCAGGGCGGGAGCGAAGCTCAGGGTCGCTGTCGCGGAATCGAAATCGGTCACGCTCCGCCGTTCGCCGCTGGCGGGAAACTCGACGGCGCCGCCGGTCCAGAAATCATCCGGCTGAATCAATTGCGCCGTATCCACCAGGGTGGAAACGGTCCCCGCCGCGGACGCGGCGCCGATTTGCCGATACCCCGATTCGCGCAGTCCCGGAAATTCGTCGAACAAATCCTCGTCGGTGATCACCATCTCCAAACGCGAGCGCACGATATCGAACAGGAATCCGAACTGGTAGGCGACGGAATCGAAAACGTAGTGGATGGTGCCGGTGCAGTTTTCCAGCAGTTGGCCGGTGTTCGCCGTCGGCATCGTGTAGCTGACCGCCCCGCCGCCCGCGACAGTCATGGCCTGCTCCACAACCGCGACGGGAAAATCCGATTGGTCGGGCTTTTTCAGCGTGATGGTCGGCGAAACCGGGACGATGGTCCGGTTGTCCTCGTAAATGTTCCAAAGGATGGGCTCGCTTTTTCCCTTGAGCAGTTCGATGGTGAGGTCGTTCGTCGTTTTGTAAACATGTGTTTTGTTCATGATCCTTTTTCCTCGGTGTGTTTGATGAGTTTCCACCGCTTGCATTTCCGATTCACGAAGTCATAGGCCGCGCAAACCTTCACATGGCCGTGCAGGCCGGGCGCAATACGCTCGACCGGCGCGCCGGAGACCAGAGCCAGAATCCAGAGCATCGAAATCACACGCGGCATGAGCGGGCGCATCACGCCTCTCCTTCAGCGGAAACCAGAAGCGTCAGTTCCCGGATGCAACGATGAAATTGATCGTAGGGATAAAAATGGTAGTTCCCTTGCCGATCCCTGAACCACACCGCTTTCGCCTTGCCGATGGCGGTGCGATCGTCGAGGTGCAGGCCGGGGCGGTTCCAGAAGGGATAAATCCCGATGCTGAGAAACGTCCACTTGTAGGCCAGAAGAGCCTGCTCGACGATGTCCCGGGGCGAGGCCGGATCGTTGCCGGCGGCATTTTCCCCCTGGCGGATATGCAAATCGGCCGCCAGGCCCATATAGTGAAGCGAGTTTTCGGCGTGCCCCCGCACCGCAAATCCGCCATTGGCATGAATGACGACCGGACTGCCCACATGCTGACGCAGAGTTTCCAGCTTGAGCAGAAAACCCGCGCCCATGGGCAACGCGCCGTCAAAACCCGGCGGACGAAACTCGTCCTCGGAAAAATACTTGAAATCGTTCCAGTCGATGGACATGGCACCCTCCCTGAAAAAACAATGCGACACCGGCCACAAAAAAAGGGATAAAGCCCCAGCCGGGCCTTATCCCTTCTTCCGCAATTAACGGTAACGCTGAATTTTAAAAAACGAAGCTTACTTTATCTCGCCTTGCCTCCCCTTGTTTCCTTGCGCGAGGATTCCAACAACAAGTAAAGCCGAACCAACCTGTTTGGGAATACCCATTCACCCTGAATATCTCCAGGATTTAGGGCATGTAATCTTTTCATTCGTTGTAGAAAATTGTTGAACTTGTTTCTTTCCGATGGTGTAAGCTGTTTTTCCACAACCGATTTTTCAAAACTCAAGTCAAACTCAACAGCGCCCAGCTTATTCAAAATAGAATGATAATCTGTGCTTCGAAGAGCCTTGTAAATAGAAGAAAAATATTTCCTGCCCACGCTGTCTGCCGCAACCAATGTACCTTTGATAGCATCGACTCGATCCACATTGTCATCTCTATCCTCCCAAAACACGGCATCCCCAAGTTCATGCATCAGATTGGGCAACCCACCGGAAAAAAGAACCATCCTGTCCAAGGCGTCGGATTCGATGGACATACCGACGCTTTTAAAAGCATTGATGAAAAAGCTTTTAACGTATTCTTTTTTCAAGGGATTTATCTCTACAATGTCGAATATCCTCTCGACGGACCGTTGATGTTCTAGAATTTCCTCGCGGCGCTCCGGCACCCCAATGAGAATGAGTAGCAGAGGCAGGGGATTGCCACTGACGGCTATCTCGTCCACCATGCTTTTCAAAAGAGCGGCAAACTTTTGGGTGCGGGTGATTCCATTGAGATCGTCCAAAATAAGAACCAATCCCTTATAATCCTCCTTTAAGGACAAATAAACTTGGCGCAAAAAAGGAAGAAACCTGTATGCGACTCCCGGCGCATCCTGGCGGAGCGCTTTCATATTCAATTTGACGCCGAACAGACCAAGTTCCTGAACATATTTGCCGAGAAAACTTTTAACCTTATCAAAAGTTCTGTTTTGATGGGTCTGTTCGATGATTTGCGAAATAACCTGCTCGGCCATCTGTTCGACATTTTCGGCCCCGCCAAGCAACACATGAAAACCCGCCAGCTTATGCTCTTCCTGAGCGGCATACCGCACATAGGAAGCCAGGGAGCTTTTACCGATTCCTCTCTCTCCCGTGATAAAAATATTCTCCTGTCTCCCACGAACCACCTGCCCCGCCGCCCGTAGAATCCGGGCGATTTCTTCCTCCCGTCCGACAAAATGCTCCAATGGAACAGGTTTGCCGGGGTTAAACGGGCTATTTTCCTTGGGGGAAAACAAGTCTTTTAAGTTGCGCATGAAACGATTTTCCCATTAATTTTGAAATATGCACCATTCAACCGAAGACTGTAGCATTATCCGGAAAACTTTTCCAGAGGATCAAAATTCGTTCGGATTTTGCCCCTCTGTTTCTAAAACTTTCACCGGTTTGCACCGGGCGATTATCCACTCAATCATTAACGATCGAGCCGGCGTGGATGGTCAGCTCATGGGTTTTCAATTGGCGGCGCAGTTCCCTCATGCTCTCCTCCACCAGGACTTCGCCGTCCGGGGTGACGACCTGGATATTCATTTCGGCGCGGTCCACCGCGCGCAGGATATCTTCCAGGAGGCGATTGGTTTTTTGCCTTTCGCGCAGGGCTTCCTCACGCAGTGCGCCGATCCTCGCCAGCTCGCCGGTGTCCGGTGGCGGTCCCGAAAAGCCGCGGTTCTCGCTTTCCGTCAACACCCGCTCGCCGCGGTGTAGCAAGGCCGGAAAGTCGTCGAACGGCACGAAGCCGATGCCCTGGCGGAACCGCGGAATTTCCAAACGCTCCAACAACGGCAGTAAAGCCGGGAAATCTCGCTCGATCGACAGGCCCTCCGCCCGGCCGTCGAGAAACGCCGCGCGCCCGGAGCCGCCGAACCCTGACTTCGCCAGGCTTTCCGCAACAACTCCCAGTCCAACGGACGGATCGTTGACCAGATTCGTCAACCCGCGGAAAAACCCCAGCCGGATAAAGCTCGAGGCGTCGTCGGGGATTTGCCTTTGCCCGGCAAGGGCGTTGATGCCGTCGCCCAGCGAGTCGAATCCGGTGCCACTGCCTACTTTCAGCGCCGTCAGCGCCAGCGCCGTGTCGAAGTTGCCCACCGTTTCGCTGATCTGTTTAAAAACATCACCGGCCTGTTTTTCCGACTCGTTGAGCTTTGGCCCACCGATGCCGAAAAGTTTGCCGAACGCCGTGCCGATGCCGGTGCCGAAAAACGAACCGACACCCGCGC
>JBHHYO010000126.1:0-5626 GCA_046757665.1 Nitrospinales bacterium
TCCTCTTCGCCGCCTACGCCACGGACCAAATCATCCAGACCCTGCGCCGAAAAAAACCGCGGGAGACGCTGGCCATCGTGTCCGTGGCGGCCGTTCTGTTCTTTGTTTTTCTCAAGCCAGAACATTTGATCCCCGTACGGCAAGTCGATTATTCCAACATGGGAAAAGCCTATTTCGCCAACCCCAGACTCTTCGACCTGAGGAAAGCCGAAAACTTCGCCATCAAGTGCTGGCGCGTCGAAAACAAAATCGACCTCGACCACACCCATGGTAAATCCCTGCTGGCGTCCATTTATGACCTCTATGCCGGGTTCCTGTTCAAGAAGAACAACATTGCGGAAGCGGAAAACATGCTCCAGCAATCGATCGAGGTTTTCCCCTTTCACGCATACCCTTTCAAATTGCGCTCCGTGATTTATCAAACCCGCGGACAGATGGACCGGGCGGTCAGGTTTCTCCTGATCGGCACACTGCTGGAACCCGCCAACAAATCTTTGTATGAAATGTTGCTGAATTATTACCACAAGGAGGAGAAAAATTATTTTAAGGAAATCCCCGTCCTGCGCCGCCTGCTGGAACTGGAGGAGCGCGCGCCGATGCAAGCGGCACTGCGGGATGAGTTGCGCGCCCACCGGAAAAAATTGTCCGAAGCAACCCAGACCGCCGGCCTTGCCCGGAACCGGGCCAAAACGTTCTTCCTGAACGGGCAATGGGACTCCGCGGTTCCGGAGTATGAACGCCTGAACGCTTTCAATGTAGACGACGACAGGTTGTTTCTGGAGCAGGGAGCGGTTTACGGCAACCTGGCGCGCTACGAGGAAGCGTTGAACGCGCTGTATTCGGGATTGCTGATCAACCCGGAGAACAAAGAGATCCATAAGATTCTCACGGATTATTATTTCCATATTGCCGGCAAACCTTTCCTTGCGTTTATTCATTTGAACCAATATCTCCATAATACGCCGCGCAACGGCGGGGACGAAAAAAGGCGCGAGTTGTTCGAGCGCCTCCGTTACCGATATGGAACCCAGGAGCGGTCCGCGCTGATAGGACAACTCAGCGACGAGGACAACCGAACGATTTTCGACTTGTACGACGCACGGTAACTGTTTTTGCGTTCATGATAAATCCGTTGATATTCCTCCGCCGGCCAGCCTATAATCAATTCTTACCAATTCATTGATCGTGGTGTGTTATGGACTCGAATGGTGACTTTCGATTTTTGAAGGCTTGCAGGGGCGAGCCGGTTGACGTTACGCCGGTCTGGTTCATGCGCCAGGCCGGCCGTTACATGAAAGAGTACCGGGCGTTGAAGGAAAAATACTCCTTTCTCGAAATGTGCAAGACTCCGGAACTGGCGGTGGAAGTAACCCTGCAACCCCTGAACGTCATGGAAGTTGACGCGGCCATCATTTTCGCCGATATCCTGTTGCCGCTGGAACCCATGGGGCTCGGACTGGAATTCACCGCCGGAGACGGCCCGGTGGTTCCCCGACCGATCACCGGACCAAGCGACGTCGAAAAAATCCGCCCGGTGAATCCCGACGAACAACTGGGTTTTGTCGCCGATGCCATTCGCCTGGCGCGGAAGGAACTCAACGGCAAGCTTCCGCTGATCGGCTTTGCCGGCGCGCCGTTCACCTTGTGCAGTTATATGGTGGAAGGAGGGAAATCCAGGGATTTCACAAAAACCAAACTGCTGATGTACGAGCATCCGGAAACCTGGAAACGGTTGATGGAAACCGTCAGCGGCGTTCTCGTCGATTATCTTGACATGCAGGTCCGGGCCGGCGCCCAGGCCTTGCAGGTTTTCGACAGTTGGATCGGTTGCATCAGCCCCGGCGATTACCGGGAATTTGTTCTGCCGCACAGCAAACGGCTCATGGACGGACTCAAGCGCACCGGAGTGCCCGTGATCAATTTCAGCACCGGCACCTCTTCCATGCTCCAGCAGATTACGCAAGCGGGCGGAGATGTGATCGGTTTTGATTGGCGAATCCATTTGGACGACGCATGGAAACGTATCGGAGAAAACAAGGCGGTTCAAGGCAACCTCGACCCCTCGACCCTGTTTGCGCCGATACCGGTGATTAAGGAAAAAGTGCGGGATATTTTGAAGCGTGCCGCCGGCCGGCCGGGGCACATCTTCAACCTGGGCCACGGCATCCTGCAACACACCCCCGTGGACCACGTCAAGGCCGTCGTCGACATGGTTCACGAATACCGCCATGACTAACGGCAGTCCCTTGACCGGCGTCTTGTTGATGGCGCACGGCGCCCCGAACTCCGTTGACGATATCCCGCTTTACCTGAAAAACATCCGCGGCGGCAAAGAGCCGACGCCGGAAATGATCCGCACCATCAGCGAGCGTTACCGGGCCATCGGCGGAAGCTCGCCCTTGCTGGAGATCACCCGGGGGCAGGCAAAGGCCCTGGAAAACCTGCTCAACCGGGACGGCGGCCGGTTCCGGGTGTACTGCGGCATGAGAAACTGGAGCCCCTATATCCGCGACGCCGTGGCCGCGGCGGTGCGGGATGGCGTTCAACAGCTCCTCGCCGTCTGCCTGGCTCCGCAGTACAGCCTGTGGAGCACCGAGCGGTATTTCAAAACACTGCGCGAGGCGCTCGCGGATTGCGGCGCCGACATCGAGGTCCGGTACATCGCCAGCTGGGCGGACCATCCCGGCTTGGCCGAAGCCTTCGCCGAACGCTACGCCGCCGCCGCCGAAAAAATCCGGGAAAGCGGGCAGGAACAGTTTTACACTGTCTTTACGGCGCACAGCATCCCCGCCGACGCACTGGACTTCGGCGACCCTTACTCCGAGGAATACGACAAAACCATCCGCGGCGTCGTCGAGCGGGTCAAACCGTTCCGTTGGTTTAAAACTTATCAGAGCCAGGGTTTTATTCCCGTTCCCTGGCTGGGGCCTACCGTGGAGTCGGCTCTCGACAAGATCGCCGGGTACGGACGCAAGACGGTGCTCATGGCGCCGCTCGGTTTTCTTTGCGATCACATAGAGATCATTTACGACATCGATGTCGTTTTCAAGGAGTACGCCGCATCCAAAGGTCTGGAGCTGTGGCGGACGGAGTCGTTGAATCTGTCGCCCCGCCTGACCGAAGCCCTGGCCTCGGTGGTTTGGATGCACCTCGTCTGAGCGAAACCCGGCCGCGCCGACCCAAAGAACAAATGCCCGGAGTGCCCACAACATGTCGTTGCAACATTTAAATCCCCAGCAGTTGCAGGCCGTGCGCCACACCGACGGCCCATTGATAGTCGTGGCCGGCGCCGGCTCCGGCAAAACGCGGGTGATCACCTCGCGCATCGTTCACCTGATCCGGGAAAAACAGATTGCGCCGGAACATATCCTCGCCATTACCTTTACCAACAAGGCCGCGGGGGAGATGCTGGAAAGGGTCCGCAACATGTTGGGCCACCTCCCCGCCGCGCCGTGGATCAGCACCTTCCATGCCTTTTGCCTCAGAATTCTGCGGCGGCACATCGGCGAGCTGGGCTACTCCAACGATTTTGTCATCTATGACAAAAAAGACCAGCTGGCCCTGGTCAAGCAGTGCATGAAATCCCTCTCCCTCAACACGGAGGCTTTTGCCCCCAAGGCGATCCTCAACCAGATCAGCACGTTCAAAAACGATTCCATCCTGCCCCAGGATATAGACAGGCAGTCCCTGTCTTATGGAATGAAGCTGAAGGCCGCCGAAGTTTACGGCTCGTACCAGAACGCGCTCCGCGAAAACCGGGCGCTGGATTTCGACGACCTGCTGATCCTTGCGGTCCGCCTGTTCCGCGAGGCCGATTCGGTCGCCCGCTATTACAATGAAAAATTCCACTACCTGCTGGTGGACGAGTTTCAGGACACCAACGGGGTTCAATACCAATTGATCCGCCTGCTGTCGCGGCGCCACAACAACGTGTGCGTCGTCGGCGACGACGACCAAAGCATTTACCAGTGGCGCGGCGCCAATTTGGAAAACATCCTCAACTTCGAATCCGATTTCCCCGGCGCCACGGTCATCAAGCTGGAGGAAAATTACCGCTCGACGCAAAACATCCTGCAAGCCGCCGCCGCGGTGGTGCGCGAAAACGTCCGGCGCAAGGATAAAACGCTCTGGACCCGAAACGCCAAAGGCGCGCCGGTCGTCTACTTCCGCGCCGAGGACGCCATCGACGAAGCCGAAACCGTTTGCGACCGGGTGCTCGGGTTGTCCGGCAAGGAGGGCGTGTCCCTGGATGACATCGCCGTGCTGTACCGGCTCAATGCCCAGTCCCGCGCCCTGGAAGATGCGTTGAGCAAAAAAAACATTCCCCATCAAGTGGTGGGCGGGTTGAAGTTTTATGAACGCAAAGAGGTCAAGGACATCATGGCGTACATGCGCGTGGTGCTGAACCCCGCGGACAGCGTGGCCCTGGCGCGTATCGTCAACCTGCCCGCAAGAGGCATCGGCAAAACCTCGCTTGAAAAAATCTCCGCCTGGTGCGATCAACACCGCCTCCCCCTGCTGGAGGGATTGCGCCGGGCGGGGGAACAACGCCTCGTCACGCCCGCCGCGGCGGGGAAAATCGCCGCGTTCGTCGGCCTGCTGGACCACCTCGCAAACATCCATCGCAACCGGCCCGCGCCGGAGTTCCTGCTCGAAATTTATAACCGCACCGGCTACCTCGACATGTTGCGAAAAACCGATTCCCGGGAAAACCGCGAGCGCCTGGCCAACCTGGAGGAATTTTACGCGGCGGTCGATCAGTTCGTCGAACAAAACGCCGACGCGCCGCTGAAAGAATTTCTCGACTCCAAGAGCCTCGCCTCGGACATCGACGAATACGGCAAAGCGCGCGGCGTTCTGCGCCTCATGACCCTCCACACCTGCAAGGGGCTGGAGTTCCGGGCGGTATTCATCATCGGCATGGAAAACGGCTTACTGCCGCACATCAGCTCCATGCAAAACGAGGAGGAATACGAAGAAGAACGCCGGCTGTGTTACGTCGGTTTCACGAGAGCCCGGCAAAGACTGTTCATCAGCAATGCCCGGCGGCGGAAAATTTTCGGCAACACCCAGAGCAATTTCCCGTCCGACTTCCTGCAATCCATTCCCGATGAGGTCATCGAGCGCGCCGAAAGCCTGGGTAGCCGGTTCGTTGCCGCGCCAGCCGAAAATTTTTCCGGAGGCGAGCCTTCCCGATGGCGCCCGGCTGAGACCCTTCCGTCCCCCGGCGCGCCGGCCTACTCCGTCGGCACCAAGGTGATCCATCCCAAGTTCGGCGCGGGGGTGGTCATCAAGCGCGAAGGCGGCGAGGACAACCTGAAGGTGCAGGTGTTCTTTACCAAACTGAAGCAACGCAAAACCCTCGCCGTCAACCTCGCCAACCTCATCGTGGTCTGAAACAATACCTGGGAAGGCGGGAAACACCCGATCTTTTATCCACCTGACCGCGCCTGCCGCGCCGGTCGCGGTCGTCCGGCCCGCCCGGTTGCGCTTGCCGCCGGTTGATTACCTGATACGAGTCAGCCCTCTTCCCGCAGGCGTTGCCCGCCCCTTATATATAGCGCAAAGTGCAGGTATGCCGTGGCGGGCATCCTTTTGATCCGGCAAGTTGAAGGCCTGGAGGGGG
>JBHHYO010000127.1:0-5264 GCA_046757665.1 Nitrospinales bacterium
GCGACCCTCAGCTTGGAAGGCTGACGCTCTAGCCAACTGAGCTATTCCCGCAATTTGACGCAAAAAAATGACAAAGTGGGGAGGGGAGGATTCGAACCTCCGAAGGCATAACCGACAGATTTACAGTCTGTTCCCTTTGGCCACTCGGGAACCTCCCCAATATCCAGGAGGATAGCCCCGCCAAACTCCCAAAGCATAAAGGTCCGCTCTCCTTGCGGGACGGGAGGCAACCCGTTAAATCTATATCAATACCCTGAAGCTGGCAAAGGGACTCGAACCCCCGACCTGCTGATTACAAATCAGCTGCTCTACCAACTGAGCTACGCCAGCTCAACACTTAAATTGCTTTTATCGCAAGCTCAATTTTTATTTGCAACAATTCTGTTAATCAGGAAAACTCTTAAGGCTGGTTGGTTTGGATCGAAAAGAAGCTAACAGTTAAATATATCACAGCAAAAGGTCAAATGCTATTTTTTTTTCATTTTTTTCATAAAACCGGACAACCTGTGTAAATTCAAAGGTTTTTGACCTGCCGGAGCGGGGAAGGTTATTCCGGAACGTCCGCTTTTCCCGTTTGTTGTCCAAGTTGCCGGGCCAGCCGGAGCTTTTCCGTACAGTACTCGATATCGTGTTGAAAATTATAAAAATCCACCGAATTTTGCGCGTCCTGAAAAGCCACGAAATAGGGAACGATCAAAGCCGAACCAAACAGGTAATAAATTCCTTTTTCGCTTTCTCCAGTATAAAATTGCCCGCCACCCGGAATGATGGAATAAGCCCAGGCAACATCCTTGTCCAGAATGGGAGTGCCGCCCGTGCAACCCTGCTTGCGCAGGTTTGCCATGCGAATGTCCATCTCCGGAGTGATTTGCTTGAACTGGAGATCGGGTCTTGCGGTTAGACCGGGGGTTCCGCACCCAGTCAGGACAAGACTCAAAATGATCGACGCAACGATTTTTTTCATGCCGATGGATGCTAACCTGTTCACGGTAAAGCAATTGTACGTCAAAGATGAGGGATCGTCAACGTCTCGGAACAAAAAAAATTAACGACATCGGGAAGGTTGGGAGGTGATCAACCCGGTCCGCGCCCGGTTACCTGGCGGACCAGGGCAAGCAATTTTTCTTCCAGTACGCGGATATCATAAAGTTTCCGGCACGTTTCACGCGCTTTTTGCCCCAGCCTGCCGGCTTCGTCTTCATGACTGAAGGCGTGATTGATGGCTTCCGCCAATTGCGGAACATTGCCCGGCTCCACGAGGTAACCGCAATCCCGCAAGACGTCCGGAATGTCCGAAACGCGGGTCGAAATGACCGGCTTGGCCATGGCCATGGCATCGAAAAGTTTTGCCGGCATTTGTCCCGCCGTGTCGCTGGTTCGGCGTTGCGGAATCAGGACGACATCGGCGGCCGCCAGATAGTTTCCAAGTTCGGCGAAGGGAACGGCGGAAAGGACGGTGATGTTGTCTTTCGCCCCGGCAAGATACATTGCCGGGTCGGCTTCCCCCGCCGGCGAGCCGACGAGCACCAGTTGAACGTCCGGATGGCGGACGCTTTCCATGGCGCGGACGGCATCGTCGATGCCCTTGTGCGCCCGGGGCGTTCCCAGGAACATCAACAGTTTTTTATGTTGCAGTCCGATTTTTCTTTTGACGGCTGACGGGTCGAACTTGGCCGGGTCCAGCGCGGCGGTGTCCCGGCAGTGATAAAGCAATTCCCCGCCAAACCGTTTTTGCAGGAAGCGGTTGCTGACGGTCACCCCGTCCGCCCGGGACACCAGGCGTTCCATCATCCAGGTGTAAGGCAGGCCGTTCGGATTGGAAAGGTTCAGGAACTTTCCCAGCCGGCTCCAAAACCCGCGGCGATAAAAAAATCCCAGCTCCCAGTCGTCGATATCCACCAGCAAGGGGACCCGGCTGTTTTTCAGAAGCCCCAGCCCAAAACTTGTGGGACGGAGCTTGCACGCGAATATCACGTCGCCGTCGATGGCTTTCAGAATGTCCCCGGCTGTCGCGAGGAATCCGGGGTAACGCCGCCAGGGGAAACACCGGACGGGTAGCCGGGTGTCCGCCAACGGCGGCCAGATGCCGCCTTGCCTGGCAGGCCCGATCAGTTCCACGTCATAATGTTTGGCCAAGGCTCCCGCCAGCAGGGCCGCCCGCGCGAATGAGTTGTCCGAAACGTCAAAACATAAAAAGGAAATCTTCATGGGCTCGTATCCGGGCGGGCGTTGTTTCCGCCGGGTCCGGATTCTATCACAGTTGATGCCGGCGCCCCCGGGAAGGAGACCAAGTATGCTTGTTTGACTGTCATTGCGAGGCGGTAGCCAAGCAATCCGGGCTTTCTGGATCGCCACGCCGCTGGCAACGGCTCGCGATGACAATCGCGCCATTGCGAGGAGGCGAAGCCGACGAAGCAATCCAGAAAGGACCCATTCCCACCGGGCGTGGCCCGGCTGGATCGCCACGCCGCTGGCAACGGCTCGCGATGACACTAGGGCGGCGAAGAAATGCAAAGCTCTCCCGAGAAAGGAGCGGGCGGTTGATTTTGTTTCTTTTCGCAAAAACGTGGGTGTTATAATCGCCCGGACGTTGTGACGAAGCATTGTAACCCAACCCAACTTTTCCCATCGCGCCCATGCAACCATTCAAACCACCACCGGCCACCGCCAAACTCGACGTTCCCCTGCTGGCCGTGTGGGTTCTCGCTTGCTTTTTTGCCCTGACCTGGCGCCTGGGCGAGGTTCCGCCTTACCACACCGACGAGAGCTACTATGTCGAGTCGGTTGAAACCATGGTCAAGTCCGGCGATTACCTGACTCCCTATTATCACGGCGAAAAGCGGTTTGCCAAGCCCATCCTGATCTACTGGATCATGGCGGCGGCCTACAAGGCGTTCGGATTCAGTCCCGCCGTGGCGCGTCTCGGCTCGGCGGTGATGGGGGCGCTGTGCGTCGCCCTGGTTTTCCTGCTGGCACGGCGCTTGTTCAACCGGGCAACGGCCTGGCTGAGCGCGCTTATCCTGCCGGGATTTTACCTGCACTTTTTGCTGTCGCGCTGGGCCACGACGGACATGACGCTCAACGGCTTTATCCTGGCCGCCTGTTATTTTTTCGTGTGCGGGGTCCAGGACGAAACGAACCGCAAAAGGAATTTCATTCTCTTTTACCTTGCGATGGCTCTGGGATTCCTGACAAAGGGGCCTCCGGCGGTGATCCTCCCCGGCGCGACCGTCTTTTTATTTTTGGCGATGACCCGGCGCTGGCGCCTGTTCGCGCAACTGCGCCTGTTTTCCGGAACGCTGATTATCCTGGCGGTCAATCTTCCCTGGTTCACGGCCATGTACGTCCTGCATGGCGATGCGTTTATGAATCATCTGCTGTCGGCGGAGGTTCGCGGCCGCGTTTTTCACGACGTTCCCTTCAGCTTTTATTTTTTGTGGGTGTTGATTCGTTATTACCTGCCGTGGTCGTTGTTTGCCGTGGCGGGGCTTTTGGCCTGCGCGGCGTCCTGGTTTCGCAAGCGGGACGGCGGCGAACAGGAACAGGAGCCACCCGCCAACGGCTCCCTGCTGTTTTGCTGGCTGGGGATTCTGGTACCGCTGGCGCTGTTCAGCCTGCTACGCATTCAGCATAGCCGCTACATGCTACCGGCATCGCCTTTCATAGCCATACTGCTGGGTTATTATTTCACCAAACTTGAAAAGTTCGGCGCCGGACTGCGCTCGCCCGGATTCAAAATCCCGTTCCTCCTGACGCTCCTGTTTTACGGGGTGGCGGCGGTCGCGGTGGGATGCGCGGTGGCGGTCTTTTTTTCCATCGACCGGGTCCCCTTCGGCGTCTATTTCCTGCCGGTTTTCCTGGTCTTCGGCGTCACGGTTCTGATCGTGCTGTACCTTTACAAAAAGAAATGGCCGCTCATCGCGGCCATGGCGTTTGTGCAAATCGTCACCGCAACCCTCGTCAACGGCGAGGCCATCCCTTTTTTCAACCGCTACCCGATGAAAAAGTTTGCCGCCGAAATACTGAAAACCGGCAGTGCCGGCACCAGTGGCGCGCCGGTCGCGGTTTACCGGCTGGGGAACAACGGCGCGCGGCTGGGAGTGTTGACGGCGCACCCCGTTTTCGATATCCAGGACCCCGGCGAACTGCGCCGCTTTGTCGCGGAGCACAAAAAAGTTTATGTGGTGATGCGGGAAACCGGCTGGCGGGAAACGCTCGGCGACGACTCGCTGACCTTGAAAGCCCGGGACACCGCGTGGAAGACGCGGCGCATCACTCCGGAAACGCTGGAGGCCGTCTGGAACCGCGGACTCAAAACCGCCGTCGCGGATTATTCGGAATCGCTGGCGCTCCTGGCCCGGCTGGATCGCCACGCCGCCTCAGTCCCCGGAAATGTAGCGGTTCAAGCGGCGCCGGGCCGCCTCGTCCGTCCCCGGAGGGAACAGAAAGCCGAAGGTTTCCAGCCGCCAGACCAGGGCGTCCACGCCCTTCAACATAAAATACCAGTAGGGAATCAGGGAAAGGAGCGGCCGCTTGCCGAGCCCGTCGCGGCAGAGAATGAAATTCCGCAACTGGTTGCGCGAATGGCGGATCAACGGCCAGTTGCCGCGCTCCCGCAAAATGCGGATTAAGGTCATCAGGTTGCGTATTCTCTGGACCATAATCTAAAAATCTTGAGCATCCCATTTTTTAAAAGCTTCGTGCATATTGAAGACTACTTAAACTCATCTCCGATTTTGTTCATTAACCTGTACGCACGCTCATAATAATTTTCTATCTGCCCCAATGATATCCCTTCATTTCTCCCGTGGGCAAAAGTATTTCTTTGACTAACAATACTTCCCGCGGCAGACCATAACTCCTCGTCTATCTCATCTTCTAAAGTTTTTCTCATATCGGGGCTAAAAGAACCATATAGTTTGAGCATTTCCTCTTTTCCCGGGTTTCGGAATTGCTTTATTTTTCCATTAACAAAACGCCGTACTTCTGGTGATGTCCGGCTTCGAACGTACCTTTGACCTATATAGATCAAATAGTCCAAAAGCGTACAATTCCGAAAAAATATAAGCCTGTTTCATGAAAGACCAAGAAGTTTTTTTCGGAGGCCCTCCCTAGTTTTGGATCGAAAAGACCGGCTGCTCGCCGCATGTTTTGGGCTTACCCTGCATCCTTCAAAAGCAATTTGTACCCTTCAAAATCATCGGATTTATTATACTCAAATCGTTCAAAAACTTGGATTCGGACACGTCTTTGCAAGTAATCCC
>JBHHYO010000128.1:0-5218 GCA_046757665.1 Nitrospinales bacterium
CTAAAAATCGATTGCGGGCCGGGAACCGCGGCTCGGCCAAGGAAAGGGCGGCAACATGATTGAAGTGCAGGAAGCCCTGGAAATCATTCTCTCCAAAATCGAATTTCGAGGAGAGGAAAAAGTGCCCATCGGCCAGGCGTTGGGGCGTGTTTTATGTGAGGACATTGTCGCCCGGCGGCCCAATCCGCCGCTGGACAATTCGGCCATGGACGGCTACGCCTTGATCGCCGAGGATGTCCGTTCCGCCACCGCCGACCGGCCCGTCAAGCTGGAGGTGCTGGAAAACGTTCAGGCCGGCCATACCGGTCACAGCCAGGTGCGGCCCGGAACGGCCATTCGCATCATGACCGGCGCTCCCGTCCCGCCGGGCGCCGATGCCGTTATCATGCAGGAGGATACGGAGGCCAACGGCAACTATGTTTTGGTGAAAGACAAAGCCGATGTCGGCGAAAACATCCGCTTGGCGGGAGAAGACGTTCGCCAGGGCGAGGTGGTCATCAAAAAAGGCGTCACCCTTCAACCGGCCCACATCGGCATGATGGCCGTGGTGGGGCGTTCCCATATTTATGTCGCCCAACAACCTTCCGTCGCTATTATTTCCACGGGGGACGAAATCAAGGATTTGGATGAAACCCTGACCGGCCCTTCCATATACAACAGTAACGGTTATATGCTGGAGGCGCAGGTTCGCTCCGCCGGCGGCATCCCCGTTTATCTCGGCATCGCCCCCGACCGGGAAGAGGTTCTGGTGGAAAAATTCAATCAGGCCCTGAAAAACGATCTGGTGATTTCCTCCGGTGGCGTTTCGGTTGGAGATTACGACCTGGTCAAGGCCACCTTGAAAAAACTGGGCCAGGAGATGCTCTTTTGGAAAGTCGCCATGAAACCCGGCAAACCCCTGGCTTTCGGCAAGATCGGCCAAACGCCCATTTTCGGGCTCCCCGGCAACCCGGTGTCCTCCTTTGTTTCTTTTGAGCAGTTTGTCCGCCCGGCGATTGGGAAAATGCTTGGCGGCACGGATACGGCGAACAAGACCGTTGAGGCAAAATTAACCCGGACCATCCGCAAAAAACCCGGACGGCAACATTTTCTCAGCTCCCGAATCGCCTGGAAAGATGGCGCATACTCCGTCAATCCCAGCGAGGAGCAAGGCTCCGGCATCCTGAAATCCATGAGCAACGCCAACGCCTTGCTGGTGTTTCCGCGGGATGCCACCGAACTGCGCGAGGGAGAAATCGTCACGGTTCAATTGCTGAAATAAACTTCAGCAAACCGAGCCTCGGCAGAGTCATGACAACTCCCCAGGGGAAAAGGAAAACGGTCGATCGAACCATGCCCAAAAAAAAGACAGCCATCCTCCTGTGGGCGTTGCTTGCCCTTTCTCTTGCCGGCTCGCCGGGGGCCGGTCAAGACAGAGAATCCTTTTCCGCCCTTGACCGGCTGGTCGGCCAGGTCGAAAACCTTTTCCCCTTCACCGAAGGTTACGTGGTCTCCGTCCGGGAGGGAGAGCTGATTCTGGATTTGAAACGGGGACAGCCGGTCAAGCCCGGCGACCGGTTGAAGTTGATTCGCTTCGGAAAAGAGCTGATTCACCCGGTAACGGGCAAAAAACTGGGGCGCATGGAAACCGACCTGGGGGAAGTGGAAATCCTGGAAGTTCGCAAGGATTTTTCCCGTGCCATGACCGCCGACCCGTCGATTGACGTTCATGCCGGCGACGGGGTTCGCAGTCCGTTCAAAAAACTGTCCTTGCTTTTGGCGCCGGTTGAAGTGGGGGCGGCAAAAACCCCGGGCTCGGACCGGTTGCAACTCGACCTGGAAAAAAAGTTCAACCGGCGTCCCCGTTTCGAGGTGCCTTCTTTCGATTTGGGGCTGTGGATGCTGGAATCCGGATTGCGCCCCAGGGACCTCCTGAACCCGAAAAATTTACAGCGGTTGCGTGGCCGGGTAAAAGTGGACTACCTCCTGTTTGCCGCTCTTCGCCCCCTGAAAGGTAAAACAGTTTTAAAGTACCGGCTGGTCTCGGCCCGGGACGGTTCGGTTGTAAAACAAGCGCAGATTTTGTCGGGCCAATCTCCCGCCAGAACCGCCGTTGCCGGAAAAAACAGGAGCCAGACGGTTCAAAGTGATTTTTCAGCCGGCAATGACAAGGTGAATTTTGTCGGCAAGCAAACCTTCCCTTTTGAAATCGTGGATTTTGACGTTGGCGACATCAACGGCGACGGGTCCGACGAATTTGCAATCATCGATTCCCACAGGGTCTTGATTTATAAATATTTGGACGGCAAATTCAAATTTATCGCGCAAGCCAGGGTCAATCGGGGCGAGCACCGGTTTATCTCCGTGGATGTCGCCGACATCAACGGCAACGGCAAAGCCGAAATTTTCGTGACCAGCAAATATCTGGACGGCCTGGGGTCCTTTGTCATCGAAGCCGGACACCGGGGTTTTAAAAAACTGTGGGACAAGGTCGATCGTTATTTCCACGTCATCCATCCGTTCAACGCCAAGCCCAGGCTCCTTTCCCAGCGGGCGGAATATGACGGGCCGTTTCGACGCGGCATCAAAACGGTCCTGTACAGAAACAAAAAATACGTTGAAGGCCCGGAATTAAAAACCCCTCCAGTCAGCGGAATGAAGTTCATTCTCTACGGGTTAACCCAGACCGACATCAATTTTGATAAAGATGTTGAAACAATTATTCTTGACAATGATTACCATTTGCGAGTATATTCTGCCGACGGCGTTTTGCTGGTAAAGTCCGATGAGTATTATGGGCACGACCCTCGCCTGATCGATGTCGGCGTAAAGGACTTTGACCTGACGCCCCAGGGCAAGCCGGTTCATTACCGGGGCCGGTTGTTGCTGGAGCGGAACGGGAATAGAAGATTCATACTCGTTCCCAGAAATTACCGGTTAGGCGGCGCTCTTCTAGCCGGTATGGTGGTCGTCAACAACAGTAGCCTGGTAATTCTGGGCATCAATGAAGAGGGCTTTGCGAAAGTTTACGAAACCAAGCGGCAGAAAGGGTATATCGCCGCATATCAAATCGTAGACGATCCAAAAGCCGGGAGCAGAAAAATTCATGTCGCTGTTGTCCAGCCGGGAGGTTTGCTGGGAAAGGGAGCAAGCACAATTTTCACGTATGATTGGGCTCCATGAGCGCAGATTGGTTGAGGCGTGAGGCGGCCAAGAGCCCCGAACGCAAAAGGCAAGCCCGGCGGAAGCTGGAAATACCACTGGGAAAAACGATGTATCCGTTTACTTTTTGGAAGAATCACGGGTTTTTTTTTGTAAGCTTGCGACAGCAAGTACTTGAAACTCGATAATTGGGGCACACCCGATGGAGGAGGGAGCATGAGCAGAAGATTCTTGGCGGCGTTAGCGTGGGTTGTCGCACTAGTGTTTGTGGGCTCGACGGTTGCGGAAGCAGTGGATATCAAGCTGGGAGGCCAGTTGCGTCCGCGTTGGGAATTTCAAGATAGAGATTTTAACGAAGATACCGATGGCAGCAGTTTTCTCATAAATCGGGTGCGTTTGCAGGCCACGGCATCCATCGACGACAAAACCAGCGCGTTCATTCAGTTGCAAAGCGTAAGGGTCGATGGTCAAGCCGACACCCGGAGACAAAGCGGAGGCCCGACCAACGGCCCCGCTTCCATTCGCAACGCGGCGGAAACCGTTAATGACCTGGACAACTCCGTCGGCGTGCATCAGGCTTATTTCACCATCAAAGACCTTTATGGCTTGCCTCTCAACGTGAAATTCGGGCGCCAGGAAGTTATTTTTGATGGCCATCGAATCGTCGGTAACACCCTCTGGACCGCGGGCGCCCAGTCTCACGACGGTGTTTCGCTTTTCCGCACCAATAGCCGGGGGTTGAGTTTCTGGTACACCTACTCCAAGGCGAGGGAGAACGGCGATACCGGCAACGGCGATACCGGAACGGACAACACGGACTTGGATGCCCATTTGCTCAGGATGGATTTCAAGGACATCGGAGGGGGCCACTTGTCCATTTACTTTGTGGCTCTCAACAACAAAATCAACAATATTGACGAGTCTCCCGGCCCGACAAAAGCCGATCCCGCCTCCGTAAGGTCTCAAAGCATAGACGTCCCCAACAGCATCTTTACCACGGGATTTCGCCAGGCCGGCAAGTTGTTCGGCATTGATTACCGCGGGGAATTTTACTACCAGTTTGGTGACGCGAACGTCTTTGACTCCGATACGGGTACGGTCGCGGCATGGGACCGTGATGCCATCATGTTTGGTGTGCGCGCCGGCAAAAACTTCGGCGGTAGCGTACAGCCGACCATTACCCTTTATTACGACTACCTTTCCGGCACCGACGAAAAGGATTTTAAAGAAGGTAAGGTCGCTTCATTCGACACGTTGTTCGACACAGGCCACAAGTTTTATGGCTTTATGGATCGGTTCCTGAACATCGGCCTGACGAGCAGAGGCGGCGGATCTGGCGTAACCTCCGACGTCGTCGGTGGTTTGGGATTGCAGGACGTAGCCATCAAGGGGTCCATCAAACCCCTCGAAAACTGGATATTCAAAGTTGATTATCACGCTTTCTTTACCCAGCAGGAGGCTTATATCGGCACCGGTAGCCTGGCCAATATTTCGGCAAGCAACGTCGGCAACACCGACCTCGGCCAGGAACTGGACTTGACGTGGGTTCACAAATACAGCCCAAGCACGAAGTTCACCTTTGGTTACTCACATTTCTTCTCGGGCGATCTCACAGACGATCTGCTTTCTTCCCGCGCTCCCGGGACGGGAAAAGGTGACGATTCCGACTGGGCCTACGTTATGCTGGACGTGAAGTTCTAAAAACGCTCAAGCAACTCAAAAACCCCCTGTCCAACCGGGCACAGGGGGTTTTTTTTTGCCCGAATTTCTCCCTACGCAGACGCGGGGAGAGGGGACAGGCTTGGCAGGACAGCGAAACAAAAAGCCTCCTCTGGCTTCAGGAGGCCTTGTCTCTCCCCACTGGGGTCAAGAAGGTATATCGCATAGTCCCAGCATGGTGGAGAGAGGGCTGGTGAGGCCTGGTTCTTCGATTGACATGTATTGATGCTTTGCCGCCCGCCAGGGGAGATTTGCGTAAGTATCCTTACTTGGCTGTCATTGCGAGGCGGTAGCCGAAGCAATCCAGAAAGGACCATTCCCACCGGGCGTAGCCCGGCTGGATCGCCACGCCGCTAGT
>JBHHYO010000129.1:0-5045 GCA_046757665.1 Nitrospinales bacterium
CCAGCAAGGCTCGCAGTTCCGCCAGCGTTTTCTCGCTCTTCGCCAACTCCGTAAAAACTCCCAGCTCCACGGCGGTCA
The DNA here is from genome assembly GCA_046757665.1 of Nitrospinales bacterium. Lineage (GTDB taxonomy): Bacteria > Nitrospinota > Nitrospinia > Nitrospinales > JAJDAT01 > JBHHYO01. Next base: position 79 of record JBHHYO010000129.1, read on the forward strand.
GCAGAACCTTGGCGGACATGAAGCCGGCGCCGAGGTCGATGATGCGCTTGGGTGTCGCGGGTTCGGTCATATGGATAACAGGGCGCTGAAAAGGTCAATTAAAGAGAATTTTTTTTATCTGTCATGCTGAGCTTGCCTGTGCCCGACAGGGCGCGAAGCATCTCCTTTGTTTTTCTGAATCGGCTGTTTATGTTATCATTGCGATATGAATAAAAACATTACAATCAGTCTCGATGACGACCTTCAGCAAAGCTTGGAAAAGGAATGCCAACGCGCAGGCCGAGATTGCGAGGAGTTTGTTCAGGATATGCTCCGGCGTTATCTGACCTTGCAAGAAGTGGAGCGGCTGAGGAAAAAATTCGTGCCCCGCGCCAAGGCTCTGGGATACCACACGGATGAGGACATCTTCCGCGTTGTCTCGTGAGAGTCTTTTTCGATACGAACGTTTATTTTTCTGGAAGGGAAATATCTTTAGGGAACAGCCCCTTTACTACTAAACTAACCAAGGCAACCACATTGGCTGTGGCGCTACCGACTAAAACATTTAAAACGCTTTCTGGTAAATCAAAGCCCCCTACTTTGAATCCTTGCAATAGAAGGACAAGACCTACACCCAAACTCCACCCTACTAAAAACTTAAAAACCTTTCCAGAATAAGTTTTTCTTAGTTCGGTGGTTTCCTTTAAAGCTTTATTTTGGAGATCAAGGCGATCTAAATGACGTTCTTGAAAAGCTTTATCAAAAGTCTCAAGTTCCTTAACTGACTCCTGAGTTGGCTCAGTATTTTTTTCGTCTTCCTCTGCTGACCGGAGCCTATCAAGAAGGGATTCATCCGTTGGCATTTTCAGCTTCCGCCAACTTGGAATAATGTTTCTTAATCAGGTCCTTGCTTATAACTATCCGAGTTTTGCCCGGACCGTTGTTCTTGTTATAGGCGATGTCCCAAGGGGTTCCCTTTTTGTGGGTTAAATCAGAAAGTTGAAAACCTTTCCAGTTACCATACTTATCCCAAACAGCATCCATGATTTCTTTTTCCTTCTCAGAGAACTCAGCAATCGCTTCCACATACACCTCGTCCTCGCGTAGTCTACTTTTTGCAAGCTTGTCAATGGGCTTATTTCCAAAGGACTTGAATTCCCGGTACAACGCGGGGATAACAGGTCCATATTGCCAAGCCTCTACTTCATCGTGGATAAGAGAGTCACCTAAAACAGCCAATGTCCATCCGTGTGCAATATAGACGAGCTTTATCACTTGGATAGGAGTTAAGCTGAATTTTTCTTTCCATGCCTTTTTTAGGAAATAGTTTGCTACTGCTTTTGGTGAGTGACGCATAAACTAGGCCTCTATAAAATTACCTGCAATCATTTTAACGTAAACTCAAAAAACTTTATAGCACAAATTATCTTAGCGAAAAGCCTCTTCCTCCGTGCATGATTTTTGAAAAATGCTCAGATAAACACGTATCTCATTGGGAATCCTTCGAGAAGATGACCGCCGCTTTTTTTAAAATGTCACGCTCCATGCGCAAACGTGCATTCTCCCGTCGTAGCCGTAGCAACTCCTCATCTTCCGGTTTCAGTTGGCCTTGCCCGGGGAAAGCATTCAGTCGGTCTTTCTCATATTCCTGCTTCCAACGACCCAAAATCGTGTCCCGAACACCCAGATCACGAGCCACCCGGGCAATGCTCTCGCCACCGTCGATAACCAGACGAACCGCTTCCAATTTAAACGCTTTGCTAAAACTCCGCCGTTTCCTTCCCATAGACACACCTCCAAAAGTATATTATCCATACTTTTTAGCGTGTCCACAATTCCAGGGGAAGTTCAGTTTATCCGTATTTATCGATGGTTTCCACCTTAGCACCGGCTGGCGGGCGGCGCGGGTTTCGTTGGGACGCGACACCTTGGCGCGGCGCGGCGCGTCGTGAAAACTCTCCGGATCGGTTTCGGCCGTTCGGGCGATGGCTTGCATGGCCTCGATGAACTGGTCGAGCGTCTCCCTCGATTCGGTTTCGGTGGGCTCGATCATCAGCGCGCCCTTGACGATCAGCGGAAAATAAATGGTCGGCGGATGAAACCCGTAGTCGATGAGCGCCTTGGCGACGTCGAGTGTGGAGACTTTCCGCGGCGCCAGGTTTTTGTCGGAGAAAACGCACTCGTGCAGGCAGGGGCCGGGGAACGGGGTGTGGAAGTGATTCTCCAGCTTTGCCCGGACATAGTTGGCGTTGAGCACCGCCGCCCGCGCCGCCCAGCGGATGCCCTCCGCGCCCAGTGCGCGGATGTAGGCGTAAGCCCGCAACAGGATGGCGAAGTTGCCGTAAAAGGCGCGCAGTTTGCCGATGGATTGCGGCCGGTCGTAATTCAGGCGGTACCCCGACCGACCGTGTTCGAGCATCGGGACGGGCAGGAAGGGTTCGAGGAAATCCTTGACGCCGATTGGCCCCGCGCCGGGTCCGCCGCCGCCGTGCGGCGTGGAAAAGGTTTTGTGCAGATTGAAATGCAGGACGTCGATACCCATGTCGCCCATTTTGGCGACGCCCATCAGGGCGTTCAGGTTCGCCCCGTCGCAGTAAACCAGCCCGCCTTTTTCGTGAACGATGCCGGTGATTTGCCGGATGTTCCGCTCAAATTTCCCCAGGGTGTTGGGATTGGTGAGCATGATGGCCGCCGTGTCCTCGTCCATGAGGGCCGATAATTTTCCGGTGTCGATCAACCCTTCCGCGTCGGAGGGTATGGGGACGGCCTCGTAGCCGCACAGGGCGGCGCTGGCCGGGTTGGTGCCGTGCGCCGAGTCGGGCAACAGCGCCTTGTGGCGCGCCGCGCCTTGCGCCGCGTGCCAGGCGTGGATCATCAGCATCCCCGCCAGCTCTCCCTGCGCGCCCGCCGCCGGTTGCAGAGACACCCGGTCCATTCCGCCGATCTCTTGCAGGTATTCCTGCAACTCGAACATGAGCCGCAGGGTTCCCTGGGAAAACTCGTCCGGGGTCAGGGGATGGTGGCCGGCGAAGCGGGGCAGTTGCGCCAGGGCGTCGTTGATCTTCGGATTGTATTTCATGGTGCAGGACCCCAGCGGATAAAAATTGGTGTCGATGCCGAAGTTCCACTGCGACAGGCGGGTGAAGTGGCGCACCACGTCCGGTTCCGAAAGCTCGGGCAGGGAGTCGATTTCGCCGCGGACTTCCGCCGGCGGCAGAAGGGTTTCGATATCCACGTCCGGCATGTCATCGGCGGGCGGGTCGCAGGCGCTTCTGCCTGGCGAGCCCAATTCGAAAATCACCGGCTCGTCGAAGATCAGCCCTTGCGCGCCCGGCGTTTTTGCTTTTGCGTGCCGCGTTTTTTCGTTCATGAAAGACGGGTCCTTTTTATGAAACGGGTTCAGGAAGTTGGAGGAGGAAGCAGTTGCCGGATGGCTTGCAGAACGGTTTCCGGAGAAAGCCGCTCCGCGCCTCTTTCCTCCAAAATGACGTTTCGGGTTCGATAAGGTCCCCAGCGCTTGGCGTCGCCGTGCTTGAAGATGGCCGCCACCGGCGTTTGCACTGCCGAGGCCAGGTGCATGATCCCGGTATGGTTGCAAACCAGCAGATCGGCCCGCTGGATCAGGCAGGCCAGTTCCCTGATACCGAGCACGGGCAGGACCACCGGGGGGCTCAGCATACCGCGTGTCAGCGATGCAAGCAAATTTTCCTCTCCGGGACCGCAAAGAATCATGACCTCGGCCAGGCCGGTTGCCAGCAGGTTGTCGCCGACGGCGCGGAAGTTTTCCAGGCTCCAGCCCCATTCCGCGACGCGGGTTCCCGGTTTGATCAGCGCCAGCGGCCGGCCGGGATGCCGGTTCTCCCCGGCCAGGAGCGCATCGACTGTTTGCGTCACCTCCTCGCTGAAATAAATCGTCGGCGTGTCGCGGATCTCCGGGAAGCCGAGGAAGCGCAGTAAGCCGAGGTTGTGCTGGATTTCGTGCTGGCCCCCGCCGGGTTGGGGAGCGTTGACGTGAAACACCCAGGCCCCCCGCTGGTTTTCGTATCCCACCCGAACCCTCGCCCGCGAAAACAGCGCCAGCGCCGCCGCCGTGGCGCTGAACATCCGGTTGAGAACGATGGCCGCATCGAACCTCTCCTCGTTCAATTCCCTGAATATCCGCAGGGGGTGTCCGTGACGAAAGCAAACGACCCGGTCCACGAAGGGGTTGTCGCGCAGAACCTCCGCCTGCCGGTGATCGACAAGAGCCGATACCTTGATGTGCGGAAAGGATTGCTTGATCGATTCGTAAACCGGCGTGGAAAGGATGACGTCCCCCAGCCGGTCCGGACGGATCACCAAAACCGAACGGATGTCGCGCCAGTCGATTGAGGCAGGCGGGAGAGGATTTCGCGCGCGCCCAAACAGCCGGTCCAGCGCACTCCAGAGGACATCTTTCCAGAACCTTTCCATTGATGAATCACCCATTAGCCGACTACCTGACCGGTCCCGCCCGCATCCTCAAGTTGCGGGCGTTTACCCAACCGATTGTGCCTGACCGGAGCCGGTTTTCGCGGAAAAAAATTTTTTGAAAAACGAGGAACGAAATAGTCGAAACGTCAGCCTGCAAACCCGGCAAACCTTTGCGCCACAACCCGTTGTCCCGGTTTCCGGTCAGGTAAAAAATCAACGAATTTCGCGGCAAAACGGCCAAAACCCGGATCGGATTTCGCCTTCTATCCACATGATTTTAAATGACTTGTAAGGACCGGTTTTGGCATGTCGAAGGCCGCCATTTGAAGATTAAAATTTACAATGCCGAAATCACCACAGAGGCGCCGAGACACAGAGAAAAGCAAAAAACTGAACCACCGATGAACACAGATAAGTCCTCCCCCGGTGTCATCGCGGGCCACGCCCGGTGGGAGTGGGTCCTTTCTGGATTGCTTTGTCGGCTTCGCCTCCGCGCAATGACAATCAACCAAGGATATTTATGCAAAGGTTCCTTC
>JBHHYO010000130.1:0-4802 GCA_046757665.1 Nitrospinales bacterium
AAGACGCGGCGCCGGAAGCGTCCCCGGAGCCGGTAACGGGCGATGTCGAGTTTGATCTCGACTCGGAACTTGAAATCGAACCGGCGGAAGACGCGGCGCCGGAAGCGTCCCCGGAGCCGGTAACGGGCGATGTCGAGTTTGACTTCGACTCGGAACTTGAAATCGAACCGGCGGAAGGCGCGGCGCCACCCGCAGACGCCGATGAGACGGAGAACGAAATCGCTCTGGACGGCGACATTGAACCGGAACCGCCCGAACCGGATTTAAACAAATCCTACGAATCCGACGATGAGGACGACACACTGGACTTTAGCATAGAACCCGACGAGGATAAAAACTGACGAACAAATAATTCACGCCTTCCCAAGGTGCCGTTTCCTTGTTTTATTCCCCATGATTTAACGAGGGTTTTTTCGCTCCCATAACCCGAGCGTCTCTGATCGCCTGACAAACAAAGGGATTGATGAACTATCCACTTGCCGGTTTCGCGCGACGATTTTTTGCTCTCTGCGTGGATTGTTTGATCTTGACCATTGGAGGGGATGTTATCACCTTCCCCCTCACCCAAAAGTACGACCTGGACGTGGCGGAAATTACGGACAGCTTGATGGCGGGCGAGGTGGACCTGATACAACAGATCGCCGTTTTTCTTTTGATCTATTCATTAATTTTGACCTTGTTGTGGGGTTTCTATTTCGTTTACTTTACCGGCTCCACGGGACAAACGCCCGGCAAAAAACTGCTGGGCATAAAAGTGGTCCGCCGGAATGGCGATGGCCGCGAAATGGATTACAAAACCGCATGGACCCGGTTCATGGGCCTGACGATTTCCGCATCCGTTTTCCTGCTGGGTTTCGTTTGGGCCTTTTTCGACAAGGAAAGACAAACCTGGCACGACAAAATGGCCGGCACGGTCGTGATAAAAACAACTTCTTCGTAAACGCAAGTCAGCCTTAAAGGAAAAAAGAATGCGCAAAAACTATTTACTGGCCCCCGGCCCGACCCCGGTTCCGGAAGACGTGGCCTTGGCCATGGCCACCCCCATGATCCACCACAGAACCCCGCAATTCAGCCAAATCTTCGGCAAAACCGCAGAAGACGCCAAGTACCTGTTTCAAACCGAGCAGGATGTTCTCATCCTGGCGGCAACGGGAACGGGCGCTATGGAAAGTTGCATCACCAATCTCTTCTCCCCCGGCGATAAGCTCCTCGTCGTCAACGGCGGAAAGTTCGGCGAGCGCTGGGGGAAAATCGGCGAAGCCTACGGCATGAAAATTACCTGGCACAACGTCGAATGGGGCCGCGCCGCCGATCCCGCGAAAATCGAATCGCTTCTCGACGCCGACAAAGACATTCGCGGAGTCCTGGTGCAGGCCAGCGAAACATCAACCACGGTCGCCCATCCCATTGAGGCCTTGTCGCGTTTGACCCGCGACCGCGACACCCTGCTGGTGGTGGACGGCATTACCGGAGTGGGCGTGTTTCCACTTCCCATGGACCCGTGGGGAATCGACGCCCTGGTCACCGGATCGCAGAAAGCCTTGCGCCTTCCCCCCGGCCTGGCCCTGGTCGGTTTGAGCGAAAAGGCCTGGAAATTCGCCGACCGTTCCCAATGCCCGCGGTTTTATTTCGACCTCAAAAAAGAGCGCAAAAACCTGGCTTCCCAGACTTCGGCCTACACCCCGGCGGTTTCGCTGATCATCGGGTTGGGCGAAGTGTTGAAGGACATTAAAGAGGAAGGATTGGAAAAAATACACCGCCGCAACAACCGGCTGGCCCGGGCCACCCGGGCGGCTGGCAAGGCCCTGGGACTGAAACCGATCGCCCCGGAGGCGCCCGCCGACAGCGCCACCGGCTTCTTTGTCCCCGAAACCGTCGACGGCGGCAAGCTCGTCAAATGCCTGCGGGACGAATTCGGCGTTACCATGGCCGGCGGCCAGGACGACTGGAAAGGAAAAATCGTCCGTATCGCCCACCTGGGATACGTCGATACCTTTGACACCATCATCGCGATTTCGGCTCTCGAAATGGCTTTGCGAAAATTCAACTGCGCGGTGACATTCGGCGCTGGGGTCGCCGCGGCGCAGGAAATCCTGTTCGAGGCTTACGCCGGGGAGAAAAAATGAAAGTTCTGGTCAGCGACAACCTGTCGCCTCTCGGAGTGGAAAAACTGAGGACCGAGGACGGTATCCACGTTGACGTCAACGTGGGATTGTCCAAGGAAGAATTGATCAAAATCATCCCGGACTATGACGGGCTGATCGTGCGTAGCGCCACCAAGGTGACCGCGGACGTCATCCAGGCCGCCAAGCGCCTGAAAGTCGTCGGCCGGGCCGGAATCGGCGTGGACAATATCGACCTCGACGCCGCCGGCAAGCAGGGGATTATCGTCATGAACGCGCCGGAAGGCAACCTGGTCACCACCGCCGAACACGCCGTCGCCCTGATGCTGTCCATGGCAAGGAATATCCCGCAGGCCAATGCCTCCCTGAAAAGCGGCCAGTGGACTCCCAAAAAATTTATGGGCGTCGAACTGTACGGCAAAACCCTGGGCATCATCGGGCTGGGCCGCATCGGCTCCGTGGTGGCCCAAAGAGCCAAGGCGCTCGCCATGAAAATCCTGGTCTACGACCCGTTTATCTCGCGGGAACACGCCGAAAAAGTCGGCGTCGAAGTCGTCGAACTCGATGACCTGCTGGCGCGCTCGGATTTCATCAGCCTGCACGCCCCCGCGACACCGGGCGGTCCGCTTTTGGGAAAAGCGGCGTTCGACAAAATGAAATCCGGAATGCGGATCATCAACTGCGCCCGCGGCGCCCTCATCGACCACGAAGCGCTGGTCGAGGCCATCCGCGCCGGGAAAGTGGCGCAGGCCGCGCTGGATGTTTATGAAAAAGAACCCCTGCCGCCCGACAGCCCTATTCTGAAAATGGATGAAATCATTTCCACCCCCCATCTGGGCGCTTCCACCGGCGAGGCGCAGGACAAGGTCGCCCTCATCATCAGCGAACAGATCATCGACTATTTGAAACACGAAGAGGTCCGCAATGCCGTCAACATGCCCTCTATCGACGGCGAACTGCTCGCAAAAATCAGGCCCTATCTGGCATTGGGCGAAAACATGGGAAAATTGATTTCCCAACTGATCAATGGGGCGATCAACTCGGTGCGGATTCAATACAACGGCGACGTGGCGAACCTGAATGTCACGCCCATTTCCATCACCATTCTCAAGGGCCTTTTTTCCCAGACTATCGACGGCGTGAACATGGTTAACGCGCCCTATATCGCAAAGGAAAGAGGCATCGAGGTGCAAGAATCCAAAAGCAACGAAATCCAGGATTACACCAGCGCCGTCCAGGTGCGGGTCACCACGGATAACGGCGGCCGGGACATCGGCGGAACGCTTTCCGCAAAACAAACCCCGCGGATCATTAAAATCGACGAATACAACTTCGAGGCGACTTTTTCAAAATACATGCTGGTGTTGACCAACAACGACAAGCCCGGAGTCATCGGCAAGGTGGGAAACATTCTGGGCGAAAACAATCTCAACATCGCCGGTTTTCACCTGGGCCGGCTGGATGAAAAAGGCGGCAAGGCCGTGGCCGTGATCAATATCGATTCCCCGCCGACGGACAAGGCTCTGGCGGAACTGAGAAACACGGCAAACATCATTCAGGTCTTTCCCGTCATCCTTTGACGCCGCACTCGTCCAGAACCGCAAAAAACCGGTCCACCTCGGCCTCGGTATTGTAAAAATGCGGCGAGAGGCGGACCAGCCCGTCCCTTACCGTCAGGGAAATCCGATTCTTCTCCATGACGGCGGCGAGTTTCGCCAAGTCCGCCGCCGCGAAGGAAATGATTCCCGAACGCTCGCCGGGCAACGTGGAATTTAAAATTTTCAGTCCGCGCCGGCGCAATCCTTCCAGGATACAATCGCCCAGCGCCATCAGGCGCGCTTCGATGTTTTTCACGCAAACCTCGTGGAGCAACGACAGCGCCGCCCCCAAACCGCGGATGCTCATGACATTGAAACTGCCTTCCTCAAACCGGCGCGCGTCCGGGCGCAGGGTGAAATCGTAATTCATATAGTCCGTGGCGTTCACCACGCTGTCCCAGCCGACCACGGCGGGATGAATTTTTTCCAGCGCCCGCGAAGAAACATAAACCCCTCCCAATCCCTCGACGCTCATCAGCCATTTGTGACCGTCGGCGGCGAGGAAATCGACGTGGTCTTTTTTCACGTCCATGGGCAGGGCGCCGAGGCTTTGAATGGCATCCACGCAAAAGAAGATACCGCGCTCCCGGCAAAACACGCCGAGCCGGTTGAGATCGTTGCGGAAGCCGCTGTTGGCTTCGACCGAGCTGACGGAGACGACGCGCGTGCGGTCGTCCACCCGGTCGGCAATTACCTCGAACGGCACGCGGCCGTTCACCGACCGCGCCAGGCGCGTTTCCACGCCGCGCCGCTTCAGGTTCATCCAGGGATACACATTGGCCGGAAACTCGATGTTGGGAACGACGACGTTGTCGCCGTCGCGCCAGTCGATGCCGTTGGCCAGGATGGAAATTCCCTCGGACGTGTTTTTGACGAAGGCGACCTCGCTTGGGTCCGCGTTGATCAAGCGGGCGAAACTTTCGCGGACATCCTCCACGCCGCGCATCCACTCAGCGTAGTGCGCGGTGCCGAACTCGGCGGCGTCCGCGGCAAACGCCCGCACCGCGTCACGCACCCGCAGGGAAATCGGCGCCACCTTGGCATGGTCAAAAAAAATCCGGTTCTTCACAACCGGAAACTC
>JBHHYO010000131.1:0-4656 GCA_046757665.1 Nitrospinales bacterium
AAGACTGTGAGGAACATTTTAAAATTCCTGACAATTACGCTTGTAAATTTTTTATGGAAGATTTCGACAAACTATCAGTTCCCATCCAAAATAACGACGATAGATTTCTGCAAATTAAAAATTTTGATTATGAAAAATTAAAACTATTTTTCTTGTCTATTCTTTGGAGAGCTTCGGCTTCTGAAAGAGGCTATTATAGCCAAGTAGATGTGGGTGAAATCTATGAAGAAAAATTAAAAGATATGATTCAAAACAAGCAACCTGATAAATTCAGGGCGTTCCAAATAATAGTATCAAAATTCAAACCCTCCAACTACAGCACAATCATGCTTTCTCCCACTCGATATAGAGTACAAAGGATACGAGTTTATAAATTTATTTTAGGGGGATTTGTAGTTATTATAAAAGTGGATCAACAGCCCTTTTCTGAAAATTTGGATTTTACAAGCTTAAAATCCAATCAACCTTTATATATTCTCCAAGGGGACATAACTGAACTAAGGGAATTTCGTTCTTCCGTCCAATCTCTAAGGAAAAGATATAATGTACAGTGACGCTATTCGCTTGACAGTGCCCCGGCTGGGGGGTTAGTTTTAAACGGCTTTGGGTGGTTCCACCGAGAAATACATCCCTGCGTTGTCTGACCTTCCAACGAGCGGCACATTATGGTTCCTTTACATCTTTTTTGTCCCCTTCTCTTCTCCCAGCCATGATCGATAGATTGTCAAATATTGACATTTTTTGACAAAACCAGCATACTATAAAAAACGTAGAAAGGAGGCTTGATCCATGACCACCAATGTTTCACTAACCCCCGATTTGGAAAAATTTATCAATCAAAAAATAAAAGGGGGCGGATATAAATCGGCAAGCGAGGTCGTCCGCGAAGGTTTGCGCCTTCTAAAAGACCGGGATATTTTAAATAATGCAAAACTGGAAGTTTTAAAAAAGGAAATCCGGGAGGGGTTGTCCAGCGGCAAACCCACCCGTCTCGATTTTCAAAAAATCAAGGAACAAGGCCGCAAGCGACTTGGCAAAAAAGTCAAATGAAGTAAATGCCGGAAATCTCAAAACTTCCTCGGGCTGAAAACGACTTGCTGGGAATCTGGCTTTTTATTGCCGAGGACAGCATTAAACACGCCGACCGGTTTCTTTCCAAAATCGAAAAGAAATGCCAAGCCCTGGCGGCCCAACCCTATATGGGGCAAAGCCGAGAGGAACTGGCTCCCGGGTTAAGAAGTTTTCCGGTCGGAGATTACGTTATTTTTTATCGACCGACAAAAAGGGGAATCGTGATTGTCCGGGTCTTAAACGCGGCAATGGACACTCGCTCAAAATCTTTCTGAGAATTAACGAAGCCTTTTCCCCCCTACTATCCCCCTACCCCGTTGCTCTGTGGGTGCTCACTCAAGAGAGAATTTTAACCCGGTTTGCCGCTATCGCGTCATGCCGAACCTGAAATCCTAGCTTCGCCTGGGGCGGTGTTTTTTTGTTTGGGCGGCTTGTAGGTTTTGATGTCCTTGAGGTCCCCCCCCTCTTTTGCGGCCACTTCCAGATCATATTTTTGTTGCAGGTTCATCCAGATTTCAGGCCCCGTCCCAAAGAATTTCCCTATGCGCCTGGCTGTATCGGCGGTGATTTCTCTATCGCCGTTTAAAATTTGATAAATCCGGTTACCGGGGACATTGAGGGCCTTGGCGAATTGGTTGCCGTTCATTCCGATTTCCCGCAACTCCTCGGCCAGGTGCTCGCCGGGGTGTATGGGGTCTCTCCAGTTTTTGGTCATGGTCTTGCTTCCTTCAGTGGTAATCTACTATTTCAACATCGTGGGCGTGACCTTCTTCCCATTTAAAACAAACGCGGTATTGGTCGTTTATTCTGATGCTGTATTGGCCTTTCCTATTCCCTATCAGCGCTTCAAAACGGTTGCCGGGCAAAGCAGTCAGCGCTTTCAGTGTCGGCGCGGCATCGATCCGATCAAGCTTGATTCGTGCCTGGCGTTCAACCCCTGAGAATTTCCTCACGAATTTTTTGTTATAGAGCTTCTTTGTATCTTTGCACTTGAAACTTTTTATCATTAGCCATGCTACCATTTAATACGAGATACGTCAAACATAACAAATCCTTTTTGCCAAATAAATTTTCATTCATTTTTTTGCTTTTGCCGCCGATTCCTAATATCTTCAAATAACCCCGTCAACATATCACCGGACTAAAAATGCGCAACTGCAAACGTCTGCTGAGTCTCTTGAGGCCGTACCGCAAAACCCTGCTGGCGGCGAGCCTTTTTCTGGCGGCCGCGTCGGCCACCAACCTGGCCGTGCCGCTGTTCGTCAAGCGGCTGGTGGACGTGGTGATGGTGCAAAAGAGTCTGGAGCAACTCAACCAAGTCGCCTTGTCGATTTCCGCCCTCCTGCTGGCGCAGATGCTGTTTTCCACCTTGAACAATTATCTTTTCGACCGCACCGAGAAGCGGGTGATCACGGATTTCCGGAAAACCGTTTTCCGGCATTTGCAGATGCTGTCCTACAGTTTCTTCGTCCGCCGGCGCACCGGCGAGGTCATTTCGCGGATGACCAACGACATCGGCAAGATCGAGGACATCATCGTGGACCTGCCCGCCACCGCCCTGCAACAGTCGATCCGCTTTGTCGGCGGGGTGGTCATCATTGTTTACATGAACTGGAAGCTGACCTTTTTGATTCTGGCGCTGGCTCCCATCCTGATTCTATTCGCGCGCACCTTCGGCAGGAAACTGAAAAGACTGTCAACCGAAATCCAGGACAAGCTGGCCGCCTCGACGACCATTCTGGAGGAAAACATCAGTTGCATCCAGGTGGTGAAATCCTTTGTGCGCGAGCAATTGGAGAGCGAACGGTTTTCCGGCGCGGTGGAGGACAGTTTTGAGTCGGCCAAGAAGCGCATCCTGATCGCCTCGTTTTTTGGGCCGACGATCGGGTTCATCGCGTTCGGCGCCTCGCTGGTTCTGCTGTGGTACGGGGGCCGGGAGGTGATCGCCGGCGCCATCACGCCGGGCGAGCTGATCGCTTTTATTCTGTACGCGACGATCATCGCCGGGCCCATGGGGAGCTTCGCGCGCATGTTCACGCGCTTGCAGGAGGGGCTGGGGGCGGCGGAGAAAATATTCGACATCCTCGACACGCCGCCGGAAATTTGCGACCGCGAGGGGGCGCGCCCGCTCGGGCCGATCCAGGGCAAAGTCGAAATCCAGGAGCTGATGTTTCACTACCGGCCGGATCAGCCGGTTTTGCGCGGCATCACCTTTACCGCCGAGCCGGGCGAGACCGTGGCGCTGGTCGGCCCCAGCGGCGCTGGCAAGAGCACCCTGGCGCTTTTACTGCAACGCTTTTACGACCCGGTCGGCGGGGAAATCCGCATCGACGGCATCCCCCTGCGGGACATCCGCCTGGCGGATTACCGCGGGCAAGTCGGCATGGTGCCGCAGGAGACGATTCTGTTCGGCGGCACGGTGGAGGAAAACATTCGCTACGCCAAACCCGGCGCGGCGCCCGGCGAGATCATCGAGGCCGCCCGGGCCGCCAACGCGCATCAATTCATCACGCAATTTCCCGACGGCTATGGAACCGTCGTCGGCGAGAAGGGCATCAAACTGTCCGCCGGCCAGCGCCAGCGCATCGCCATCGCCCGCGCCATTTTGAAAAATCCGCGCATCCTGATCCTCGACGAGGCCACCTCGGCGCTGGACAACGAATCGGAAACCCTCATCCAGGAAGCCCTGGAGCGGCTGATGAAGGGGTTGACGACGTTTATCATCGCCCATCGTCTGTCCACCATCCACAATGCCGACAAGATCATTGTTCTCGACCATGGCCGGATCGTCGAAACGGGCACCCATGCCGAACTGCTGGCGAAGAAGGGGCTGTATCACTACCTCTATACCTTGAAGAGCTTGCAGATGAGCAAGGAGAGCGAAACGGTTTGAAAGCTAGGGAAAAATGGTTGCGGCCCGCTTCCTCCATGGGATAATATGCAAGTAGTGAAGCGCATTTGTGCACGGCACATGGTCGAGCGCCCGGAACCGGAGAAAGAAAATGAGTGAAGCAACGTTGCAGTATATTTCAGATGAAAACGGCAATATAACGGGGATTATTCTGCCCATCAGTCTCTGGAATGAAATTCAATCGGAAAAAGAAACCGCGCACCTTCTAAAAAGTAAGAACATGGCGCAACGTCTTTTGGAAGCAAAGAACAGGAAGGACGGAATTCCTTTCGAGGCGGCGCGTGAAAAACTTGGAATTTGATCCTTCCGCCTTTGATGATCTTGACTGGTGGATCAAGAAAGACCGCAAAAAGGCCTTGAAGATTATCAAGCTGATCAAAGAAGTGCAACGTACTCCATTTCAAGGAACAGGAAAACCGGAGAAGCTGAAACACGAGCTATCCGGTTGCTGGTCCAGACAAATCGATCAGGAACACCGACTTGTTTACGAAGTTCTGGAGACCAAAATCAGGATTTTGGCTTGCCGGTTTCACTACTGACAACGCCTTGCGGCTTGATGCGTTCGATTTTTTGCGGAAAAGTTAAAATTTTCCTTGCGGTTTGCCAAGAAAAAATCTATATTACCTTTAATGAGCTAACGAAAAGACACGATGGATTTTGTATGACGGGGCAAC
>JBHHYO010000132.1:0-4461 GCA_046757665.1 Nitrospinales bacterium
CGGCTCCGGCGGGGTGGGCGGCCAGGAAGAGCAGTCCGACGGCCAGGGTGATGAGTGTTGCCATTCCGGTTTTGGGAAAAATAGTTTTCATGATTTTTTTCGCAAGCCGGCGGCCGCCCGGTCGAGGCGGGCGATTTGCCGAAGCACCTGTTTTTTGGCGGTGCCGCCGTAAACGTTCTTGCGCTGTACGGAGTTTTCCGGCGACAGGTAGCCGAATACGTCTTTGTCGAAGTGTGCTGAGATTTTTTTCAATTCCTTGAGCGACAGGTCGTCGAGGTTTTTTCCTCGGTCCAGGCAGTAGGCCACGGTCTTGCCGGTGATTTCGTGCGCCTGGCGGAAGGGAACGCCCTTGAGGACGAGGTAGTCCGCCATGTCGGTGGCGGTGAGGAATCCTCCGGCCTTGAGCCGGTCGGTGGGGATTTTCCTGAACCGGGCGGTTTTGATCATGGCCTCGAAAACCGTCAGCGACAGTTTGAGGGTGTCCACGGTGTCGAAGAGCGGTTCCTTGTCTTCTTGCAGGTCCTTGTTGTAAGCCAGCGGCAGGGATTTCATGAGGGTCAGCAGGGACATCAAGTTGCCGTACACGCGGCCGGTTTTGCCGCGGATGAGTTCGGCGGCGTCGGGATTTTTTTTCTGCGGCATGATGCTACTGCCGGTGGCGAAGGCGTCGGACAGCTCCAGCATGTCGAACTCGGCGGACGACCAGAGGACGATTTCCTCGCAAAAGCGGCTGAGGTGCATCATGAGAATGGCGGCGGCGGAACAGAACTCAAGGATGAAGTCGCGGTCGGCGACGGCGTCGATGCTGTTGTGCGAGACGGCGGCAAAGTCCAGCAGTCTGGCGACGTATTGGCGGTCGATGGGGAAGTTGGCGCCGGCCAGGGCGGCGGCGCCCAGCGGCAGGACGTCGATGCGCGGCAGGCACTCGGCCAGCCGTTCCTTGTCGCGGCCGAGCATCTCCAGATGCGCCAGCAGGTGATGCGCCAGCAGAACGGGTTGCGCCCGTTGCAGATGGGTGTAGCCGGGAATGATGTAATCGACGTGCCGTTTCGCCAGCGCCAGCAGGGTGTTCTCCAGCCGCGCCAGCAGGACCAGCAGGGCTTGCACTTCATCGCGCAAGTACAGCCGGACGTCGAGGCAGACCTGGTCGTTGCGGCTCCGGGCGGTGTGCAGTTTGCCGCCGACGGGCCCGACCAGCTCGATGAGGCGGCGCTCGATGTGCATATGGATGTCTTCGAGGGCATCGCTGTATTGGAACTCGCCGCGTTCGAACTCCCGCCGGATGCGGTTCAGGGCGGTGATGATTTTTTTCGCCTCGGTGGATTTGATGATGCCGCACTTCGCCAGCATTTTGCAATGGGCGATACTGCCGCGGATATCGTAGGCGTAAAGCTTGCGGTCGAAGTCGATGGAGGCGTTGAAGCGCTCCATCAATTGGCCGGTGGATTGTTTGAACCTGCCGCTCCAGGGTTTTTTCATGAGAGAAGACGACTCCGAAAAAGGGAAGGGTCGATTTTAGCAGGTTGCTGAACAAGTCTCAAAAATGTCATTCCGGGCGAAGCGAAGAATCTCTAACCTTGGGGTTTACTAAAGGCGAGATGCTTCGACAAGCTCAGCATGACCGGCAAATTGACTTTTTCAGCAACCTGACTATCCGGGCATTCATGCCGCCGTGGGCGGGATAAAGGGTGTCTGGCTCGAAGTCCACTTGTCCTTGGCAACGATGTTGACCGGCGTGCCGAGAGGCACCACCTTGGCCAGGAAGTGCAGATACCAGGCCTCCACGTTCGGGCAACCGGCGCTACCGTTGCGCCAGTCGAAATTCTTTTTATAGAACTCGTTCACCCGGGTGACGTTGACTCCGTGAATCCCGTAACTCCCCGGAACGCGCCTGCCGATTTTTTTCAGTCCCATCCACCAATAGCCGATCTCGTGGTCGGGATGGCCGAAGGGGATCGCCCTGATTTTGATATGGCCGTTCACCTTTTCTTTTTTGTACCAGGTGGGTTTGTAAACCCGGTTCTTGATTCGGTATTCGCCCAGCGGGGTTTCTTCTCCCTTGCGTCCGAAGATGGTTCTGAACTGCAGGATTTCCTCGTTGTTGTAATAAACGCGGGTGACTCCGGACTCGACAATGCCGAGAAGATACCACAGGGCCGGGTCGGATTTGTAGGCGGCGATTTTCTTTCCGTTGAATGTCAGTTTGATTTCATTGCCCGTTTTCACATATTTGGCGCGGGGGTCCCGGTAGATTTGCTTGAGGATATATTTCAGGTTTTCGGCGACTTTGTTGTTGAGGATCATCTCTTCGATGATGCGGTTGGCTTCCTGGTAACCGAGCCTGGTTTTTTGCAGTTCGCTGGCGGCGAGCGTCAGGTCCTGCCTGATTTTCTCGAAGTTTTCCCGGGACACCAGGCCGAGCCGGTTCAGCCCGGAGTAGTAGGCGACTTCCACCTTTTGCTGTGCGGCGGCGTCCAGGATAAACTGGTAAACCGCGGCTCCGGACACCAGAAGCATCATGAGCGCCGCGGCGACCCGTTTGAGCGAGCGTTTCACGCCGGCGGACAGGCGGTGCCGGGCGATTTCCAATTTGACCTTTTTTTCCCTCTCGCCCAGCGCGCCGAACTCGGCGGTTTGAAATTTTCTGAGCAACCGGGATTCCAGGGAGGACAGCCGGTCGGCATTGGCGCGCAGTTTTTCAATGACCCAGTACAGGTTCTCCCGCGTTTTCCGGTCGTAACTGCCGATGGGGTCCTTGTTGGCGATCAGATTATACTCGGTGACATTGAGCGCTTTGAGTTTTTCTGCTTCCATTATCCGGCGCGAAAGAAGTTTTTCTTTTTTTGGGCTCTGGCGATTGTGCCAAGATTCCGGGCTGAGTCTTTACCCTCGATGAAACGGTATTCCTCCGGTTTGAGGACTTCGAGCTTTTTTTCTGCCATTGGCGCTGCTCGGTCTGATTTTTTTGGCGAGCCGGGCCAGCTTGTCGACCATGCCCGACGTTACGCTCTTGACGCGCAGGTAACGCAAAATCTCGTCATTGCTCCAGGCGAGCGTGGGGCATTCGCTGCCCCCGCCGACAATATTGCGCGCAATCATATCCATTTTACCCGAAAGGTCGCGGTCTTTCGCATAAAATAACACGCCGCGGTTGTTGGTGATGTTGATGATCTTGCAATAGGGGATCATGCCGACGATCTGGATATAATCCTTATAACTTTCGTACTTGTCGAGAACGTCCAGGTACTCGCGCAACTGATCGAGGCAACGCAGAATCTGCTTTTCCTCCTGAAACCGGTTGAAGACGATGCCGAATTTTTTGTTCTCCATGGATTCGACAACCGATTCCCTGCCGCGGTGGGCGATGAGCCGGTTGACGTAGGCTTTGTCCAGTCCGGTCAGCCGGTCGGCGGTAAAGTCCTTCAAAAAATCCTCGTAATAATCAATGAACGAATGCAGGGCGTCGATACTGCCGTTGATGGCGATGTTGTTGCTGAGGTCGAAGACGAACAGGATGTGGTCGAGAGCGTTCATCAGCGAGGACAAATGGTTGACCCCGCCGGCGGGCGTATCGAGGACCACATAATCGAAACGGCCGAACACCTCATTGAGAAAATCCAGGAAGAGCATCAGGAACACCGGTTCGTTGATTCGTTTGCGGTGCTCTTTTTTGCCGAGAATGGGGACTTCGCCGCCGATGATGGAAAAACCGTATTCCTCGATATAATTGATATGGTTTTCCACGAAGGGCCGGCAATTGTCCTCGTGTTTTCGCAGGACGTCCTTGAACGCTTTCAAGTCCATTTCGGCCAATAGGGGTTTGAGGATTGACAAGTCGCCGGTTTGGTGGATTTTGCCGCGATGCAAAAACAGCTCGTGTATTTGGTCGCCAAAGGTGAAATCGGCGAACCGGAAATGAGTCGTGCTCATGTTTTTGTAGAGGGCGAGACTTTTTGCCAGGCTGTTGTTGTTGCCATCGACCTCGCCCTCAAGGTGGCCGCGGAACCAGGTCAAAATCTGGTACAGGTTTCTGAGCAGGTCCACCTGATGGGTTTTGTTGGCCAGGGTTTCGAACAAGTCATAAAACGTTTGCGGCGGGTGGCTGTCCAGCAAGCTGGAAATGGTGGGCAGGCGCAGGTCCAGGTCGACCAGGCAACACCGGTTGTCGGGTTTCCCGGCTTTCAAACTTTCGGTAAGCGCCGAGGTGATATTGATGGACAACGTGGTCTTGCCGATTCCCCCCTTGGGACCGATGACCGAAATAACGCTCATGAAAATCTCCGTGTCCTTATGCGTTCGTTGTTATCGAGGTTACATCCTTCCGCCATGAATCTTCCATCAAAATTTTAAAAATCATCTTTTGATCCTGTCCGTTTATTATTTCAATTTTTCCTGTTTCCAAGGATTCCTGAATTCAAATTGTAAGTGCAACTTTGATGGTTGATTAAGAGGCAAGCTGGG
>JBHHYO010000133.1:0-4390 GCA_046757665.1 Nitrospinales bacterium
CTAAATATGGAACATATTTTCTTCAACATTGCCTTGATCAGCTATCTCGTCGCCTCGCTGGGATATTTTGTTCACCTGGTTTACCGCAAGCGTTTTGTGTCCGTTCTGGGGGCGGCGGCGGTGTGCGCCGGGCTGGTCGCGCAAACGCTGGTCATCGGCATTCGCGCCGGCGAGTCGGGGCACGGCCCGTACACAACGTCCTTTGAAGTCGCCTTGTTCTGCGCCTGGCTGGTGGTGGTGGTGTTTTTCATCGTCGAGTGGAAATACCGGATCAAGGACCTCGGGGCGTTCGTCATTCCGCTGGTGTTTCTGATTTTGCTGTATTCGGCGTTTTTGTCGCAGGAGGTCAACCACATTCCCAAATCGGACCTGCGGTTGTGGCTGACCCTCCACCGGTCGCTTTCCATTGTCGGCTACGCGGCTTTTGCGATGGCCTTCGTGGCCGCCGTTATGTATCTTATTCAGGAAAACCAGTTGAAGAGCAAAAAACTGGGGATGATGTATTTTCGTATGCCGTCCCTGGACGTTCTCGACAAGCTGAACCACAAGGTCATTACCCTGGGGTTTCCGTTGTTCACGCTGGGGTTCATGACCGGATCGATTGCCAACATGCAAAGAGACCTGTCTTTTTTTTCGTGGGATGTTGTTAAAACCTGGCCGCTGGTGGTAACGTGGATCATTTACGGGCTGGTATTCTTCGGCAGACTGCTGGTCGGCTGGCAGGGTAAAAAAACGGCGCAGGGAGCCATCATTGGTTTTGTCGCCGTTGTGTTCACTTACTTTTTACACGTGTAAATCATGGCGGAATCCAACCTGGTCATGGTGGGGGTCAACCACAAGACGACCCCGGTGGAGATTCGGGAAAAGCTGGCTTTCTCTCCCGGAAAGATCGAGGACTCTCTGGAGAAACTGCTCGATTTTTCGGAGATTGTCGAGCACATCATCATTTCGACCTGCAACCGCGTGGAGATTTACGCCCGCGTCCGCGATATCGAGCAGGGCATCCGGCGGTTGAAGGAATTCATCTGCGATTTTCACGATCTTCCCCTGGACGGCATGGACGACTATTTTTATTCGTTCCGCAACCGCCAGACCGTCGAGCATCTGTTCAAAGTGTCCTCCAGCCTGGACTCCATGGTGATCGGCGAGCCGCAGATTCTCGGCCAGGTCAAGGAAGCCTACAACCACGCCCGCTCACTGCAATCCACCGGCGCGGTGTTGAATCAGTTGTTTGAAAAAGCGTTCAACGTCGCCAAGCGCGTGCGCGAGGAAACCGGGATCGCCGACAACGCCGTTTCCGTGAGCTACGCCGCCGTCGAGCTGGCCCGCAAGATTTTCGACGACCTGGAACAGCACACCGTCATGCTGGTGGGCACCGGCGAGATGGCGGAACTGGCCGCCAAGCATCTCATCTCCTACGGCGTCAAAACCGTTTACGTCGTCAGCCGCACCTACGAGCGCGCCGTCAACCTGGCGAAAACCCTCAACGGCTCGGCGCTGAGTTTCGAGAAGTTCCGCGACGAAATGCACCGCGCCGATATCGTCATCAGTTCCACCGGCGCGCCGCATTTTATTATTCATAAAGAGTTGGTGGAAAACGTGATCCACCAGCGCAAGCACAAGCCCATGTTCCTCATCGATATCGCCGTCCCCAGGGATATCGAGCCGGAAGTGAACGAGTTGGAGAACGTGTACCTCTACGATATCGACGACCTGCAAGCGGTGGTGACCGCCAACCTGAAGGAACGGGAAAAAGAAGCGGACAACGCCAAACAGATCATCCGCCATGAAGTGTCGAAGTTCAACGACTGGATGGGGTCGCTGGACGCCGTGCCGACCATCGTCGAAATCCGCGGGCGGGCGGAGGCCATCCGGCACCGGGAAGTCGAAAAAACCCTTAAAAAAATGACGCACCTCTCCGGGGAGGATGCCCACAACCTGCATCACATGACCCGTTCGATCATCAACAAAATTCTCCACAAGCCCACCGTCAATCTGAAAAAGCAGGCGCAAACGAAAGAGGGGCAAAACGTCCTGCGCATCGTCCGCCAGATTTTTCACCTCGACGACTAGACCCACTCAATGGACCGTATCAGGATAGGCACCCGCGGAAGCGCGCTGGCTCTGTGGCAGGCCGAATGGATCAAATCCCAACTGCAAGCCCTCTATGGCGGCTTGCAAGTGGAGCTGGTGCGCATCAAGACCACCGGCGACAAAATCCAGGACGTGCCGCTGGCCAGGATCGGCGGCAAGGGCCTGTTCATCAAGGAAATCGAGGAAGCGCTGATCCGCGAGGACATCGACATCGCCGTGCACAGCATGAAGGACATGCCGGTCAAACTGCCGACGGGACTGTGCATCGCCGCCATCACCGAGCGGGAGGACCCGCGCGACGCCTTGATTTCGCGCAACGGCGTCAAGCTGGCCGATCTGCCCGACGGGGCAAAAATCGGCACCGGCAGTCTGCGGCGTCACACCCAGCTGATGAATTACCGGCCCGACCTGAAAATCATCTCCCTGCGCGGCAACATCGACACGCGCATCAAGAAGCTGGAAAGCGAGGGGCTGGACGCCATCGTCCTGGCCGCCGCCGGACTCCGCCGCATGGGCTGGCGGGAAAAAATCAGCGAGACCGTCGATCCCGATATTCTCCTGCCGGCGATAGGGCAGGGGGCCGTCGGCATCGAGGCGCGCCGCTACGACACCGACGTCATGCAGTTTATCGTTGACCTCGACCACGACGCGACCCATACCGCCGTCGATGCGGAGCGGGCGTTTCTCGAAGTGCTGGAGGGCGGCTGTCAGGTGCCCATCGGCGCTTATGCCACAATCGACGGCAAGGGCGAACTCACCCTCCGCGGCCTCGTCGGCAACCTCGACGGCACCGTCGTCCACAAATCCGAAATCAAGGGCGCCGCCCGGCGCGCCGACGCCCTGGGCCGAAACCTCGCCGAGGAACTCCTGCAAATGGGCGCCGCCAAAATCCTCAAGGAAATCTACGGCTGAGTTTTCACCCCACCAACGGGCATCGCGCTTGAAAAAGGTGAAAGCCAAAACTCCCCCTTCTGGAAGGGGGCTGGGGGGATTTGCTCTCCATTCCAACAAGCCCATGGCGTCGGAATTCAAGACTTCGTTTTCGTTTCCAGAATTGTCTTCAAATCAAGAAAATGAGTCTCCACGAAACGAAGGCTTGCCGGTTTGTCAAGTTGTATTGGGATATTCTCGAAATCATCGGAACCTAAAATCCTGTTTTTGAGTTCCTCCATGGCGGCTTCATCATTCTTCACGAACACCTTGTACTTTGCCGCGCACAGAGGACAAAGAGCAAGATATGGCGTTTCAATTTCCTTGGGCAAGATGTCTCTGTCAAATGCCTCCACGGCCTCGAAATAGTACTCCCCGTCTCGTTTCTTGAATGGCATCTCATATTCACAAATCTGGCACACCATCTGCCCCTTGTCATTCGTGTATTTATTTTTGAGCCACGTGCTTGGCTCAACTGCCCCTCTTGTTGTCCGAACGCTACGCTCCCGTTTTTCGTAGTTCTTTTTTGGAGCATCATTTATTTGCTCGGCAACTTTTGCTGTGCGTCGTTCAAAATCAGCCGCAGGTTCTTTTGGGAATTCTGGCTTCGATTTCTGGCCTGATTGGGTGCGCATCCATTGCTCGAATTCCCTGTAATTTCGCTTGAGAAATTCAATGTCCTCAGGCTTAACCCCCGCTTTTTGAGCTAATACAACAGTAGCATTGTCAAGTTTCATGCCAAGTTGTTTTGCCAGTTTCTCGTCGCGTTGGAACGATTCCGGCAAATCGTCTAGACTAAGTTCTCCCGGCTTATGAAACCCGCCTTGCTTGTCCGGAAGCCAGGCGGTTTCAATCAGGAGCTTGCCAAACTTTTCAGATATTGTCGGCACTTTGTCTCTATAGATACTTGCATCTGGCGAAAAATTTTGATGACTGGAGATGCGAATATCTCCCCTAATGCAATGACAATACTTAGCCGCAATTTTGTTCCAAATAATTTTACTTTTTTCAACTGATGGATTCCTAATGGCGTATTCGAATCCATCTACTCGAATATCTGGATCGAAACCTTTTAACCCGCACTTATATGCTCCTTGAGAATAACACCGTCCAAGCTTCACGAATTCCTTTAAGCCATTTTCTGACTTGCATTCTATTCGTACTTCATCGGCAACGCCAAGGTTTTTGAGCATATTGAGTGTATATTTAGATTGATCATTAGGATATAAGTCATATTCCGAACTGACAAACCATGCGTCCTCATTTCCCTCGAAGTACGTGCGAAGATCGTCGTTTTGAAAATACAGTTCACCCGGTTTCTTGTACGCCACTTTTCCCTTTAGTGCCGCGTTTTCAGCTTGAATAA
>JBHHYO010000134.1:0-4228 GCA_046757665.1 Nitrospinales bacterium
TTTACGGAGTTGGCGAAGAGCGAGAAAACGCTGGCGGAACTGCGAGCCTTGCTGGGCTTGAGCAAGCGGAGAAGCACGCGGGATTTCTTCGACGCGCTGGTTGTCCTGGGCCTGCTGGACTTGAGGGACGGTCATTACGCCAACACGTCCGAGGCGGATTTTTTTCTGGACAAAAACAAGTCCACGTATATCGGCGGCATCCTCGAGATGTTCAACGACCGGCTGTACCGTTTCTGGGGCGACTTTACGGAGGGACTCAAGACCGGCAAGCCGCAAAACGAGGCCAAGACCGGCGGCGAGTTTTTCGCCGCTTTGTACGCCGACCCGCAACGTCTCGAAAAATTCATGCGGGCCATGGCCGGCATCAGCCTGTTTCCCGCGCGGGCACTGGCGCGGAAATTTCCCTGGAAAAATTACCGCACCTTCGCCGATATCGGTTGCGCGCAAGGCATCCTGCCCGCCGAACTGGTGAAAGCGCATTCGCACTTGCAAGGCGTCGGTTTCGACCTGCCGCCCGTCGAGCCGATCTTCAACCGCTACATCAAGGAACAGGGGCTGGACGGGCCGATCTCTTTCCAGGCGGGAAACTTTTTCGAGGACGACCTGCCGGGAACGGATGTGATCGTTTTCGGCCGCGTCCTGCACGACTGGAGCGTGGAACAGCGCCGGCGCCTTTTGGAAAAAGCCTTCGCGGCGCTGGCGGAGGGCGGCGCGGTGGTCGTCTATGACTGCATCATCGACAACGACCGGCGGCGCAACATGTTCGGCCTGCTGTCGAGCTTGACCATGCTCATCGAAACCCCCGCAGGATCCGACTACACCGGCCCCGAGTGCGTGGAATGGATGCGTGAGGCAGGGTTCCGCGACATGAAAACCGAACCTCTGGCGGGCGCCGAGTCCATGGTGTGCGGATTCAAGCCGTAGCGCCGGGGAGTCACCGGTAATCGTAAAACCCCTTGCCGGTTTTACGGCCCAGACGGTTTTGCCGCACGTAGTCTTCCAGAAGGGGGCTGGGCCGGTAGCGGTCGCCATCCAGCCCCGCGTGCAGGGTTTGCAGAATGGACAGCACCACGTCCAGGCCGATGACGTCGGCCAACGCCAGCGGGCCCATGGGCTGGTTGGTGCCGAGCATCATGGCGCGGTCGATGTCCTTGACGCTCGCCACGCCCGCCGCGTAAGCCTCGACCGCCTCGTTGATCATCGGCATCAACACGCGGTTGACGATGAATCCCGGCGCGTCCCTGGAGCGCACCACCTCGCAGTCCAGCGAAACCACGAATTTTTCGCAGACCCGAAATACCTCCTCGGCGGTTTGCCGTGCCGGGATCATCTCAACCAGCTTCATCAGGGGAACGGGGTTCATGAAATGAATCCCCAGCACCCGCTCCGGGCGGCGGGTAGCCTCTGCCAGCGGCGTCAGCGGGATGGACGACGTGTTGCTGGCGAGGATGGTGTCCTGTCGGCAAAGGCCGTCCAGTTTCCGGAACACCTGTTTTTTCAACTCGGCGTTTTCCGGCACCGCCTCGACGACGAGGTCGCACTCCGCAACCCGCTCGAGCTCCAGGCAAAACTCGATGCGCTCCAGCACAGCGCGCTTCGACTCCGGCGTCAGGCGTCCCTTCTCAACAAACTTGCCCAGGGAACGCTCCATCGCAGCCCTGGCGGATTCCAGTTGGCCGGGTTGACTGTCCACCAAAACGACCGGGTAATGATACATGGCGCACCGTTGCGCGATGCCCGCGCCCATGGTTCCGGAACCCACTACGCCTGCCGTCGCAATTTTCATAACCCCACCCACTTTCGTCACGACTTGACGGCATCCATGCCGGTGATCTTTTTTCCCAAAATCAACGTATGAATGGAATCGGTGCCCTCATAAGTGAAGACACTTTCCAGGTTGAGCAAATGACGCATGGAGCAATACTCGCCACTGATGCCGGAAGCGCCCAGGATGTCCCGCGCTTTTCGGGCAACGTCCAGCGCAACGCGCACATTATTCCTCTTGGCCATGGAGATTTGCGCATGATCGGCGGTGCCTTTTTCCATCAGGCGGCCCAGTTGCAGAGCGAGAAGTTGTCCTGTGGTGATCTGGGTCAGCATATCGGCCAGCTTGTCCTGGATCAACTGGAACGCGCCGATGGGTTTGCCGAACATGACGCGCGTTTTGGCGTATTGAAGCGCTTCCCGGTAGCACGCCATAGCCGCGCCCAGGACACCCCAGGCGATACCGTACCGGGCTCCGTTCAGGCAAGACAAGGCGGAGGCCAACCCCTGCGTCCCCGGCAAAAGGTTCTCCTCCGGGATGCGGCAATCGTTCAAAAAAATCTCTCCGGTGACCGAGGCGCGCATGGAAAGTTTGTGGCGGATCGGCCGTGTGCTGTAACCGGCGGTTCCCTTTTCCACCACAAAGCCACGCACGACATCGTCCAGGTAAGCCCAAATGACGGCATAATCCTCCATCCCCGCGTTGGTGATCCACGTCTTGGAGCCGTTCAATACATATCCCCCGGCGTTGCGGATGGCACGGGTCTGCATCCCCGCGGGGTCGGAACCGTGGTCGGCCTCGGTCAGGGCAAAGCAACCGATTTTCTCGCCGCGGACGAGGCCCGGCAACCAGCGGTCTTTTTGCTCTGCCGTGCCGAAGGCGTCGATCATGCCGATCACCAGCGAACTTTGCACGGAGGCAAAACTGCGAATGCCGCTGTCGCCGCGTTCCAGCTCCTGCATCAGCAGTCCATAGGCCACGGGGCTGACGCGGGCGCCGCCGTGGGTCGAAATCCCCGCACCCAAAAAACCGTTTTCTCCCAGCGCACTGACGATGCGCTGGGGGAACTCGCCGTTTTCAAAGTGATCGCGGATGACCGGCAGAACCTCCAGGTCAACAAACCGGGCGGCGCTTTCCTGCACCAGACGCTCCTCCTCCGACAGCAGAGTTTCGATGTGATAGAAATCCACCGGCAACATGGTCCGCCTCCCGGCAGTACGCGGTTTGAATTTTAATGCCCTGTCATTTCCACTCCCAGGGCGACGGCTTCGCCGCCTCCCAGGCAAACCGCCGCAACGCCTTTTTTCAGATTTCGCGCCCGCAGGGCATAGAGCAGGGTAACCAGAATCCTGGCGCCGGAAGCGCCGATGGGATGCCCCAGGGCGACCGCGCCGCCACGGACGTTCACCTTGCTCATGTCCAGCCCCAGCCGGTCGCAAACCGCCAGGGTGGTCACGGCAAAAGCTTCGTTGATTTCAAACAGGTCGATATCCTCCACCGTCACCCTCCACTGGGCCAGAAGTTTTTTGATGGCCCCTACGGGCGCAACGGGAAACCGGTCGGGAGCCTCGGAATGCGCGGCGTGACCAACGATTCGAGCCAAGGGCTTCAGCGTTTCATCGCTTCGTCCCAAAACCAGCGCGGCGGCGCCATCGTTGATCTTGGAGGCGTTTCCCGCCGTCACCGTGCCGCCGTCTTTCAAAAAGACGGGAGACAACCGCGGCAGTTTTTCCAAGTCATTGGCGTAGGGTTGCTCGTCTTTCTCGACCAGGACTTCCCTACCGTGCGCCGCCACCGGAACGCCGACGATCTCCGCGGCGAACGAACAGCCGTCCATGGCTTCCCTGGCGCGACGGTAGCTCTCCAGCGCAAAACGATCCTGTGCCTCGCGGCTGTAATTTCCCTGCCGGGCCAGTTCTTCGGCGATCCCGCCCATATGGCAACTCTCGAAACTGTCCCACAACCCGTCGTGGATCAAGGCATCGATCAATTCCTTGTCGCCGAGTTTTTGAGCGCGGCGAGAATCCATGAGCAAAAAAGGAGCGCGGCTCATACTCTCCATACCACCGGCGACGACGAATTCGGCTTGCTGTAAACGAATGGCATTGTCGGCCAGCATGACAGCCTTGAGTCCGGAGCCGCAGACCTTGTTGACGGTCACCGCACTCGCTTTATAGGGCAAACCGCTTTTGATCGCCGCCTGGCGGGCGGGAGCCTGGCCGATCCCCGCGGAGACCACGTTACCCATAATCACTTCACCGATCCGTTCGTCCGCAACGCCGCTTCTTGCCAACGCCTCACGAATCGCCACGGCGCCCAGCTCCGGCGCGCTCACCGCCGCCAAGGCGCCGTTGAACTTGCCGATGGGCGTGCGCGCCGCGCCATAAATATAAGAATGGTCCGCAAATGTTTTCATGACGGAAAACCCCAAAATGATTTTTTCGCTATATAATTAAGTATAAC
>JBHHYO010000135.1:0-4205 GCA_046757665.1 Nitrospinales bacterium
GGCGTTGGTTTCAGGTGAAAGTTCAGCCCACTTCCCGCGGGCGTTGCCCGCCTCCCGTCTCCGTTTTTATCCCTTATATATAGCGCAAAATGCAGGTAGGCGTCAGCGCAAGCCCTTTCGACGCGACGGGTTGAAAAGCAATTGGGGGGGGGGTGTACTACGCCGTTTCCGATCATTTTTTAGTCAGGCCCACTGCGCCAGGCAAAACCATTACTTGCCCCGGAAGGCAACGGGAACCCATTCGTTGGCCATCCTGAACTGCAAATGAAATATCCCGGCAACTATTCCCTTTTTTTTCCTATTCCGAATGTGGTAACTTCCGCCCGTGGTAGTTTTCCCCTTTTAACCCGCTTAAATATCTGAAGAGGAATATAGTATGAATCGCTTGTTGAGTTGCCATGGAGTAAAAAGTGGGCATAGGGCCGGCTTATGGCTTTGGCCGCTGACTCTGGTTTTACTTTTAGCCGTCGTCCCCGTTGTTGCCGCGGGGCCAGGACCTCGGAACCCCGACCCCGTGATCTATTCCGCAACCTTGAATGACGACGGATCAATTGTCATCGACGGTGAGGGCCTCGCCCCTAAACAAAGAAAGCGGCCGGGCCGAAGGCGGTTCTCAGACGTTGTATTGAAACGATTGGATATAAACAATCCTGACTCCGGGCCTCAGAAACTAATTGTTGTAGAGCAAATTGAGATCGGTTCAGGGACGCGCCTTGTCGCGGAGTTTCCTGTTCCCGGCGTCCTTCCCCCTCCGGGCACTTACAGGCTGACCGTTAAAAATAAAAGAGGCGAAGCTCACATCGGGTTCACCATCCCGGCCCTGATGATCCGCGAGGGCAGTGTTACCGTACCCATAGAAGACCCGCCAACCCTGCGGGTTTCCTGCCTTGAAGGCGAACACGTGGCAATGTTTCAGATTACAGCCAAAAAGGTGGCGAAGTTCAAAGCCGGCGCGGCTCTTGCGAACAATTTGCGAGCACAAGGGGTAACATGTGCGAGCCTGCTCGCCCCGCCGAGAGTCGAATGTAGAGTAGACCATTCAACTTCAGGCGGAGACATCGAGGTCAAAAGAAGAACAGACCATTCAACTGCGGGCGGAGACATCGAGGTAAAACCCAACCGCCTGAACCTGTCGGTGCTCTGTGCACGATAAAAAACGACTCTTCAAATATTATAATATCGTTTTTATTCGTTTTCATCGGGGCTGAAGAGTTTGCGGAACTCGCTGATGGCGTAGCGGTCCGTCATTCCTGAAATGTAGTCGCAGATCAAACGTTCCTTTGCCTCGTCCCGGCGATTCCTCAAAACCGACACCGGCAACAGATCGGGCTTTTGGCCATAGGCCTCGAAAAGCCGGGTCAAATACATTCCCGCCTTGAACTCCATCCTGCGGACGTGATGATGGTTGTACATATTTTTAAAAAGGAAGCGCCGCAGTTCATTTTGCTTGTCACCCAACTCCGCGCTGAACCCGCCAAGCCTGACCGCACATGACCGGACATCCGCCGCGGACTGGACATGGTGCGTCTTGATGTTTTTCGCCGTGTTTTTACAGAAATCCGTGACCAGGGTATTGATGATATTTCTGACGACAAGGTATTTTTTCATCTTGCGGTCGAGGTTGGTATATTTTTGCTTGAGCAGTTTTTCGTTTTCACTCCATAGAGCGACCTTGGCCAGATCGCCGATGTCCAGCAGGCCGGAAGTGATGCCGTCGTCCAGGTCGTGGGCGTTATAGGCGATTCCGTCGGCGCAGTCGGCAACCTGAGCCTCCAGGGTGGGGAAACGAAAACTCTCGAGCCGGGTGATCGGATTCTCGGGGTCCCTGGCGTGTTTGCTGATGCCTTCCAGCACTTCCCAGGTGAGGTTGAGTCCGACAAACTCCGGGTACTTTTTTTCCAGCAGTTTGACGATGCGCAGGCTTTGCCGGTTGTGCTCGAATCCGTCATGGTTTTTCATGAGCAGGTTCAAGACCTTTTGTCCGGTATGGCCGAAGGGGGGATGGCCCAGGTCGTGCGCCAGGGAAATCGCTTCCGTCAGGTCTTCGTTCAACCGCAGGGCCTTGGAGATCGACCGGGCAATCTGCGCCACCTCCAGGGAATGCGTCAGGCGGGTGCGGTAATAGTCCCCTTCGTGGTAAACGAACACCTGGGTTTTATATTCCAGCCGGCGGAAAGCGGAGGAATGAATGACCCGGTCGCGGTCTCTCTGAAACCGGGTTCTGCTGGGATGTTCTTTTTCTTTGTGCTGTCGTCCGCGGCTCTCTCCACTTTTCACCGCGCAGGAGGCGAGGAGGGTCTGTTCCAACTTCTCGAATTCGGAGCGTTTTATCAAGTCACGGGAAGAAAAGGTTGACGGTTGTCAAAAAAAACAAAGCTCCTGGAGCCAAAAACGCTATTTTTCCTCGGTCTTGGAAATCAGGTCTTTAATGAGTTGGTCCCAATCGGTTTTCCGGATTTCCTGCCGGGTAATCGGCCTCAAATCGCGAAACTTGGACTGCTCCCTTGGGGTAAAAATCAAGTCCTTGACCAAATCAGGCTCCTTGGTTTCATCCACGGCTGGGGAGAGTTGGTCCGAGTTCGATTCCGAAACCGGGCCGGTTTCCTGCTTGTTAAGCAAACCGCTCTTGCCCTGTTCCAGCATTTCGAAAGCCTGGTTGAAGTTTTGAATGAGGGAGGAACTCACGTACCCCGCACCCTTGTCCAAGGACGAAAAATATTCCCGGTACAAATCATAATGGATAAACCGGTATCGGCTGATCTGGTTGGCCCGGATGTAATCTTCCGCGGCCTGGCGGTAGCGGCGCTCGTGAATATAAATTCTTCCCCGATACACCCTGGCGAGAAAATGGTTAGGCTTTAAACTTAAAACCAGATTCAAATTCAGCAGGGCGACACCCAGGTTTTTGCTTTCCAGGTTGTTTACCGCCCGGTCAAAGTACTGCTTGATCTTCGGGTCCTTGTTCTCGGACATTCTGAAAATGGACTCGAAAGCCGGAAAAAGAAATTCTCCAACCTTGAATTGGATAAAATTGATTGCGTAACTGATTTTTTTCAAAATTAAATCACACATGCAAAACCTGCCAGGATCAGGTATTATGAGAATTGGGAGTCAGATCAGCCTTCTCCAAAGGAGGGGTCAGGGGTGATGATCAAGCAATCCCTCCGGTCTCCCCTTTAAAAAGGGAAGGAGTTTTTGGTTTCGCGGCGTCACCTGTTTTCTGCGCCCGCAATAACACATTGGGGTAAATTTGATTTTATCTAAAATAGGAAATATCGTCAAATAATATCCCTTCGCGGCGTTTTTTAAAGGAGTTTTTATCCGGTCTTGTTTTTTCTTGACCCATCGTTTTTTTTGTACTAGCTTTTCCATAAAAAAATGAAATGCCCAAACTGTGGTTTCATAAGTTTTAAATCGTTAGCCAAATGCACCAGTTGCGGGACGAAACTGGGAAAAGCCGATCGCGGCGGAGTCCTCGTCAGCCAGGAGTCGCAGACTTTTAGTATCTTTGCGGCGCCCGCGCCCTCGGCAGACCTGGAGTCTGTCGCTTTTGCGGCGCCCGCGCCCTCGGTGGACATTGAGTCGATCGCCGATGAAATGAAAGAAATCTTTACGGCGCCCCATTCTTCGGTGGCGGTCGATGTCGCTGAAGAAGAAACCTCAGCGGCTGACGCCTTATCCGTTTCGGTTTCCGGACAGGACGCTGAAGATGGGACGGAGCTGGACGTGTCCGAACCGGACACTTTCGATCTTGACCTGTCGGACATGACCGCCGAAACGGCGGTGGAAACCAGCGAACCCGGCGCAATAGACCCCTCTCTTCTTTCCACATCGAACGCGGGTACCCCTGATGGCATTCATGATGCCATAGTTGTCGGCCTGAACGGCGAGGAGGAGGCGCCCGATTTGGAAATCGAAGGGCTGGGTTTCGAATCTTCAGATGCCGACCTGGCATTGGATGAAGGTCAAACTGATTTCGACCACGACCAAATCCCCGCCGAGCCAGGCGAAGACACGGCAACGAACGATGTTGAAATCGATTTCGAACCGGAACCTGAAACCAAACCGGCGGAAGACGCGGCGCCGGAAGCGTCCCCGGAACCGGTAACGGGCGATGTCGAGTTTGATCTCGACTCGGAGTTTGAAACCAAACCGGCGGAAGACGCGGCGCCGGAAGCGTCCCCGGAGCCGGTAACGGGCGATGT
>JBHHYO010000136.1:0-4021 GCA_046757665.1 Nitrospinales bacterium
TTTTTTTTCAGGGCATCCATGAAACGCGGGGCCATCGAGTTCTTCATTCCATTTTTTATTTGTTTTTTGCTGTTCACTCCCCTGGGGGTATTCAGCGAGCGGATCGATCCTTTTGAACACTCCAGCTTTTTTTCCCTGACCACCATCGACGCGGCGGACGACCAGGGATATTACAGCTACCTGCGGTCGCTGATCTTCGACGGGGACATTGATTTTTACAACGAGAACAACTACGCCTACAACCTGCTGTTTACGCAAACCGGATATACGCTGAACCTGTGGCCGGCCGGGCCGGCGGTGTTGTGGGCGCCGTTTTTCCTGACAGCGCAGGGTTGCCAGTGGGTCTTGCAGGGACTGGGCTTGTCCGCCGATGCCGGGGGATACGGCTGGAGCCACCTGGTGGCCACCGGACTGGCTTCGGCTTTCTACGTATTCTGCGGTCTTTTATTGTTGTACCGGACGTTGCGGCAGGTGTTTTCCCGGCGCGCCGGGCTGGTGGCGGTGTGGACGCTGTTTTTGTCGTCGCCGCTGGTGTACTTCACGTTCATCCGCAGTCGCATGGGTCATTTCAGCGAGTTTTTTTCGATCAGCCTGTTTCTGTATTTGTGGTGTCGTCCGCCCGGCCGCGGACGGACGCCGCTGTGGGCGTTTTCGCTGGGCTGTTCGCTGGCGCTGGCGGCCATGTCGCGGTACACCAACGCCGTAATCGTTTTCCTTCCTCTGGCGGTTTATGTCCGCTTGTCGCTGGAGAACCTGAAAGACGCAAACTGGCCGGCATGGAAACAGCTGAACCGCTCTTTTCTCTGGGCGCTGTTCGGTTTCGCCGCCGTGTTTTCCCTGCAACTGCTCGTCTGGCACATTCTGTTCGGAAGCCTGTATCCCGACGACCCGCACCTGGCCAAGTTCAAAACCCTGATTGTTCCCGGCAGTCCGGGGGTTTTGTGGGATCGGTTGGCCGCCGTTCTGGCGGGGCCGTATTTCGGCTTGATCTATTGTTTCCAAGCCTGGCTGATAGGGGTCGTCGGCCTGTTTTTTGTTCCCGTGGAGAAACTGAAGTTTCCGCCGTTC
This sequence comes from Nitrospinales bacterium, assembly GCA_046757665.1. Taxonomy (GTDB): domain Bacteria; phylum Nitrospinota; class Nitrospinia; order Nitrospinales; family JAJDAT01; genus JBHHYO01. The sequence goes on from JBHHYO010000136.1 coordinate 1,069, forward strand.
CCCGGCGGCACAACCTGGCCGGGGCGGGAGTTCAAGTGGGCCGCCATTCTGCTCGCCCTCATTCCCTTTTACCTGACGCTGACCTGGACCCTGGCGGAAAACTCGTCGTATGGCCGGCGGTTGCTGATTGCTTCCATTCCGTTCGCGGCGTTCGGTCTGGCGGCGCTTTACGACCGGTTGCGGCGGACCCGATGGGAGCCGGTTCTCCTGGGGGCGGCAGGGCTGTCCATCCTGTTCAACCTCGTGCAGATGACGCAGTTCCGCTGGAAGCTGGAATATTTCGATGCCGATTACAGCCGGCACGCCCTGGAGAATTTGCCGCGCCTGTTCGCCGAGCCGGAGGGATTTCTTTCCACGTCGTTTTTCCGGGTGGCGACGCAGATTTGGCCTGCCTCTCCGGTCGAATGGTTTTTCCTGGCGGGCGTTCCGATTCTCATGGTTCTGCTCATGGCCGCCGGCTGGATGCTGTGCGGCACGGAGGCGGCCGCCGGGTCGCGGCGGGCGCGCCTGGCCAGGCTCGCGCCGGTCATTCTGTCCGCCGGCACACTCTCCGCCGTCATTGTGTTGAGCGCCGGCCATTCCGCAACCTTCAGCCAGGAAGAGCTGGCCAAACGCCACCGGTTCGCCGACATCATGAAAAATTATCCGGAATTCATATTCAACAGCACGTCGCCGGGAAACGAAAAGGCATTGCGGCAGGCGGTGTCGCTGAATCCGCAATCCTCGCGGGCGTTTGTGCAACTCGGAGCTTATTACGCAAAAACCGGGGATTTCCGGAAAGCCGCATGGTATTATAAAAGGTCCCTGAGCTTGGACCGAACAAATCACAACGCCTGGTGGGCCATGGGAATGCTTCTGAAAGAGGAAGGGGAAAAAGAATACCTGAATTACTACTTCCAGGCGCTCCGCCTGCAACCTCACCGCAGGTACCGCTACGAGTACCTTTTTGAAAAGGCCAGCGGATATTATTTTGAAAAACGCTACCGGCAGGCGATCGACACCCTGAAAAAAGTTACGCGGCTCGCTCCTTCCTGGGCGGCGCCTTACGAAAACATCGCAGTCAACTATTTTTATTTGAACGATTTCAATCATACCCGGGAATATGCGCTCAAAGCCAAGGCCCTGGGCCATGATGTCAGTAGAATTTTGTCGGCCGTAAAACGGCAGGATCATCTTTAACTTGGTGGAATCCAATGTCACTTCGAATTGGGTCGAAACAGGAGGCAGATTATGCCTATCATCCGTTTTTCTTTTATGGTTGCAATAGTCCTTGCGACTTTCGTTCCCTTTTCGAGCGTGACCGCATTGGAACTGGCCGAGATTGCCCGCGCCCTGCCGGCAGTGGACAGCCCGGCGCCACCCCCAACCGTTGAAGGACTGGAGACGGCTCCCGACCTGCCGCAACCGCGGGCGGAGTCTCCGGAGAAAACGCCCATGCAACGCCTGCTGGACGGTGAGTACCCGGTTTTACGCACATGCCAGGTGGCCTGCAAGAACCGGTATTTCAAGGAAATCAAAAAGTGCCGGCGGTTGTTGAGCACTACTTTCAAGAGGGAATTGTGCATTCGCCGGGCCAACGAATACGGACGTACATGCAGAAGCATCTGCAAATAGGAGGGGCGCCATGACTCGTTTCCTGAATAACGCACCACGGGCCTTGCGGCTACGGATGGTGCATCCGGTCTTTGTGCTACTGGTCACCATGATTTCCACGACCTTCACTTGCAGTCAGCAGGTGGAGCCGGGCGCTTTTCGCGAGGCACGGCCGGGATACACGTTCCAGTTTCCCCGGGACTTTAACTCCCACGACGATTTCAAAATCGAATGGTGGTATTACACCGGCAACCTGGAAAGCGAGAACGGCCGTCCCTTCGGTTATCAACTCACCTTCTTCCGCGTTGCCCTCGACGGCGCCGACAAAATCAAAAACCCGTCGCGCTGGAAAATCGATCAGGTGTACTTTGCCCACATGGCCGTTTCCGATATTGAGTCCGACCGGTTTTATTTTTTCGAGCGCATCAACCGCCGCGGCCTGAACATCGCCGGCGCCGCGTCGGACCGCCTGCATGTCTGGAACGAAGACTGGGAACTGACCGGGCAAGACGGCGCTCACCTTTTAAAGGCCCGCGAATCGGGAACCGGATTGACCCTGACCCTGGCCTCCGCGAAAAACCCGGTGGTGCACGGCAAGTCCGGAGTGAGCGTCAAGGGCCGGGAGCCGGGCAACGCCTCGCATTATTTCTCCTATACCCGGATGAACACCCGGGGAACCCTTTCCATCGACGGCAGGGAGTATAAAGTTGCGGGAACCAGCTGGATGGACCACGAGTTTTCCAGCAACCAGCTGGGCAAGGAGCAGGTGGGCTGGGACTGGTTTGCCTTGACGCTCGATAATCAAGTGGAGATCATGCTGTACCGGATTCGTCTGAAAAACGGCGAAGCCGAACCCTTCTCGAGCGGCACCCTGGTGCGCGCCGACGGTTCGCATCGGCATTTGCCCTTGCGGGATTTTTCCATCACGCCCACGGGCCGGTGGACCAGCCGCAACACGCGCATCGCGCATCCGGCGGGCTGGCGGGTGTCTCTGCCACGGGACGGCGTCCGTCTGGAAATCCGCCCGGACATGGCTGATCAGGAGCTGTACGACTTGCGGTCGATCTCCGGATCGTACTGGGAGGGGAGCGTTTCCGTTGCCGGGCGATTCAATGACCGGCCGGTGCGCGGCAAGGGATACGTCGAGCTGGTCGGCTACGGCAAGGCGCTGGACACCGACCTGCCGGATTGACCTTTCTCCTTTAAAACCACCGATGAACACAGGTTTGTTATCTCGAATAAACATATGATAGGGAAAGAAACAAGAGGTAAGGGAAACCAACGTTATGAATTTTATATAAGCACGTTCACTACTGTCCCATTATAAATCGAATAAATTCAATTGGGTATAAAATGTCTC
>JBHHYO010000137.1:0-3677 GCA_046757665.1 Nitrospinales bacterium
ATCCAGGCGCACCCTTTATCTATACGGGTTTTAGACTTTTTCAGGGACGACTAAAAAACAACCGGCGGTTGAAACGCTACCCTGCCCTGTCCGCTTTATATAGGAGAGTTTTCATAAAAACCGGCGGCTGGGCCAAGCCCGTTCCAGGGAGGAAATGATGGCGCGAAAATCCAAATTGACATCGAGGGAAGAGGAAGAATTGATCCGGGCAGTCGCCAGCGGCGCGGTTCGCGACAACCCCGGACTGGAATCGCTCTGGCGCGAAATCGTTTTGCTCGACAAAAACTATCATCGCCTGGAACGGCAGTTGGTGCGCGACGACCTGGAGGCATTCTGCCGGCGCTGGTTCTGGATTGTGCACAAGATCAGCCGCAGACCGGCGCTCCTCCGGTTCAACAACATTCAGCGCCGGTACCACGCGCAAAAGACCCGCTTCGATATTATTCTCAAGTATCGCAAGGGCGGCATTACGACATACAAGTGCGCGGAATATTTTCACAAGACGATTTTTTCCCCAAACACCAAAACGGTGATTCTCACGCATCATTGCGCTTCCACCGACGAAATTTTCCGGGAATTCGTGAAAAATCCTTACGAACGCCTGCCGGCGTTTTTGAAACCTGCAAAGAAATACGACAACAAGCGCGAGCTTTCGTTTCCGGAGCTGGGCTCCTCCTATCGCGTGGGAACGGCATCCGCCAGGGGATTCGGCGCGGGCACCACGCCGGACAACGTGCATCTATCGGAGGCGTCGAAATACGAAAATCTATCCCGCGTCATGGGCGACCTGAACCAGGCGGTCTTTACCGGCAACCCGCGCGCCCACATTTCGCTGGAAAGCGTCGCCAACGGCGAAAACGAGTTTTTTGAGGAATGGCTCCTGGCGTGCGCGGGCAAGTCGCGGTTCAAACCGTTTTTCTTCCCCTGGTTTATCGACGAAACCAACGTGATCCCCCGGGAGCCCGGGGAAATTCTCCGGCTCTCCGGCGAGGAACGGCAGGCGGCGGAATTGCACGGCCTTTCCGGCGAGCAGATCAAGTTTCGCCGGATCAAGGAGGCGGAATGCCGGGCGGGCGGCTCGGCGCCCCGGTGCCAGGAGTACCCGGAAACCGACCAGGAAGCATTCGTCACCAGCGGACGCAAACGCTTCGATGCCGCCGACCTCGACCGGTGGTACCGGGAACTGGGCGCCCGCAACATTGTTTATTTGTCTTCCCTGCCCGACTGGCGGGACTGCCGCTACCTGCCGCCACTACTCAACCACGAGTTGCGGGTCTACCGGCCGCCGCGGCCGGGCGGACGGTACGTCATCGGCTCGGACCTCGCCCTGGGCACGCCGGAGCGCGGCGATTTTTCCGACGCCGTGGTGCTGGACGACGACACCTGCGAGGAAGTGGCGGAGTTGCACGGCCGGTTCGAGCCGGATATGTGGGCGGTCTATCTGTACGAGCTGGGCCTGCTCTACAACACGGCCCTCCTCGCCCCGGAAGCCAACAACGACATGGGCGGCGTCGTCATCACGCACCTGGTCAACGGCATCATGATCTGCGGCCAGACGGTGTTCCCCGCCGCTTATCCACGGTTGTACCGGTTCCGGTTTGCAGGCAACAGCCGGCGCTGGGCGCACGGCTGGCACACCAACTCGGCATCGAAAATCCAGATGATCAACGAACTGGGCAATTACCTGCGCGACCGTGCCATTGGCGTGAATTTTCCGGAGTTTCTGCGCGAGTGCCGCATGTTTCAGGTGGGCCGGGACGGCAGTCTGGGCGCGCCCAACGCGGCCGGTTGCCATGACGACCGCGTCATCTCCCGCGCCATCGCCCTGCAAGCCAGAAAACAGGCGCAACCCGCCAAACCGCCCCGCATGGACCGCCTCGTGGGTTGGTGACCGGCGGGCACCCGCGAGGCGAGGGCTGGGGCTAACGGGTTTTCGACCGTTTTGCCGCAACGATTTCCTCGATATGGGAAAGGACTTCCCGGATGGCCAGGGGTTTGCTGATGAACCCATCCATACCCGCCTCGAGGCATTTTTGCTTGTCGGATTCCATGTCGTTGGCCGTCATGGCAATGATCGGCACGGCGGCGGTATTGTTCGCGGATTCCAGTTCGCGGATTTTCCGGGTCGTCTCCAGGCCGTCCATGCCGGGCATTCGCATATCCATGAGCACCACGTCGAAACGGTCCTCCTGAAACGCCGCCAACGCTTCCCGCCCGCTTTCCACGGCGAAAACGTCGTGGCCCTTGCGGGAGAGCATCTTGGTCTCCAGCACAAGGTTCATCGGCGTATCGTCCACGAGCAGAATTTTGAATGGCCCGGGTTTCGGTTCGCTCATAAAATGTTTGGCCGGAGGCGCGCCGGGTGGAGTCAAAAATCCTTCCACGCGCCGACGATGCGCCCGACAATGGGATCGGGGTCTTCGTTCAGATTGACAATCTGCACTTGGAAATCGGGGTTGATCGGTTGCAGGATCAACTGGTTTTTTTCCTTTTGCAGGTATTTGGCCGTCATGCCGTTTTCAAAAAAAATCGCGTAAATTTTGTGTTTGGAAATTTTTTTGTCGTCACGGTCGATGACCACGATGTCTCCCGAATGCAGGACCGGCTCCATGGAGTTTCCGTCCACCCGGCTGGCCACCAGGTTGGTGCGCTTTTTGACGGCGCGAATGTGCAGGAGAACGTAGTCCTCGATGTTGTCCGTTTGAATGATGGGCTGGCCCGCGGCGATCGCCGAGTCCGTGAGCGGGATGGAAATATAATCTTCGTTGCGGATCGCCGGAACGTTTCCCGAACTGGCGGCCTGGAAAATTTTCAATTCGGCCATTCGGGCGGCCGGAGCATCGGTTTTCTGCAGGAACTCCGCCGCGGGGATGGCCAGCGCCTTGGCGAATTCCTGAAGCAGATCGCCGGAAATCGGCCAATCTCCATTTTCGTAACAACCCAGTACCTTGGCAGTCATTTTAAGTTTTTCTCCCAGCTTCTCCCGGGTCAACCCTCTTTTTTCCCGCAGATGTTTCAGCCTTTTGCCGATGCGGGCGTTCAACTCGGACGTTGCCCGCTCCCCGGTGACCAGCCAGTGCAGATCGACCCGGAACGTCCGGGAGATTCTGACCAGCGATTCGGTGAGCGCCCCGGCGTCGGGAGCCTTCTTGCGCTGAAACCATTTCTTGATGGTTTCGTATTTCAAGCCCGCCTTGCCGCAAAACGAGCTGAGCGACTGCCCCTCGAACAGCAACGAAATCCGGCTCAATATGTTTCTTCCGTTCATGCCGGGCCAAAAAAAACGAAAAATTCCTCTTGACAATATGGGACAAATGTCCCATATTGATATTCGGAATAAGGACATTAGTCCCCATCCCGGCCGGCTCCCGCGAGCGCGGACAGGGGAATTATAACACCGAATCGAATTAAAAAAAGGGGGGATCCTCATGATCAGGCAATTCACCAACCACGGCTTCAAGGACCAGAACCGCACGGTCACGCTTTCCGGCAGGGACCTGTTCACCTCGGACAATGTCAACGGCGTCGGCAAGTCGGCGATTCTGGAGGGTTTCAAACTGGCCCTTCTGGGAGAAATCCCCGGAAAGGCCAGGAATCTGGAGGACATCTTGTTGTACAGTTCCCGGTCCCGGATCAGTCTGAGGGTGACGGCGGAGACCGCGGCGGGGCCTGTTGTC
>JBHHYO010000138.1:0-3657 GCA_046757665.1 Nitrospinales bacterium
TTCAGCACCTCGATCATTGCATGATGCACTTGGCCGTTGCTGGCGAGGATTTCGTTTCCATAAATGTCGAGCGGACTGCCGTCGAAGCGGCTGACCGTGCCTCCGGCTTCCTTGACGATCAACTGTCCCGCCGCCATGTCCCAGGCGTGCAGTTTTAACTCCCAGAATCCCTCGAACCGCCCCATCGCCGTGTAAACCAGGTCCAGCGCCGCCGAACCGGGACGCCGCACGGCCTGGCATTCCTTGATGAAGGAACCGAAATGGTCCAGGTTGTTTTCGGGCGAATGGCCGACGTCGTAGGCGAATCCGGTCGCCAGCAGACTTTTTTGCAAGTCGGTGATGGGCGAAACGGCAATCGGCTTGCCGTTCAAGGTTGCGCCCTTGCCCTTTTCGGCGGCGAACAGTTCATCCAGCACGGGGTTGTACACCACGCCGAGAACCACGCCGCCTTCATGCTCCAGGGCGATGGAAACGCAATAGCAGGGATAGCCGTGAGCGTAGTTGACGGTGCCGTCCAGCGGGTCGATAATCCATTTGCTTTTGCTTCCGGCTTTGCCCGCCAGGTCGCCGGACTCCTCGGCAAGGATATCGTGATCGGGAAAAGACTCCTTGATGCGCCGGACAATCTCCCGTTCGCACAAGGTGTCCACTTCGGTGACGGGATCGATTTGTCCCTTGTAATGGATTTTGCCGATGCGGTCGCGGCGTTCGCGCTGGATTTTTCCGGCCGCCATGGCCGCCTCGACGGCGACTGCCAAGGCCGCTGGGGCATTTTTTGAATCGAGGCCCACGACGCCGCTCTCCTCCCGGTTTGTTTAAAGTGGTGGTTGTTGCAGATGAAAATCGGTTGCGGTTTGAAACCGGTGGCCGACGTTAAGAATCGTCTCCTCGTCAAAATGGCGGCCGATCAATTGCAATCCCGTGGGCAGGCCTCCGGATGGCGTCAGCCCGCAGGGGACGGACATGGCGGGCAGACCCGCCAGATTGATGGAAATGGTGTAGATATCGGAAAGATACATCCGCAGGGGGTCGCCGACCCGTTCGCCCAGCTTGAACGCGGGGACGGGGGAATTGGGGGCGACGATCAGGTCGCATTTTTTGAACGCCTCCTCAAAATCACGTTTGATCAGCGTCCGCACTTTTTGCCCCTTCAAATAGTAGGCGTCGTAATACCCCGAACTCAGGACAAAGGTTCCCAGCAGTATCCGGCGTTTCACTTCGTCGCCGAAACCCTCCTCGCGGGTGTTGCGATACATCTCCAGCAGACTTTTTGAGTTTGCGGAGCGGAACCCGTATTTTACGCCGTCGTAACGCGAAAGATTGGCGCTGGCCTCGGCGCAGGCCAGAATGTAATAAGTGGCTACGGCATACTCGGTATGCGGCAGGGAGATTTCCACCTTCTTGATGCCCAGGGATTCCAGGGTGTCGATGGCGTTTTGCACCGCTTGCTCGACTTCCGGGTCGATGCCGGAAGTGAAGTATTCCTTTGGGATGCCCATCCGCAAGCCTTGCGGGTTGCGGTCCAGGGCGGCCATGAAGTCCGGCAGAGGGACATCCGCCGAGGTGGAATCCATGGGGTCCCTGCCGCCGATGACGTTCATCAGCAGAGCGGCGTCGGCGACGTTTTTGGTCATGGGGCCGATTTGGTCGAGCGAAGAGGCAAAGGCCACCAGTCCGAAGCGCGACACCCGGCCGTAGGTCGGTTTGAGTCCGGTGACGCCGCAGAAGTTCGCCGGCTGGCGGATGGAGCCGCCGGTGTCGCTGCCCAGCGCGGCGATGCACTCATGGGCCGCTACCGCCGCCGCCGAGCCGCCGCTGGAACCGCCCGGCACGCGGGCCGGATCCCAGGGGTTCATCGTCGGATGATGGTAGGACGCCTCGGTGGATGATCCCATGGCGAACTCGTCCATGTTGGTTTTCCCGACCACTACGGCGCCGGCGGCCTTCAGCTTTTTGACGACGGTGGCGTCGTATGGGGAAACAAATTGGTCGAGGATGCGCGATGAGCAGGTGGTGCGGGCGCCTTCCATGCACAGCAGGTCCTTGAGCGCCAGCGGCACGCCCAACAGCGGCGCGTCCTCGCCACGGGCGATTCTGGCGTCGGCTTCCTTCGCTTGCCGCAAGGCAATGTCGCGGGTCAGGTGGACAAAGGATTTGACCCTGTCCTCCACGGCGTCGATGCGTTTATACACCGCTTCGAGCAATTCCACCGCCGGATACTTTTTGTTTTGAAGGTCGTGCCTGACTTCCAGGATGGTTTTCCGAAACATGGGCTTAAATGATCTGCGGCACTTCGTAATGCCCCTTGTCCCTGCCGGGCGCCTGGTCGATAAGGCCGTCGACGTGTTTCTTCCCGGGCGTATCCTCGCGGAACACGTTGTGGATGGGCAGGACGTGCGAGGTCGGTTCCACGTCCGCGGTGTCGAGGCGGTTCAACTGGTCGATGTACTCGAGAATTTTTTCCAGGTCGCTTGCCAGCCGGGTCTTTTCCGCGTCGTCGAGGCGGAGCCGGGCGAGCGCGGCGATGCGGTCCACGTCTATTTTTTTCTCGGACATAATCGGGGGAGGGGGGATCATTGGAGGGGAACGGAAAAACCTGTTCCCCGCTTATGAAGCTTCCTTTTGTTCCTTCTTGGATTTTTGCTTTTCCGCCGCTTTCTTTTTGGCGTATTCCATTTTCGCGGTCTTGCGTACCAGACGCTTTACCTTTTTTCTCAAGGCGCGGATGTTGGTATCCTTTTTCGGGTCCTCGGCCTTTTCCGTCGCTTTCGCCAGCTTGTCCTTGGCCTTTTTGATATGGCCTGCCATCTGTTCCTGCGTAACCATGTTTTGAAATCCTCGGTGCGATGCGTTTTATGAGAACATTTTTTATAACAAATTTAACGCCAATCCACAACAGGAAAGTCCGCGGGAGCGAAGATGCCAACCGTGACCGTCGTTGCGAGGAGGTTAGGCCACGAGGCAATCAATTGTCATTGCGAGGCGGTAGCCGAAGCAATCCAGAAAGAACCCATTCCACCTGGCGTGGTCCGGCTGGATCGCCACGCCGTCGGTGGCGGCTCGCGATGACACCGGGGGGTGGCGCGGCCATTGATTTTGTAACCGATTGTGCTATCTTGACGACGATTTCATAATTAATCCATCGAAGGTGTTTCATGCCGAGATACCAGTTCGAAAAAGAATCCCTATCAAAAATAGAGGAAAAGGAATGGATCAGGGTTATTAACAAAACAAATTGGGGCTCTATAACCGAGCCACTTACTTGGTTTTATGCCCCCGTTGGCTCAATCTTTATTGTCATGCCAAACGGTCCTGTCGAAGGTGGTTTTCGTGAGATACTGATGAGGTATGGAGAAGATTCACGTGTTACAATGTCTGAAGCAGATGGCACCAACCACACAATCCTATATTCAGAACCAGACCATGAAGGTGTGTTTGGGTACACATCAGAAAAAGCACAAGCAATGAACGAACAAGAGATATCGATCTACTGTGAATATGATTGGTCAAAAGAAAAAGAAGCATTGAGGGCTGAAATGCTTAGGCAAATGAACTCAAAGTGAATGAGCTTAACAACCTACTCTGGTTGACATCTTTTGCACGGAACAGGCGAGAGCCACTCATTACGGCTCCGTGTTAACAGAAAATCTCCACTTG
>JBHHYO010000139.1:0-3519 GCA_046757665.1 Nitrospinales bacterium
ATTTAGACTATTTCGTTCCTCGTTTTAAAAAAATTTTTTTTCCGTAAAAACCGGCCGAGTCAGGGCTCGGCCCAAGGCCGGGGTGAGTGGGCTGTTCGGTATCAAGCGATTAACCGGGATCAAGCGCAATCGAGCGGGCAACGTATACGGGCGGTTCAGTCAGGTTCTGTCGAAGGGGGCCTCACCATGCCAGGCTCTCTAAAATGTGGAAAATTGCGGCACGTGGTTGAGCTTGCGCCATTTGTTGAAGTAAAAGTTGATGCTACCGTCCTTGGTGGGATAGATTTTTTTGTGGACTTCCGCGCCGTCCGGTCGGTGTTCGACGATGACGATCTTTTTGTCGAGCAGTCGGGTGGTTTTGGCGACGTACAGGAAAGTGTAGGGTTGGTCCCGGGCGATGATTCGATGCAGTTTGTGGGTCAGTTCGATTTGCTTGTGTTTGTCGTATTCGCGGCGGATGCGGATGATCAGCCGGTCGGCTTCGGGGTTGTTGTAGGCGACGAAGTTGAGTTGCCGGGGTCCCGACTGGCTGGAGTGCCAAATTTGATACAGGTCGGGGTCGATTCCCATGCTCCAGCCGAGGATGGTGGCGTCGAATTTTCCGGTGTTGATGAAGTCCTTGAGAAAAACGGCCCACTCGAACAACTGGGTGTTGCACTTGATGCCCAGTTTGCGCCAACTGTTTTGCGCGATGGTGAGGATGTTTTTTCGCACCGGGTTGCCGTTGTTGGTGATGAGGTTGAACTCGAACGGTTTGCCGTTTTTTTCGAGCCACCCCTGGGCGTTCTTCTTCCACCCCAGGTCGTTGAGAATCCGCAAGGCGCCCTGGGGGTCGTAGGGCACGGGCTTTACCGCGGGGTTGTACCAGTCGGTGATTTTCGGATAGGGGCCGGTGACTCGTTCGCCTTCTCCATACAGGATGTGCTGGATGATTTCGTCCACGTCGATGGCCATTCCCAGGGCCAGCCGCACCCGGGCGGATTGAAACAGCGGGTTGCGCATGTTGTAGCCGATGTAGGAATAAAAATAGCCGACGCTGGAGAAGCTTTGGTATTTGTCCTGGGTTTTGAATCGCGCCACTTGATGGGGCTGAACGGCATAGTTGTCGACGGCGCCGGAGTAAAACTCCATTTCCTGGGTGAGGGAATCGGGGATGATGCGCATGACGTATTCTTTATACTCCGGCGGGCCTTCCCAGTAATCGTCGTTTCTGAGCAGGCGGATTTTTTCGTCGGCCTGCCATTCCTTGAAGATGAAGGGGCCGGTGCCGATGGGCCGGCGGTTGAACCGGCTGTCGCGGATGGAAAAATTCTTTCTTTTCTCGGCGGAGAGGTTCTGGGCTTCGGCTTCGGCCTTCAGCGCCCGGTCGTTGAGCAGGTGCTCCGGCAGGATTCCCATGAACCAGGAGTTGATGGCCGGGGAGAACAGCCTTTTGTAAACAAAGCGGATTTTGTGGGGGGTCAGGACCTCGGCCGATTTGACGGGTTCGTAGTCGGACCGCCGGGGCGAGGCGTTTTTGGGATTCATGATGGCCTGGTAGGTGAACAGGACGTCGCCGGCGTCGAAGGTGTGTCCGTCATGAAAACGCACGCCGTGCCGCAGGTCGAAAACAATGACCGGGTTGTGTTCGGTAACTTGCAGGATTTCCGCATAATGGGGCCGGAGGAGTTTTTGCCGGGCCGGGTCGAGCGGACGAATAAAAGTTTCATAGGGAAAGTCGCGGAAGTATGCTTCTCCCAACAGGTCGCGGATGGGATCGAAAAAGTCCTGGTCGATACGCTTGAGGGTGAATTTCACTCGGTCCGGCTGATTAAAGGTGTACGGGATTTTTTTGGGTTTTGGCGGTTTTCCATTTTTGCCGGGGGTTGCGGTGTTGTCCGGTATCTGGAGGCTTGCGCGGATGGTTGCGCCGGGAATGACTTCGATGGAGCGCACGTTCTCCGTCCACGAGGCGTTTGCTGTCAGGGAGGTGCGGATGTAATGAGTCCACTGACCGGGTGTTTCCATGCGGCGTCCATCGACCTTGAACGAGGGATTGAGCGCCAGGTAGGCGACTTCGTGCTGGGACCAGTTGTTGGCCAGGCGGGGACGGTAATTGAGCTGGTCGTCAAGGTCCAGCAAGCCTTCGAAAACCAGGGCGTTTATGGAACTGCTGGCGGTGTCCGCGCTTAAAATGGGATTGAGAATTTCGGCGTCGCCAATGGAACTTTGGATGTAGGTGACCAGGCGTTCGGGGTTGCCCGCGGCTTGTTTTTCGTAGGTGGGAACCCAAAAAAAGGACTGGATCAAAAACAGGGTAATGAAAATCGGCAGGAAAATCAGAAGGCGTTTGACCCACATGAACCGGAATCCCCCATGGAATGGACGGTTGCCGAAAGCTCATGAACTCCCGGCGCTTTCAATATATCCTGTCCGGCTTCTTTTCGTCAACAAGGGGAAGCGGGGCGGCTGGGTGGAGAAGATTGAAAATTTTCTTGACTTGTCGATTATTTATCTATATAGGTTGAGGAGGTTTTACGGAAAAATAGTTGAGGGCAGTTGGCTCTTGGCGTGTTTTTTTCTCAGAGCTTCAAAAGTTTCGGCAAATTTTATTTGACCCGGATAGCGCTCCGGGTCATGATCGTAGCGCGTGGTATTCGTGCTAAAATGCCGGAAGCAGTTAATCACCAAACATTCAGTAAAAGAGGTTTATCGTATGGCAACAATAATTACCGACGAATGCATCAATTGTGGTGTTTGCGAGCCGGAATGCCCAAATTCCGCCATCAGCGAGGGCGAGGATTTTTACGAGATCGATCCCGCTCTCTGTACAGAGTGCGTTGGGTTTCACGGGGAAGAGGCCTGTCAGGAAGTGTGTCCCGTGGATTGCTGTATCCCGGATGAGAATCTCCGCGAAACGGAGAAGGAACTGCTTGAGCGTGCTATTGGGTTGCACTCGGATCAGACTTTCCCCAGCTTGGATGAATTGACGGAAGAGACTTCCCTTTTCCGCAATCCTAACCGGAAGAACGCAAACCTTTAAAAAAGCGACGGAACCCGAATGAGCCTGGCGGCTCATTCGGGTCTCTTTTGCATCGGCTGGCGCCCCTGCGGGCGGATGAGTGGTTACCGGTCTTTCACGCCGGCGAGGCGTGGGTCATCTACTCTCCCTATGGCGGGAGTTGTCTACGCCAGGTAAAGGCGCAAGCGCGGATCTTGCGAATTTGAAGGATCGCCGTCCGGGTAGCCGCCAGACTCATTATCAGGACAATGGAAAATCACTGCGGGGTGGAGCAGTCCGGTAGCTCGTTGGGCTCATAACCCAAAGGTCGTCGGTTCAAATCCGGCCCCCGCTACCAATTAAAACAAGGGGTTAGCCGAATTGGTTAACCCCTTTTTTGGTAGATTGTGCCTGTGCTGTGATTTTTGATGAACATTTTTCAAAAGCAAGGGCCAGCGTAGCTCAGTGGTAGAGCAACTGATTCGTAATCAGTAGGTCGGCGGTTCAATTCCGCCCGCTGGCTCCATATAAAACAATGG
>JBHHYO010000140.1:0-3507 GCA_046757665.1 Nitrospinales bacterium
GTTGCAGAGTTCATCACATTATAAGGTTGCTTATATCGTAATTCAAACAATATTGATTTCGGCCCTTTTAAAGGAGGGATTTTTTTCTTGACAGCAAATTTATTTCTGTGTATACAGGTGAATTAAAACCAGTTAAGAGCAGAAAATTTCAGGGGGATTGCCGGTTTTTGGCCGGGGAGCTAGATAAGCTTCAGGGGTCAATTTAACTTAAAAAACGTGTGGATCGCTTTTGTCGCCGAGAGTGAAAGTTTGCCAAGCCAAAGTTTTGCTTTCCTGATTGCGGAAAGGCGGTACATGCGGGTTTGTTTCCCTCGCTTCAACGATTGCCAAGCGGCGTGAATTAGAAATGATCTATCGTTTAAGCCGCCAAGTTTGTTTAATTTTTATTTCCGTTTTGCTTTTTAGCCAAGGAGCATTTGCGGAAAGAGCCCTTGCAGGCTTAAGGATTCTCGAAGAGTTGGACGCGGCTTTTGTCGCCTTGGCCGATCAAGTACGGCCCGCGGTTGTGAGCATAAGTCCGTATGTGCCGCCGGCACCCGACAAGATCAATAGAAGGTCGCACAGGAGGGGCCGCCCGCCGAATGCGGGCACCGGCGTCATCATTGATGGGCAACGCGGTTTGATCGTCACCAACAGCCACGTTGTGAAAAACGTGGACAGTCTGGAAATAAAGTTGTTTGGGGGGAAAAAGCTCATCGGCCATGTCTTGGGTATGGACGAAGAAACGGACCTCGCCGTGGTCAAGGTTAATAATGGCGAACCGTTGCCATCCGCCAAACTCGGCGATTCCAGCAAGTTGAAAGTCGGACAACTGGTGGTGGTTGTCGGAAACCCTTACGGACTGAGTGATTCCATGAGCTTTGGGATTGTGAGCGGCCTGAATCGGGAAAATGTAAACCTTTCCAAGTACGAGGATTTCATTCAAACCGATGCATCCATCAATCCGGGAAACAGCGGGGGGCCTTTGCTGAACGTCAGGGGTGAAATTGTCGGCATCAACACGGCCATCATCAATTATGCGCAAAGCATAGGTTTTTCGATTCCTTCCAATATGGTCAAAAAGACCGTCGCCCAGCTTATAAAAGCCGGGGAAGTGCAAAGAGGATGGCTGGGAGTAGGGATAGAGCCGGTCACCTCGGGTATTGCCGACGAGTTTCACGTCAAGGAAGGGGAGGGGGTTTACGTCAACGATGTGTTTGAAGGCGACCCCGGCTTCCAGGCCGGCCTGCGAGTGGGCGATATCATTCTGAAAGTAGGCGGCTCGGCCGTTGACTCCTCCAAGAGCATCATTCGGATCATCGGATCCATTTCCCCCGGTCAATCCGTCAACCTCGACATCATCCGCGAAGGCAAGCGGCAGATTATCCCCGTCAAACTTGGAATTTTAAAGAAACCGGCTCAGTTCGCCTCGCGGCTTCTTACGAGTCCCATCCGCGGTTTGGGCTTGCTGGTACACGACCTGCGGGCGATATCGGCTGGAGAAGACGCTCCCCAGGACGGCAAGGAAGGCGTGATCGTTACTGAAATTATCCCCAGTAGCCGGGCCGAAAAAGCCGGGCTACGGAAAAACGACCTGATCACCGCCCTCAACGGTAAAAAAATCATCTCGCGTGAGCAGTTCAAAAAAGCCATCAGCGAAACCCCTCGGAAGGAAAAGCTGGTTTTGCTTGTGGTTCGCGACAACGAATCCATTCATTTAACCCTCCCGGATGAGGGTTGAGTTTTATTTGTGGAAAGAAAATGTGAATAAAAGTTAAAACACAGGTTCTGGTTTTAATGGGGGGTTTAATTTTACAAACCTAAACACAAGCGCCAAATAACAGAGGAGGAAAAAAAGGTTGTCTAGTGTAGTTAGGTCCTTAATTCAAAAGTTTTGGATAAAAAGGGGGTAGAAATGGTATTTCCATTCATGAGAAGGACTAATTGTTTAACCGTTATGTTGGGATTCCTTCTTTCCCTGTGCCTCGGTGTAGCCACCGTGGGCGCGGTGGAAAAAGTTGCGGGATCCCAGGACACCGTGAAAATGGCGTCCGTTGACCGGCCTGCCTGGCTCGATAAGCTTGAAAAGCAGATCGACTACGAGGAAATGATGAGCGGCCTCGAGGGCAGGCGCGAAAAGCTCGAAAAAACTTTTCGCGGCATGAAGAAAAAGTTTATCGACCAGGTGCAGGAGCACGTTTCTCCCGCGTCGGCGGGTGGCGGGTTCCATGATTCCTGGGCGGCTCATCAAATGGGGCAGTCCTACTTGCTCGGGCCTTCGCAGACCGCGGTCCAGGGTTCCGTCGGTGGCGGACACTGCTTGAGTTCCGCTCCCGTGAAGACCTACGACATCACCGCGATTAACGTTGAAATCACCCTGAACCAGTGGGGCGATTACTATCCCGGCTACATGTTCGCCATTACCAGCCACATTCCGGCGATTCGCGCGGAAGAAGCCAGGAACGCCAAGGCGCGCGAGTCGTTTACGGATCCGGGCGCGGTTACCAATGGCGCGCAAGGGGACGAAATTACACCGTTGAACATTCGCGGCAACCAGGGCGACTGCATCCGCTTCAAGGTCACCAACGGGGTGGAAGACGAGGATATCGGCTTCCAGGTGAATGGCTCCGCCATGATCATCAGCTCCTCTGGCGCGCCGGTTACCGCCGCGACTGCGGGAGCCATCATTCCCGCCGGTGGAACCGCGGAGTTTGAATGGCAGATTCCCGTGGACGAGCAGGAAGGCGTTCACACGATCACCAGTCATGCCGGACGCGACCCCCAAGCCTTGGGCTTGATGGGCGCTTTTGTCGTGGAACAAATGGGTTCGGTTTATCTGAGCCCGTGGGAAGAAGGAAAACCTTTGGAAAACGGTTGGGAAGCAATCATTCACAACCCGAATCCCAAAATCAGGGATTTCCGTGAATTCACGCTTTTCTACCATGAAATCGGTGACGAATCCTTCCGTCCGCTGAACAGCCATGGGGAAATGATTCCGCAACGCGATCCGCAGACCGACGCCTACCGGCCTTCCGCCCGGGCGTTGAACTACCGGAGCGAGCCGTTCGGCATCAACCCGCTGGCCAATCAGGAGAAGAGCTTCCATTTCGAGGACGAATCGCTGGCTTATAGTTCCTATACGTTTGGCGATACGCCGACGACAATCCCCAGGTCCTATCTGGGCGACCCGGCGAAATTCCGTCTGGTTCACGGTGGCGGAGAGGTTTTCCACTCTCACCATCCGCATGGCGGCACCATTCGCTGGCAACGCTCACCAAAACGCGAAGTGCAGGAGAACAACCTGCTCAACGCCGGCTGGTGGGGGCCTGTAAAATATCCGGTCGTTCGCACGACGACCGACCGGGTGGACGTTGAAGTTATCGGCCCCTCCGAGGCCTTGGACCTGCAGTTGGAATGCGGTTCCGGGTTGTGTCAGCACATGGCCGGCGACTTCTTGTTCCATTGCCACGTGGCGCATCATTACGTGGCCGGAATGTGGGGTTACTGGAGGGTTTACAACACCCTGCA
>JBHHYO010000141.1:0-3395 GCA_046757665.1 Nitrospinales bacterium
CAATCAAGGGTAAATTTCAAAGAATTTTGATGCTCATATGGGAAATCTCGGATAATAAAATTGGTCTTATGAAACGAACGATTGGAAAATGGGTCTTGCCGGTTCTTTTTTCGTTGATCGCCGGCCTCCTCGCGGCGCCATATGCCGAGGCGGTCTGCGTGAAGGAAAAAAGAGCCAACCTCAGAAAGGGGCCCGGACTGCATTTTCAAAAATTGTGGGAAGTTTTCAAATACATGCCCTTCGAAAAGATGGAACAAAAGGGCGATTGGATCCAGGTCAAGGACGTCGACGGCGACATCTACTGGGTATTCAGAAAACTGGTGACGCAGTCCTATCTGTGCGCGGTGGTGAAACAGAATAAAACCAACCTGCGCGCAGGCCCTGGAACGAACCACCCAAAAGTCGCCTGGAGCCCGGTGGACAAATATTTTTCCATGAAGGTGCTACAGATCAAGGACCCATGGGTGAAGATCGAAGACGGCGAGGGAGACGTCGCCTGGATTTACCGTCCCCTGGTCTGGATTCAATGATTTTTCCGGCAGGTCGTCAAGGGTACAAACAGTAGTCGGTGCGGTTTTTATAAATGAGATGGAACAGTAAATTGCAGTACTGGTCAATTTCTTTTTTTTCTTCCGCCAGCGCCGAATAATTCCAAAACCCGTAAAGCTTGGCAAATTGCAGAAGCTTTTTCGAATACAGTCTCCAGGCGTAGCAATCCCGGACCCTGGCAATAGCCTGCTTGGAGACGGCATCCCAACAGCCTGGTTGCTGGGCTGATTTGACGAAAAATTGCAGAATGGGTTGCGTCAACAATCGGGGGCGCCGAGGGTTGATCAAAAAACCGCTTTTCCCATCCTGGATGATTTCCAGCGGCCCGCCGAACTGCGTCGCGAAAACCGGCAATCCGCTCGCCATCGCTTCCAACACAGTAAGCCCGAACGCCTCGTACCAGGCAGGTTGCACAAAAACTCCCCGACGGTCCGCAATAATCCGGTATATCTCGCCATTATCCGTATTGCAGGTCTGTTTGCTCAACCAACGCATCTTGCCCTGCAAACGATACTCGTCGATCAAGTGATAAATTCGCTTCAATTCCTCGATTTCCTCCTGATCGGTCGATTTCTCGGCCTGAACGGTTCCGGCGGCAATCACCAGATTGGCGTACTTTTGCAATTCCTTGTTTTTCCCATAGCTTTCAACCAGCCCCGAAACATTTTTTATTTTGTCCAAACGGGACAGCGTAAACAGAGGTGGTTTTTCGGGGTCGTCCAAATGGCCCCATATCGTTTCATCGGACTGCTCAAACAACCGGTGCGTCAATTCGTCGATTCGATTTTTCAGGCGGTCCTTCTGCCGCGTGTAGGGAAAATAAACCGCCTCGTCCACTCCCGGAGACACCACATTGAATTTCGGATGAAACAGGTTGATTCCATTCACTACCTTGTACAGACCGGGCATGGAAAACAGGTTGTACGACTCATACTGACCCATCGTGGTTTCGGTGCCGGCGATTTCCTGATATGTGCTGGAAATGATGATGTCGGTCATGTTCATGGAAATGAGATCGGCGGTATACTGCAAGGAAAAGTGGTAATCCTTTTCCATGTCTTTCCAATAGAGGCTCGAAAAGGGATATTTGGATTTTTCCAGCGCGTGGGCGATATTGCACTGGATGACGTGCAACCAGGACGATAACAAGGAGGCAACCAGGTTTCCGTCGGAATAATTTCCGATGATCAAGTCGGGTTTGCCGCCCAACTCGGCCGACAGTTCCGTCTTTCCGTCGAGCGCGAACTGTTCGAGGTAAGGCCAGACTTGAAAACGGGGAATCCATTGAGGAATGATATCCAATTCCTTGTTCCTGAACGGGACCCGCAAAATCCAGCTGTTAAACGTACCGTGAATTTTTTCCAGCCGCTGGTTGCTGTTGGTTCCCTCGTTTTTCGGAATCAGGCGCGTGAGAACAATGATCTTGGGAATCACGGAAAGCCCCGAACTTTTCAAGGAGGCGGTCAGATGTTTTTCCAGAGCCCGAACCTGATCTAAAATATAAACGATCTGTCCTCCCGTATCCGGCCGCCCCAAAACGTTTTCCTGGCCAAACCACCCATGCGGCGAAATGATCGCAATCTTCGAAATCATGGGAATCCTTGAAAGGAATTCGTCCAGGTTGTCCAGGCTGGGTTCCTCGATCACATCGCCGAGCAACTGCATGGTTTCCCGGACCCGGCCCACCGTATTGCCGAAACCTTCTTTGAAACCCAGGCTTTTCAAAAACCGGCTACTTGTTTTTATCGAAGATTTTGGCGGAAGCTTTTCCAGATACCGGATGGCTTTTTGCAAGGCGCCGAAAAGCATGTCATGTTCATTTATAATGTCCCCATCCAACAAGATTTGCTCATGGTTGATGCTGTGAATTTTTAAAAACTCGTAGAGATAGCAATCCCATTTATCGGTTCGGCTTTGCAGTCTGCCCGCAACGTAGCCGCTGAGAAACCTTTGCCCGGAACCGATTTTCTTGTTATCGCGGATGATGGGGCCGAAACTGTAAAAAGGTTTGAAATCGATAAGCAGTTTTTTCTCGATGGGGATAAAGGGCATCCCGGCGCATTGCTCCCTTTGCTCGAGAAACAGATCGGGCGGCAAATCGTCCACCCAGTCATCGCCGTTGCGAAATCCGTAATATTTGTACCTGGCAATGTCCGAACGGTAAAGAAGCGTAACGTAGGTATCGGAAAGCAACATCTCCTGGGTTTTTAAAAAAAAGTCTCCCAGGCCGCTTTGCGTTTTGATGTCCGCTCCCCGCTCATGGCTGTCGCAAAACTCCTCGAAGCTGATGATGATTTCGCTACGCAGAAGATGCTTCCTGTTCTTTTTATGAAGCTCATAAATAAATTCCCGAAAATAGAAAATTCCATTTTCGGGCAACACGGAAGATATCTCGATTTTCTGTGCCAATCAAACCTCCAGAAATTGATAGTGTTTGATGCCGTCGATGATGCCCGCGGCATGATGTTGTTGTGAAAAATAGATCCCGCGTTTGCCCCGGGACTTTTCCAGTTCATTGCTGTAATTGCCGACCACCACGCCCTTGGGATCGCCTCTCAACATTTCCTCGTCGTTTCCGGAATCTCCACAGACGAGAAAATTTTCCAGCGGGATTTCCCATTTATAGCTTAAATAACGGATGGCTTTCCCCTTGGACGCTCTTTGCGGAAGAATATCCAGATAGGCTTCATGAGAATAAATTAAATTATAACAGCATCGATTTTGAGTTAACAGGTCATTGACCCGGGCAAGGTAGGAAGGGTCGGGGTCCATGAGATAACTGACCTTGAACTCCCTTACGAAGTCAACTTCCTGCGGCTTTAAAAACGGCAACTCGGCCAACAGCG
>JBHHYO010000142.1:0-3360 GCA_046757665.1 Nitrospinales bacterium
GCGGTCATTTTACAATTTAATCCGTCCGTTTGGGACTTTTTCAGCAACCTGTTAGGGATAATTTTGTAACGCCTAAGACTCTTTGGGGTGGGAGAACGCCCAAAGTGCAAGTCTAATGGCGGGGAGGCCTCGCGGATTTTCGTTCCTAAAGGATCTGGGAGGTTTCCAATTGCGTCTTTAACGGTAAGCCAAGGGGTTCCTCCTTGGATATATTCATGCGCTTGGAACAGGTTGTGCGAGGAACCATTATTTTTAGGGTAATGAGTTTTCTTGGGTGGGAAAACCTCGCGGGGATCCGCAAAACGGCATCCTAGAATAAAGGCTCTCCAACGTTTTTGAGGAACCCCATAATCCGCGCAACATAACTTCGCCCATACCGTTTTGAATCCCAAGGCTTCCGCCGCTTTTATGATTTTTCTGTGCTCGAGTGATCCCAGCAACTGAGGGACATTTTCCATCACAAATACTTGGGCTCTGGAAAGACCTACTACCTCTAAAAATGGATGCCACAACTGTTTTCTTGGGTCTTTATTACGCTTTTTATTCAAGAGACTAAACCCTTGACAAGGCGGACCTCCCATAACGACATCAGCTTTGGGAATTTTTGTTTTAGGGTCTTTCAGGATTTCGATAATGTCTCCGACAACACAATGGTTGCCAAAATTCAAGTTGTAGGATTCGGTAGCATACGGGTCAATATCATTTGCCCAAACTGTCTTAAAGTTATGGCCGTAATCTTTTGTGAAACCTAATGTTAGTCCTCCAACTCCGGAAAAAAGATCTATTAACCGGAATCCCTTCCCGTTTTTCAACAATTCCCCTTTTTTGCGAGCATGAAAAATTTTCTCATCGTTCAAGGGTTGCATTCTTTTGGTATAGGAATTTAGGGTCTTCATGTTTTCTCGCTCTCTTTATTTTTCAAGCGGGACGTGAAAAAATCGTAGTACCGTTAAGGTTCTTGGTCAAGGGAAAAATATTGACGGGGATTCTTTAAAAAACGGATCCTATATTTCAGGGGCAGGTTTTTTCTTAGTATTTAAACTTTTCCAGTTTTTTGAGTTTGGCGGAATCGGTGAGAAGGGGTAGGTCCTCGCAACGAAGATTGTTGCGCCTGAGGTCGAGCGCCTTCAGGGAAGTAAGGTTGGAAGCGGCATCAAAAGCCGCGAGACCTTTTCCGGCAATGGAGTTGCCGTTGACCATCAGGGTTTCCAGCCGGGCGAGATTTTTTGATAAAACAATGGCTTGGAACCCCGGGTCGCCCATGAAAACGTCGAGCGCCCGCAGGACCCGCAAACCGGCAAAGTTCCCGGAACCCGCCAGGTGCCAGATGCCCTTCTCCGTGAGGTCGTTCCTGCTGATGTTGAGTTCCCGCAGGCGGGTCAGGGTTGTGGAGCGCGCCAGGGCCAGCAGTCCGGCGGAGGTCAGGCCGGTGTTTTCCAGATTGAGTGTAGTGAGTTTGGAGAAGTTTGGCGATTCGGCGAGAAACACAGCGGCCTTGCTACCGAGTTCCTCGTTGTTCATCAGGTTCAGCGACGTCAGGTTTTTCAGATGCGGCGATTCGCCCAGCGCCATGAGCCCCTGCCAGGTGGCATGATTGTTGCGCAGGGAAAGGGTCTCGACCGAGGCCAGCGCCTCCGCCCTTGCCAACGCCTGCAATCCCTTGGTTTGCAAAAGCTGTTCGTTGAGATTCAGCGTCTTGCCGTCGGCGGAGAGGTGTTGCGCGATCAGGGTGGCGATCCAGAAATCCATCAACTCGCGTTCCGCGGTGCGGCCGAAATCGTTGTCGCGGAAATAAAACGCCTCCAGTTGCCGCAGGTTCGCGGAACGCGCCAGGGCGCGCGCCCCCGCGTTGCCGACGTGGTTGGAATCCAACAGCAAGTGCGACAGGTTTTTAACCCGAGGCGAGTCGGCCAGGGCCTGGGCTCCGGCATTGCCGATGCGGTTCCACCCCAGGTTCAAACTGCGCACGGGGGCGAAGGCTCCGGCGTGAATCCACGCGGTCAAGGTGTCGTCGCCGATTTGGTTGCGACGCAGGTTCAACTCCCGCAAGGCCGGGTTGGCCGGCCCACCGGGGACCTCGGACAAGGGCGTTACGCCGACCCGGTTCAGTTCCAGCGCCAGGACCGCCAGGTTCTTGAGCGCCGTCGATTGAACCAACCGCAAAGCGCCGAGGTCTTCCACGCGGTTGTTGAGAAGGTCTAAAACGCGCAGGTCGGGGAAACGGGAAGAGGCGGCCAGAAAACCCGCGCCGGCACTGCCGATCCGGTTCGATCCCAGGCGGAGGCTTTGCAGGCGGGGCAGGGTGGACGATTGCGCCAGCGCCTGGATGCCCCGGTCGGTCAGCTCGTTCCAACTGAGGTCAAGCCCGGTCACGTGGGACAGGTCCGCGGATTGAGCCAGAAAGATCAGCCCCGCATCGCCGATGCGTTCGTAGCTCAGGTCCAGAAAAGCTTCGCGCCGCTCGATTTTTTCTTTTAATGTGTTGAGGATATTACGGTCCCGGTTATCGGCTGGCATCGTTTTCGATCGTAACGCTCCTTAATCCATTTTCAACATTCGCAAGTTTTGCAACCGTTCCGACTCCCGCATCAAGGCCAAGCCCTCCGGATGAAACTCGTTATACATGATATTCAGCGTGGTCAGGCTGTTGAGGCATTGTGATTCCGCCAGCGCTTTCATGCCGGTGTAACCGATGCGGTTGGCATCGAGGTGGAGCGTTGTCAATTTGTTCAAGTGCGGCGAGCCGGCGAGCGCCACGGCGCCGCGGTCGCCGATGCGGTTGAAGGAGAGGTCGAGCGTTTCCAGGTTGGTCAGTGCCGGTGAATTGGCCAGGGCCTCCGCCCCTTCGCCGTCGATCGTGTTCCCGTACAAACTCAAATAACGCAGGTTGCCCAGCCGGGACGATGCGCCCAGGGCCTTTGCCCCTTCACCGCGGAGGAGGTTGTTGTAAAGCCACAACTCCCGCAGAGGGGCGAAAAAAACGGAATCGGCCAACTCCTCCATAGCCGGGTCTTTCAACTGGCAATTGTGCAAATAAAGAATTTCCAAACCCTCCAGCTCGACATTGTCGGCCAGGTCCATGGCGATTTCCTGGGTAATCGTTCTTTCCGAGAAGTCCAGCGTTTTGCCGTCCTTGCCGAGGCCTTTCTTGATCCACTTTCTGATATACGCTATTCCTTCATCCGTCCGCGCCATAACGGCATCTTCCCGTTTAATTGTTCAATGATTTTACCGGGGGGCGTTTTTTATTTTATCGGCGCTCCCGGAAAAGTAAAGGCATAGTTTGAAACTTTTACTAACTTTTTAGTTTTAATAAAAAAGGTTGATTATTTCCTGGTTTCCTGTACGATGACTTTAAGT
>JBHHYO010000143.1:0-3348 GCA_046757665.1 Nitrospinales bacterium
GTTGTCCTTTCTGGATTGGGTATCGCTCAAGATAAAATGCTCGGGCTCCAGGTCATACTTGTCGGTAAAGTATGCCGGGGTGAATTTGACCCCGATCTGTTTCAACTTTACGTCCCGTTCCGCCCGTTCGGCCTCAAGCCCGGTCCCGTCTTCCATGATGAAATCGGGAACCTTCGCGTTTGGAAAATTGAGCGACGCCAGCGCATTGATCAGGTTTTGAACCGTTCTCGACAAGACGCGGATATCCGCGTTTCTCCGGTCCTGCTTGACCTCGCTATGCACCTTGGCGGCGGCGTAGCTTCCCTTGCCGTCCACATCGGTGGTCAGGGTTTGCCCCAGGATCAATTTTTGAATGCGTTTCGATATGGCCTTCTCAAACCGGTCGAACGTTTCCCCCGTTCCGCCCGGCGTTATGGAAGTCACCTCCTCGTTCTGGCCGACGGCGATCACCGCGTCCTGCACGGCCTGATATAATTTCTCCGTCATGGCCTTGAGCGTGTTGCCTCCCGCGCCGGTCTTGCCGACCAGCAAAGGGATTCCCGCTCTTTCAAGAAACTGCGCCCAGAACTGGTATCCCTGTTTCCTCAAAAACCAGGCGGAATAAAGCCTTGAAAGCAAGGCCTCGCCCGACGGGTTTCTAAACGAGGGTTGCCGCCGGGTCAACAGGAACTTGAAAGTCGTGTCCACCTCGATGCCTTCAGCCCCGCCGGGAACCATCTCAACGTTCCGTCCCGTTTGGGTTTGAACCACTCGAAGGGTTTTTCGATCACTTGGCCAACGCCGATTTTGCCGTCTTGTCGTTTGTTGTAAACAACTTCCTGTACGGAATACCCGTATGGCACCGCGTTCCAGGACTGCCGCAACAGTGTTTCCATGACCGGCTCCATCTCTTCCCACAGAAAATCGGATACCGGACCCGCGCCGGGCTCCAGCCTCCACGGCGTGCAGATCGCCGCTTCTTTCCGGGATTCCAGGGCCGCGCAGATTTCGTCGTCGTATTCCAACTGCCTCAACGACCTCCTTGTTTCCCCCAGCCGGGTCAAGGCAATATCCGCCTCGAACAAGGCATCCAGGATATCCATCATCCGGTTGACCGCCTCCTCGACGAACAATTTCCTCGCCACTCGGGGAGGCGCGTTTCCGGAAGAGGTTTTGTTTGGACTTTTTGTTTTGAAAAGTTCCACCGCTTTGTCAAACAAGTTTTGCATCAGATTTCCTCCCCCCTCAGGACGCGCATGACTTCGCCTTTTGGTATCCGCGTCGATCCGAGGTATTTGAGAATGTCCAGCTTCCCCGTGGCGATGCCGCGATACACCCTCCGCCTGGCGGCGTCAAATCCAATCCTGGTTTTATTGGCCAGAAACCCGGCCATCTCGGATACCGTGTAACTTTCCTTGTCCGGCCAGGGTAACCCTGGATTCGGTTTGCCATTCTCTGTTGCCGTGTCCGGAGCCGGACTCGGCGAAACAGGTGGGGCAATCCGTTCTCGAACGTTCTCCGCAGTTTTAGTAGTATTCCGACGTTTTGACATTTCCAAAAACTCTCCTTCCTGATGATAAAATCAATGGCTCCACTGAATGTTCTTTTGCCCAGGCCAGATACTGGGTCGTGCTGTCCACCTGGTCGTCGTGGGCGGCGTTGGGAAACGTGATTAATTCGGTTTCGTAATCGATCAGCCACGAGGCCGACTCCGGCAGGTAAACCCGTCTCGCCTCGAACAGGGAGGAGACGGCGTTGGTCCGGATCACCTTGTCGCCTTGCGGGCTTACCGGGATAATGGGAAGTCTCGTATGGTTCGTCAAATCCTGGATCAGGGACTGGCCGCTGGCCTTGTCCTCGATCAACACGGCATCGGGCTTCCATTCCTCGGCAAGCGATAAGACATGGCTTTTGAGGGTTGGGTATTCAACCCTGGCCCGCCAAACGTCTAGCAGGTAAAATGCTTTATCCGTTTCCCCCCAGACCGTGCAGACGCTGGGATCGTTTATCTCCCTGGCCTTGTACGCCGTATCGAGGCTCAACGCTTTACGCTCGAAATATGCCGGAGGGGTTTTGTATCTCATAAACCATTCATATTTGATGATGCTCCCTTCCTGCGGAGCGGGCCGTTGCTGGTACAAGGCGGACCAGTCTCGGGAACCGATGGTCCGCTTGATTTCCTCAAGCCTTGTTTTTGGATAACATTCCTCCCATAACGCCTGGCCCGGTTCCCTGCCGATGCCGTCATGGGTTTCGGCGATAGCGGACAGGTTGATGACGGTCCAGTTTTCGTGCGCATGTTCCTTTAAGAGCCAACCCGCAAGATCGTCCTCGTGCCACCGGGTCTGGATGAGGATGATTGCCCCGCCGGGCATCAACCGTGGATAAGCCGTGGAGACGTACCAGTCCTTGATACTCCGGCGTTTGGTTTCGCTTTCCGCCTCTTCGCGGTTCTTGACCGGATCGTCGATCAAAAGCAGATGCGCCCCGCGTCCGGTAATGGGTCCGCCGATGCCGACGCCGAAATAACTGCCTCCTTGAACGGTATTGAAACGGTGCATCGACGTGCTGTCCGGGGACAGGGAACATTCCTTGAAAATCTCTCCGTGAAGGGAGTCGGTTATCTGGTTCCGCACCTTCCTCCCGATATCGTTGGCCCGTTCCTGGCTGTAGGTGATGGCGATGATTTCTTTTTGGGCATTTCTTCCCATATACCATGCAGAAAAATACTCCGAGGCCAGCATGGTCTTGCCGTGTCGCGGCGGCATGAAGATCATCAACCGCAGAATTTCCCCCAATTCAACGTTTTCAAGATGATTTGCGATTAAACGGTGATGTTCCGCCGGAGCGTAGTCCGCCCATTGGGAAATCGCGTAGGGCAACAGCCGTTTTCTCGCCCACTCGAAAGGAATTCTTTTGTTCATCATCGCAAGAACTCCTCGGCCATTTTTTTGAGTTGCTTGTCGTTGCGGATAGCGGGCACGTCGCCTTGTTTTACCTTGTTTAACAGCGACCGGCCCGATATGACCTTGGCCTTGCATTTGCCCCGCTCTATAGCGGTCAAAACCTCCTGTTTTTCCCGCTTCCGGCGGCGGAGAGTTTTCTCGCCAATGCCCAGGACCGTGGCGATCTCGGTCTGCGTCAATCCAAGTCCGGCAAGGGTTTCGATTTCACCGATTTGTTTTTCAGTTAAAACAATCTTCTTTCTCATCCCGCTACATTCCAGAAAAGAGCCTTTCGACCGGCATATTGTTTGACAAACCGCCACGCCTTGGCGTCGTAGTTGGAGCAGGACGGAAAAGGCGGTTTGATCTTCGCGTCCTCCTCAAACTTCTCCGGAGCCCTAAAAAGTTTAGCCCGGCCAACGTC
>JBHHYO010000144.1:0-3148 GCA_046757665.1 Nitrospinales bacterium
CCGGTCCCGGATCAGTCTGAGGGTGACGGCGGAGACCGCGGCGGGGCCTGTTGTCGTCGAAAGACAATTTCTCGGCGACGCGGTGCGTGGCGAAAAACGGCCCGTGCGGATCAACCACGTCGTCTGGAAATTCGAACGGGGCGACCGGTGGATTCGGGACCGCCTGGGAGCGGTATCCGTCAGTTTCGATCCGTATGAGTTTTTGAACCTTTCCGACGGCAAAAAGCGGCAGTGGATTTTATCGCATTCCCCGGAGTCGCGCATGTTGAGCCGCGACAACGTGTACGCCGCCGTGGTGGCCCGGGTGATGGAACGTTTTTTCGGCTCCGGACTGGTTCGTTCCCTGTTTTCGGGGAAAAAAATTTCCGCCGATTTGTTGTCCTGTCCGTCCCTGCCGAAGAGCGACTTGATGGACGCCTTTCGCCGGCAGGACGCGGCGCGTTGCCGGCAGGTAAAGGCTGTCATGGACCGGGCGTTTGCTCCATGGGATGAATCCCTGACCGCCGAGGCCAACCTCGATGTGATTCTGCTCTGCCTGCGATCCGAGTCGCAACGTCTGCAAACCCTGATAAAAGAGTCAAGCGCCGGAGCGGAGCCGGGCGTTTCCGGCGAGGCGGCGTCCCGGGCCGCCGAAGAGGTTCTTGCCTCCGCCCCCAATCCGGACGCTCAAATCCGCGCCGCCCGCGACAACCTGCGGGCTCTGGACGAAACCCTGCAAACCCTCCGCGGGCAAATGCAGAGCCAGGCCGACGTGCTGGCGAGGAAAAACGAAATTCAACGGCGCATCCGCCTGTTGCGGGAAACGACCGCCGGGTTGACGAAAGAATTCTCCGACGATGCCGTTGACCGCTACCGGCGGGAGATTCTGGATTTGCGGGAGCAGTTTGCCGATTCCGCGTCGCTGTGCGAGGAGGTCGATGCTCTCAACCGGGAATTGCAGGACCTGACGGAGGTTTATCAGAAGCGTGAGAACCTTTTTCATGCCTTGTCCGGCGAGCTGGCGCTGAAACGGCGGCAGTTGGCCGCCGTGGAATCCGCCGGGTTTCAGTGCCCCCTGGCCGGCGAAATCCGGTGCGATACGGATATGGAACCCTACCGCGACTTGCTGGCGGAGCGTGTCGAGGGCCTGCGGAATCGGGAACAGTGCCAGCACGAGCGGTTGGCGGAGATCACGCGGGAAATCGACGCGCGCGGCCGCCGGGTCAAGGAAAAGCAAACCGAATTGAAAAAAATCCTGCGTTTCAATGAGTCGTTGCAAAAGGAAATCCATCACCGGGAGGAGCGGATTTTCGACCGGGAAAAAAACGAGGCCGAAACCCGCGGCCGGCTGAAAATCCACGCCCGCGAACTGGAATCCCTGATCGCCGAGGAACACAGCCTGGATACGGCGGGGTTCGAGGACGAGAAAGTTCTGGAAACGAGGATGCGCGCGCTGGAAGAGGACAAGCAGGAACAAACGCGGTTGCTGACGCAGTGGCTCCGCGAACAGGGGAAGCAAGAGGCCCGGCGCGAATCCATCGAGCAAAAGAACGTCCGCCGGCAGGAACTGGAAACGGTCAAACTGCTCATGCGCCTGTTGGGGCCGGGGGGCGTCCAGGGCGAACTCGCGCAACGGGTTTCGCAAGCCCTGGAGGACGAAGTCAACGCTTGCCTGAAGCTGATTGACGCGGACTATGATTTTGCCATGGATTTGTCCGGGAAGAAATTTTCCATGGGCTGGTCCCGGGCGGGAAAACTCATTCCCCTGACCACCATCAACTCGGCGCATTTCATCCTGTTCAGCGTCTCGTTTCTGGCGGCGGTCATCAACCGTCTGGCCCGCGTCCGGGAAAAGGCGGGTCTGCCCACCCTGCGCGCCTTGTGCATTGAAGCCGAATCCATGACGCCGGAAA
Source organism: Nitrospinales bacterium (assembly GCA_046757665.1). Taxonomy (GTDB): domain Bacteria; phylum Nitrospinota; class Nitrospinia; order Nitrospinales; family JAJDAT01; genus JBHHYO01. The sequence continues at coordinate 1,893 of JBHHYO010000144.1, forward strand.
ACCTGAGCCGCCTGTTGAAGGGCCTCTCGGCCATTCAGGAGCGAGGCCTGCTGGACAACGTCCTTGTCGCCCACTACCACACCGTTGGCGAACCGGAAAAGCTGTTTGGTTTCACGGAGCACATCTTGCGCGAAGACCACGCCGGGCCGGGAGGCGACCGGTGGGACGGCGGGGCTGTCATCAACCCTCAAGCCGCGGCGGCGGCATGAAAAAGTTGCTCGTCACCCGGCGCCGGGGAAAGTCCAGCCGCACCGCCGGCTGGGCCGGACTCCGGCAATGCAAAACGACGTTCGTCACGCTGGACTCCGGCGAGACGCTCAAACGCGGATGCGGCGGGCGCGGGCTCGTCGCCTTCGAGGCCGGCTGGCGATGCCTTTACTGCGGCAATTACATCTACCATGCCCGCTTGTCCGTGGACACGTTGTGGTTTCACTACAAATTGACGCGAGAGTACTGGCGGGCGACGCACCGCGGCGGGCAGGAGTACATCAACGGCATCCCGGTTGACGGATGCGCCGAAACCCTGCCGCGTTTTCTGGCGGCGGACCTGCGGGAAGTCCGGCCGCCCCGCTGGTTTCGGTTTTATATCGTGTGCGATGCAGAAGAATTCGCCTGTTATCTGGCTAACCTGAAGGAGCGCCGTAAATCATGAAGACAAAAACGATCGAACCACCCCATTGCCATGCAGAAGCAATCGCGGATACCGACAATTCGCGGAACAGTTCCACAACCGAGCGGCCCGACCCGGACCCGCGGAGCCGTTTGGTGTATCATCCTCCGGACATTTTGGAGATGTTGAGAAACGCCGATATCCTGGCGGGGCCGCCGCGGGATTACGTGCCGCACAGGGAATACGAGTATTTGCGGGATGTGCGCGTCGACCTGGAACAAGCCAAACTGACCGACAAACAGATGATGGCCGTCAGCCTGGTGTTCTACGGACGGTTGAAGAAAAAGCACGCCGCAAGGATCATGAAAATCACCAAGCAATCCCTGGACGACCATATCCAACTCGCCCTGCGGAAGATAGAAAACTTTGTGCGATGATTATTTTCAAAAGGGACTTGGTCCGTGTATCCTATAATCAAGGTTGAATTATTTGCGTTTGAGAGTATAATTTGCGGCGTTTTCGCGTGTTGCAAATAAATCTCGCCAAATGTTGGTTGACCTTCATTGCTTTGAAGCCAATTAATTTGAATGCCTGAATAAGTGTATAAATTAACTGACCAAAATTGTGTCATAATAGGTTCTTTAAA
>JBHHYO010000145.1:0-3076 GCA_046757665.1 Nitrospinales bacterium
CGGTCATTTTACAATTTAATCCGTCCGTTTGGGACTTTTTCAGCAACCTGCTAAGGTTTTCCTGTCCAAATTCCGGAACGATGCGCCCTCTCAAGGGAAACGTGGAAAGGTTTTCCGCTAGCTCATAAACGGCTTGAACGATACGAGCGGCATAATATTGCGAATCACGACCAATGTATTCGGCTATCTCCGACAGGTCGTGCACGGCAGGTTCTGTCCAAATGATTTTCCACTTGCCGGTTTTAGATCCACTCATTCAAGCCATTTTCCCAGTTTTCTTTTCACTTCCTCCGGTGTCAGAAAACGCTCTTCATCAAGCGCCTGAAGTCCGCTTTCGACTTTTTGCTTCACATAGAGATGGTATTGAATATCATCCAATGAACAGTTTTCGTCTAATCCTTGAATAAGTTTGATGGCGTCTTCCCTTGAATTTGCCATGACGATTCTCCTTATTTTATCCGGCTTGTCTCATAGTTTTCTTTAAAGTACCATTTTTTAATCCGGATGAACAGGGTTGGAAAAATGTTGTTTTTTCCCTTTGCGTTCCCCGCGCCGGGCGGTGATAATTCGTTTCCATGACGGCCTTACCCGCGACGTTTAAAAAGAGACTGTTCGTCATTCTGCTGGGCCTTGGCCTGTTTGCCCTGGTGCTGGCCTTTCCGCTTCCGCAGGGAATGAGTGCCGAAGCCCAGCGGATGTTGGCGGTTGTGTTGCTGATGGGCGTTTGGTGGATCGGCGAGGGCGTGCCGGTTACCGTGACGGCTTTTCTGCCGCTGGTGCTGTTTCCCCTGCTGGGCATCATGTCCAGCAAGGAAGTTGCCCCGAATTACACCAACCATCTGGTCTTCCTTTTTCTGGGAGGGCTGATGATGGCGCAGGCGATGGAAAAATGGAATTTCCATAAAAGAATCGCCCTGCGCATCATCGCCGCCGTCGGCGCCGGTCCCAGACGGATTGTTTTGGGATTCATGGCCGCCACGGCGTTTTTGTCGATGTGGATTTCCAACACCGCCACCACGATGATGATGTTGCCCGTGGCCATGGCCGTTGTGCGGCAGGTGGCCTCGGCCGCCGTGCTGAATGGCGAGCGCAACTGGCAAACGGAGCAACAGGTGCGGCAAAGCTTCGGCCTGGTGCTGATGCTCGCTGTGGCGTATTCGGCGAGCATCGGTGGCGTGGGAACCCTGATCGGCACTCCACCGAATATTGTGCTTGTCGGGTTTTACAAGAAGCTTTTTCCGGACGCCGGGGAAATCGGGTTCCTGCAATGGATGCTCATGGCGATACCGGTTGTCATCCTTTTTTTGCCCATGGTCTGGTGGTATTTGTGCCGGGTAGTTTCACCGATTCCGCTGGCCGGGATGGAGTTTGCCGGCCAGGCTTCCGATGCCGTGCACCATGAATTGCGGGCGCTTGGGGCCATGAGCCGCGCCGAGAAATATATTGCCGTTGTCTTTTTCTCCGCCGCCGTGCTGTGGATTTTCAGGAAACCCGTTTCTCTGGGGGCGGTGACTTTCCCCGGCTGGTCCGGCTGGTTGCCCTATCCGCACATGGTCCACGACGCGACGGTGGCCATGGCCATGGGCTTGTTGTTGTTCATTCTGCCCCTGGATTTTCGCGCGGGTGTGCTGTTGAACGGCAAGCGGGAATTTTTTGTGCTGGACTGGAAAACCATTCAGCAGGGCACGCCTTGGGGCATCTTGTTTTTGTTCGGGGGTGGGTTTGCGCTGGCGGCGGGGTTCACCGGGTCCGGACTGGACCAGTGGATTGGCCTCCGGTTGGCCGCGATAGCCGGTCTGCCGCAATGGCTGGTCATCTTTCTGGTGTGCCTGGCGATTACTTTTTTGACCGAGCTGACCTCGAATACGGCGACCACCACGATGATTTTGCCGATTCTTGCCGCCGCCGCGGTGGCCGCGCAAATTCATCCTCTCATGCTCATGGCGCCGGCGGCGCTGGCGGCGTCTTTCGCTTTCATGTTGCCCGTCGCTACCCCGCCTAACGCGATCGTTTTCGGCAGTGGCTGGGTGACAATTCCGGAGATGTCGCGTGCCGGACTGGCGCTCAACTTCATCGGCGCGGCGCTCATCACCGTCTTGGCCAGCTTTCTCATCCGCGGGTTGTTTTTGTAAGCGTCTGCCTGGTTTTACCGGTCGCGGAAGCGCGGCGGACGTTTTTCCAGGAAGGCGCTAAGCCCTTCTTGCTTGTCCTCGGTTTCGCAAAGCTCGCCGAACAGCCGGGTTTCCCTGTTGAATCCCTCGGCGTTGTCCGGCGCGCGGACGGCGGCCAGAATCGCGGCAATGGCGGGGGCGCTTTTGTCTTGTATCCGTTTCGCCAGTTCCAGTGCGGCGTCATAAGCCGCTCCCCGTTCCACAATGCGGTTTGCCAGGCCCGCGGCGAGGGCTTGTTGCGCGTCGAGGCTTTCCCCGGTCAACATCATTTCCAGGGCTTTTGCCGGGCCGGCGAGGCGGATCAAGCGTTGGGTGCCGCCGAAGCCGGGCATGATTCCCAGCTTGATCTCCGGCAGGCCGAACACGGCCTCGGCGCCCACAATGCGGATGTGGCAGGCCAAGGCCAGTTCGCATCCGCCTCCCAGGCAAACGCCCTCCACGGCCGCCAGGAACGGCTTGCCGGCGGTTTCGATTTTGTCCAGGACAGCCTTGCCGCGCGCGGCGTATTCCCGGCCCTCACGGGCGGACCCGATGGCGGCGATTTCCTTGATGTCCGCTCCGGCGGCGAAAAACTTCGGCTTGCGGCTCCGTAAAACAGCCGCCTTGACCGTCGAGTCCTCGCGGACATTATCCAGAGCTTGTTCCAACTCATCCAGCATGGCGAGGCTGATTGCGTTGACCGGCGGGTGGTCCAGAGTCAGGATGGCCGTCTGCTCCTGCTTTTTCAGAGTAACGGTTTTCAAGGGCGGCATGGCGCGACCTCGCAAATGCGGGTTGTTGTGGATTGGCAAACGCTCACGGCCAATCGGACGTTATTCGGCGGCAAACGGTGGTTAATCTCCATTTTGGCGTTATACTTAATTATATAGCGAAAAAATCATTTTGGGGTTTTCCGTCATGAAAAC
>JBHHYO010000146.1:0-3056 GCA_046757665.1 Nitrospinales bacterium
TGGTTTTAAACTCGGTTTTGAACCGTTCGGTTTTGAACCGTTACGAATAAAAAAAGTGACAGGAACGCAACTAATTTCTTTTTGAGGTAAACTATGAGGGTATCGATCAAGGGTTCCGAATTGTATTTGGTTTTGGCGGCTTTAATTGTCGTTGGCTTTGTCGGCGGTTGCGCGAAGAAACAGTTGCCGCTTAATCCTCCGGGAGTGCGGGCCGCTGGAGGCGGTTTGGCCGCCGCGGAGACGATTGCTCCACCGCAGGCCGCGCCTGAAGGCGGCGCCGCAAGCGCTCCGTCCGCCGCCGCGCCGGCCGCGAAATCCGAAACGAAGGAAGCCGCCACCGCCGGCGCTGAACCGGAAGCTCCCGTCATGTCCATGCCCTTCTTGCCAAATATAACGGAGGAAACTATTACGGAGGCGGAAAGCTCTTTTCCAAGCGGCAGTTTCCGCCCCGGTGAAAGTTATCTTTCGGGCGGCATTCCCGGTGCGGGCGGTGGCTCCGGCGCCGGTACGGGCGGCGGACCGGGAGGCAGTTTTCAACCCGGTGAAAGTCGTCTTTCGGGCGGCGGTCCCGGTACGAGCGGTGGCCCCGGTGCGGGCGGCAGTTTTGGCGGCAGTTTCCAGCCCGGTGAAAGCTACCTTTCGGACGGCGGTCCCGGCGCGGGTGGGCCCACCTTTAGATCAGGTTCCTCTGCCGGCGGCCCCGTTTTTGGCTCAGGTTCCCCTGCCGGCGGATTGGGCGGCTTGGCCAAAGGCTCCGGCGGCAGAAGCAATCTCGGCTCCGGAAGACCTGGCGAATTTGCCGGCGGCGGCCCCACGGTCGGTGAAGGATCGCGAGCCGGCGGCCTGGGAGGATTAGCGCCCGGCGCGACGCAAAGCGGCAATCTGGATATCGCCCGAATGATCCCCTTTGGCGAAACCGCCGACTTGATCGACGTCCATTTCAAGTTCGATCAATATAACCTGGACGCGCACAACAAAAATATCCTCGCTAAAAATGCCCGGTGGCTGGCCGCGCATCCCGATGTGAAAATCGAAATCCAGGGACATTGCGACGAGCGCGGAACCAACAACTACAACCTGGGACTGGGTGAACGGCGCGCTCTCAGCACGAAAAAATACTTGATGGCTCTTGGAATTTCCCAGGACCGCCTGTTTACGATCAGCTATGGAGAAGAACGGCCCTTCTGCACGGAAAGCAACGAAAACTGCTGGTGGCAAAACCGGCGAGGACATTTCCTGGTTTCCAAGTGATGCAAAACCGGCTTGCCGGCTTCTCGCGGATTTGCCGCCTTGACAGGTTTCAAACCCGCCGTCCCTGAGCCGTCAGCCGCCTCCCGCCGCATCTGATTTTCCATGCCCTTTTTCACCGGACATTGGGTTCGTCCTCCAATGGCCGCCTTGTGTCATTTCAAAAATATGATGAAAAAAAACAAATCCTTCCTTTGCATCCTGGCCGCCGCTATGGTCGTTTGGGGAATTTCCGCATCCAATGGGTTCGCCGGCATCGGCGACGGTTTGACGGACAAGGAAAAAAGAAGATTGTTCTACCAAACAAGAACACTCAAGGAGATGTTGGATCAAGTCAGCCGCGAGTTGAAAAAAGCCAACGTCCGCCTGCAAGAGCTGGAAGCCACGGATATCGAAAACCTCAAGCAAACCCACGCCGAACTGCTCTCCCAGATCGAGACCCTGCAAAAACTGATCCCCAGCCTTCAGGGAATCATCGAACTGAACCAAACCGAATTGACCCATCAAATCAAGGAGACAAGCGTCGGCCTGGGCGCCAGCCTGGCTCAGGTGCAATCGAACCTTGAAACGCAAAGACAGCAACAAGCCGAGGAACAGGAAAAATTCCGCCAGGGAGTGCTCGACGACCTCGGACAACTTCGCCGGGAATTGAAAGGCGATATGGAATCCCTTGCGAAACTGAACCAAAAATCTTTTGAAGAATTTGCAAAAGTCAACTCCAGGGCGCTGGGAGAAATCGTGGCGAGCCTGAACGAGCAAAATCAAAAAATGGCCGAGGCCAACAGCGCCTTGATTGCCCTGCTGAGAACCGAGTTGGTTCCCGCCCTCGTCAAACAGAATAAAACGAACTTGAACACCCTGGTTTCCAAATTGGCCGAATCGGAAGAAAAAATTCTCCGGACCTCGCAAACCACCCAGAGCCTGATGACGCAAAACTTCGACGTCGCGGACTCGAAAACCGGCAAGATCATCGAATTTCTGAAACAAAGCCTGGAAGAACAAAAAGCCACCGACCAAAAAATCGCCTCGCTGGGAAAAAATCTGGCCAAGGCCAACGGCAATGTCATCATGGTGGGAGAGCAAATCGAAAAATTCCGCGCCGGCCTGGACAAAAAACTGGCAACCGTTGACCAAAAACAGACGAACTTGCTCGGCCGGGCAGAGGCGCTTCACAAACAGGGCGACCTCATGAGCAACAACCTGATGGCCGCGGGCAGAAATATCAGCCGCGTCGCAAAAGCCCTGGAAGTGCTGAAAAACCAGAACAACGTCGTCGTCACCTCTTTAAGCGATCTTCGTGCCGAAGTCGCGCGGTCGCAGGAAATCACCCGCCATGCCGAGGACAATATATCCAGACAAAACGATGTGGCGATAAAAACGCTTGAAACCTACTCGGTCCAACTGGGACAAAAACTCGATCAATCCCTGGTAAAAATCGAGACGGGAGCCGCGAACGACAAGCTGGCGCAGGAGAAAATCGACAAGATGATCGATATTTTGCAAACCGCCGTGGATCACACCGCCGTGGAAGAAAAACTGGATCAGGCTATCCTGAAAATCGAGACGGATCAGGCCAACGGCAACCTGGCAAACGAAAAACTGTCGAAGTTAATCGAAATCCTGAAAACGATCGTTGCCGCTCAGGGCGGGCTGGAACAGATTCAAAGGGATCAAGGCGTCATCAAGCAGGCCCTGGACGGTTTGGGCAAACAGGTTGCGGAGCAGACCCGGGGAGACCAAGGCGCGCTCGAGAAAATTCTGGCGGACCTGAACAGAAAAATCAACGTGGCGATCGCCCGTAGCGACGA
>JBHHYO010000147.1:0-2859 GCA_046757665.1 Nitrospinales bacterium
GTCCGAACTTTTAAATAACCGGGGAATGGACGAGTTTGCTGATGGCATCCACGAATCTTTTGAAATCTTCAAGAAAAATCCCGGAGAAGTCAGTTTCGCGGCCTGCCGCTTTGGCGATAAAGACAAGGGGCCTGGCGATTCCGAGGAAGAGAATGTGAATTTTCAAGGCACGGGATTTCATAATCAAGGGAAGGTGAGTTTTCACAGTGCCCTCTTTCTTAATGGCGGAGCGGTTAATTTTGAACGAACCCAATTCGACAACGATGGATTGGTTTCTTTTTCTTCCGCCCAGTTCAGCAACAATGGAGGAGTTTATTTTTGTTATACCAATCCAGTTGAACGCCCCGGAATGGGATAAAACTGAAAATTACAGAACTATTCTTTATAAAGAAAAGCTGTTCCGTGACACTTCAAACGCCTTTTCCGATTCCCAGTTAAAAAACCTGGAAAACCAGTATACACAGCTGAAAAATAATCTGGAAAGACAGGGCGATTATCTCCATGCCGGGCATTTCCATTTCGGCGAGCAGGAAATCCGGCGGAAGATTTTACAAAGGGAAAAAAATTCTAAAAACAAACTGGAACGACTCTTGATTTGGTGCTACAGGTTTCTTTCCGGCTACGGGGAGAGGGCGGGAAGAGCCTCTACGGTTTTTCTGGGCGGTCTTTTGGCGGCGTCCCTGGTTTTGGCGCTCGTAAGCGCCGATTACAGCGGCATTGCCAAAATGGGGGTGTGGCAGATATTGCGCACCGGTCTGGTAAAGTGGTTCGGTAGCGGGGTGGAGATTGTCACGCCGTTTTCCTGGCGATATACGATGGATGGGATAAATAGCTCCAACTGGTTTCGCTATGCAATCCTCATTTTCAGCCAGATAGCTCTGCTGGGCGTTCAGCTTCCGTTGCTGATCATGGCGGTGCGACGGCGGTTCAAGAGATGATCTTTCCTTTGCGCCCTTCGCGGCTTTGCGGTTTCGGCCTTTTTTGCGCTTTCCGGCTACGTCTTCTTCCATATTATTATGTAACGGTGAACAAAGCACACCCCTCGTTCCCACGCTCCGCGGCTTATCCTTGAGAAAAAAAGAAGGGGTTCGGGATTTGCATGACGCAGGAGCGTCATAAAAAGGGGTTCCTACGCGGAGCGTAGGAACCAGAGCGGGGCGCGGAGTGTGGAAACCAGATAAGGGGTGTGGAGCGCAGGGAACAGGCATGCCTGTTCCCTACAGCAATTTCCCGCGTTCTCATGACCGCCGTTTCCCGTGCTATCATGTAACGGGTGCCGGACATCATGAAACTTTCAACCAAAATTTACGCGGCCGTTGTGCTGACCGTTGTCTTGTGCGGAAGCGCGGCGGGGCAGACGAAAATACCCATCGAGCCGGGCGAGCAGGAGTCGTGGATGGGCGTTTACTTCAGGGGCCACAAGCTGGGGTTCACTCACAGCCTGCTACGCTCCACCGTGGATGCCGTACAGATGAATTCGTGGATGTACCTGCGCATGAAGGCCGGAGGGGCGAATCAGGTGACCTCCTTCAACCAGGAAACCCACCTGACGCCGGAGTTGCGGTTGAAAAAATTCTCCTTCCTCGAGGAGATTATGGGCCACCGCCAGCAGATCGAGGGCCATCCGGAAAACGGCCAATTGGTCATGCAGGTGGCCAGCCGGGGTTACAAGAAAATTAAATCGGTCCCCTTCCCTGCCGGCTCAGCGTTGTCCTCCACCTTCCTCCTCAACCTGCTCCACGAGGGACTGCAAGTGGGGAAAAAAGGCGTCCTGCCTATTTTCGTGGAACCGTTGCAAACCTTCTCCAGCGTCGAATACGAAATCATCAACCGGGAGACCGTAAACTTTACGGGCCGGGCCGAGGACGCCTTCGTGATCCGGCAGAGCCTCGGCGGCATGGAATCGACCTTGTGGATCACGCCCGATGGCGACGTATTGCGCGAGCTTTCGCCGGACGGGTTTGAATCCCTGCAAGAACCCCGGGAAACGGCGCAGGACCTCCCCGGCGACCCCATGTCCGTCAGCAGTTTCATTACCTTGAGTCTGGTCAAGACGCAGAGGGAAATCGTCAATCCCGCCTTCAAAACCCATGGGCGCTATGAGTTGTCGAACCTGCGGTTTCCGGACCTGATCCCCGAGGACCACCGGCAAGAGGTTCTCCGGGTGACGCGCCGCGGCGACCGGAACTACAGCGCCGACTTGCTCGTCACAACCGAGCCGGAGTTCACGACCCCGTCAGATCGCCTTCCGGAAACATCCGGAAAGTTCCTGTCCGACTCTTCGGAAATCCAGGCGAACCACCCGTTGATCCGGTCGCTGTCGCGGGAAATCGTCGGCGACGAAAAAGATTCCTGGAGGGCGGCGCTGAAAATCAACGACTGGGTTTACAAGAACCTGGAGAAAGTGCTGGTGGACAGTTTTTCCGCCTTGGATGCCCTGCATGACCGGCGGGGGGAATGCCAGTCGCACACCAACCTGTTTACCGCCATCGCCCGCGCCGGGGGCATTCCCACCAAGGTGATCAACGGACTGATTTATTCCCGGGGTTTCGGCGGTTTTGTTTATCATTCCTGGCCGGAGGTGTTTGTCGGGAAATGGCGGGCGCTGGACCCCACGCTCGGACAAACCGCCGTGGACGCCACCCACATCAAACTGTCGGAAGGGGAAAAGGAAGGCGCCCTGAAACTGATGGAATTCATCGGCAAATTGCAGATCGAAATTCTGGACGATTAACCGGCGGGCAAACGCCCGCGGGCAATGGGCTAACCTTTTGACTGGAATCAACCTCCGAAAAGCGCAATCAGGCGGGCAAACGCCCGCGGGCAATGGGCTAACCTTTTGACTGGAATCAACCTCCG
>JBHHYO010000148.1:0-2815 GCA_046757665.1 Nitrospinales bacterium
CTACACGCATTTTAACAGATAGACTTCCTTTTCTCATGCGCTAAGTCCGACAGACGCCTAGCTTTTTTGCCTAAAAAGCTCTATATTTTATCGATAATATCCCCTTAATAAAGGCGTTTTCAAAAAGAAACAGGTTTAAAGCGCTAAAAAAATGTGTTTCGATCCGCACCGCTCGGGATTGCAATTTTTCTCTTTTTAGGTTTTAATTTTGGAGGGGTAAAATTTCAACAGGGACTCATGTCCGAAAAATCAGGCAAAACAATCTTGTAACCCCGTGAGGTAAACCCGATGGCCAAGCTAAAAGGCTTGATAGTAGACGACAGCAAACTTGTTCAGGATGTTCTGGGGATGATTTTATCCTTCAACGATGAAATAGAAATAATAGGTGTTGCGGATAATGGACAAGAAGCCATTGAAAAAACTAATGAGTTAAAACCGGATTTTATAACAATGGATGTCAACATGCCGGTAATGGATGGAATAACGGCCATAGGACATATCATGGAAAGCAATCCCACTCCGATCATTGTAGTCTCGGATGCCAGCGACGCGGAAACCGCTTTCAATGCCGTATCCAAGGGAGCTGTGGAGGTGTTTTCAAAGTCGGCTCTGCAACCGGAAAATTCGGAGCAACTGGTCAGAACAGTGACGCTCCTCGCAAGGGTCAATGTCATGCGGGCCATGAAGGAAAAGGAAACGGAGGCGGAACCAAAGAAACCTCAAAAACAAGAGCAAGGCAAGCAAGAGGGAGGCAAGGCAATCAGCCTGGCCAGCGCCACCGGAGGGCTAAGAGCCCTTTCGCTTATTCTGGCCAAGTTGCCTTCTGATTTCGCCATCCCCGTTTTAATTGCCCACCACATCGCCGATGGGTTTGTCTCTGGTCTTGTCGAGTGGTTGAGCAGGGTTTCTCCCTTGAAAATCAAGGAAGGAAAAGAAGGGGAAAAAGTCGCCCCCGGAACGGCCTACGTTGCCCCGGCAAACAGACACATGGAGATAGATGGGAATGAAAAAATAGCATTTGTCGAGAGCAAAATCACGGAACCATATTGTCCCTCGTCCGACAGGCTGTTTTCCTCCGTGGCTTCGGTATTTGGGATGAATAGCATCGGGGTCATTCTGACGGGCATGGGAAATGATGGGACGATGGGAATACAAAAGATCAAGGAAAAGAATGGGGTCACCATTGCCCAGGATCAAGAATCCTCCTATGTTTTCGACATGCCCAAATCGGCCATTGAATCTGGATGCGTGGACGAAATACTGCCTCTTGAAGATATTGGTCAACGCCTGAATCAATTGGCAGTCAGCGGAAATTGATCCTCCGTGACGAAACTGGGACCAGTCACTCGTTTGAGACACTGTTCCCGTGAATTCAACCGCTTTATTTTTGGAAGCTTCCCGATCGATTTTTTAAGAGAGCATCATGGCGGAACGTTTTGATGTTGCGATAATCGGCGCGGGCCCTGGAGGTTTAAGCGCCGCGGCCAATGCCGCTCACCACAAACTTTCCCATATCCTGCTGGAAAAGGGGGAAATCGCAAACACCATCAGGGAATACCAGTTAAAGAAACACGTCATGGCCGAACCGGCAAAACTTCCCTTGCGTTCCCATATGGAATTTAAGCCGGGAACCCGGGAGGATGTCCTGGAATCCTGGATCAAGGTTGTCCAAGACGCCAACATCAATGTCAGGCAAAGGACACAGGTAGCCAAGATTGAAAAGATTGATTCGGGTTTTAAAGTATTTTTTGGAAACGAGCATATTACCTGCAAATCGATAATTCTGGCGATTGGCGCAATGGGGATCTCCCGGCCAATGGAGGCGCCAGGAAGCGATTTGCCTCATGTTACTCTCCGATTAGCCGATCCGGGCGCATTTGAGGATGAAGATATCATTGTGGTCGGCGCCGGCGACGCCGCCATTGAAAATGCTCTGGCGTTGGCTCCTAAAAACCGTGTTTCCATCATCAACCGGAAAGACGAGTTTGCCCGCGCCAAGGACGCCAACGCGGCCTTGATCAAAGATGCGATCGATTCGGGGAAAATACGTTGCTACTACAACTCCACGGTTGCCAGGATCGAGCCCCAACAAATTGCCATCAATACCGCCGACGGTGAAGTCGTCTCGAATTGCACTCACTTGATCGCTCGCCTGGGCGGCGTCATGCCGCGGAAATTTCTGGAAGATTGCGGCGTCAAGTTCCCGTCTTCCGACCCCGCCGCCGTACCGGTCGTGGACAGCCGCTACGAGTCTAATGTCAAGGGCCTCTATCTGGTGGGGTCCCTCATTGGATATCCCCTGATCAAACAGGCGATCAATCAAGGCTATGAAGTCATCGAACATATCCTGGGAAATTCCATCGAACCCTCCGACCAGGTTTTGATTGAGGAAAAACTCAAGCTCTTGCCCGGATCGGCCAAGCAAAACCTGGAAATGATCAGGGAAAGCCTGCCCCTGTTTTTTGAATTGAGTGAACCCCAGTTCCGGGAACTTATCTCGGAATCGGTCGTCCACGTGAAAAAAGAAGGGGAACTCATCTTCCAGAGAAACGATTTTACCGACACTTTTTTCAGTATCATCTCGGGAAGCGTCAAAGTCGAACTGCCGGACAAAAAATTCGTGGAAATCCAGGCGGGCAATTTCTTCGGAGAAATGGGTTTGTTGTCGGGCCGCCGGCGATGCGCGACCGTTTACATGGAGAAAGCCGGTTTACTGCTTGAAACCCCGCGCAAGCGAATGCTGAAGTTAATCTGTTCGGCGGAATCGGTCAAGCAGGCCCTGGATGAAATCTACATACTCAGGGCATTGCAAACG
>JBHHYO010000149.1:0-2582 GCA_046757665.1 Nitrospinales bacterium
CCGCCGCAAATGACCGGTGGCAATCGGCGGCGACTTGCGTTATCTTCTTTGCGGATCGAAATTTTTCAAGGAACCGTCAATGAATCAAGCCATCAAAGTCCGGTTCGCGCCCAGCCCGACGGGACATCTGCACATCGGCGGGGTGCGGACGGCGTTGTTCAACTGGCTGTTCGCCCGCCACAACGGCGGCAAGTTCGTTCTGCGCATCGAGGACACCGACCTCTCCCGCTCCACCGAGGACTCCATCCGCGAAATCATCGAGGCCATGCGCTGGCTGGAGCTGGACTGGGACGAAGGCCCTTGCCGGCAAACCGAGCGACAAGCGTTGTACCGGGAAAAGGCGGAGCGTCTGCTCGCCGAGGGCAAGGCCTACCACTGCTACTGCACGCCGGAGGAACTGGAGGCGCGCAAAAAGGCGGCCGCCGCCAAGGGACTCAAACCCAAATACGACGGCACGTGCCGGGAGCGAACGGACCAACCGGCCGGCGTCCCCCGCACCCTGCGCTTTAAAACTCCCAGGGAGGGAAACGTCACCGTGGACGACCTGTTGCGCGGCAAGGTCGTCTTCGACTGCGCCGAACTCGACGACCTCATCATCCAGCGCACCGACGGCACGCCGACCTACAATTTCACGGTGGTCGTGGACGACGCGGACATGGGGATCACGCACGTCATCCGCGGCGACGATCATTTGTCGAACACCCCGCGGCAGGCGTTGTTGTTCGACGCCCTGGGCTATGCGCGGCCCAGGTTCGCCCACATCTCGATGATCCTGGGCGCGGACAAAGCGCGGCTGAGCAAGCGCCACGGCGCCACCTCCGCCCTCGCCTACCGCGACATGGGGTACCTGCCCGACGCCCTCATCAACTACCTGGCGCGGCTCGGCTGGTCGCACGGCGACCAGGAAATATTCTCCCGCGCCGAGATGATCGAGCACTTTTCGCTCGATTCCGTCACCACTTCCGCGGCGGTGTTCAATCCCGAAAAACTGCTGTGGCTCAACCAGCAGTACATCAAAACCCTGCCGATGGAACGGCTGGTCGAACACTGGCGGCCCATCCTGGCGCGCCTGGGCTTGATCGGCGAGGACGAGGCGGACGAGCGCATCGCCGCCGTCATTCCCGCTCTGCGCGAGCGTAGCGCCACCCTGGTGGAAATGGCGGAGAAGGCGGCGTTTTATTTTAAAACGGACGTCGAGTTCGACGAGAAAGCCCGGAAAAAATTCCTCACGCCCGAAACCGCGCCGCTTCTGCGACAACTCGCCGACCGCCTGAAAGACCTGCCGGACTTCACCCACGAGGCCGTCGAAACCCTGCTCAAGGAAATCGTCGCCGAGGCGGGGATCAAGCTGGGCAAACTCGCCCAGCCGGTGCGCGTCGCCCTCACCGGCCAAACCGCCAGCCCCGGCATCTACGACGTCATGACCCTGCTGGGCCGCGAACGCACCCTCCAGCGCCTCAACAGCGCCGTTCAAAAACCTTAAAGACAGTTTCTGGTTTTGAATTTCCCCGTATGCTACAATCCCCGCATGGTCACAAACCGGCGGGAAATTCTAAACAAGCTCCAGGAAAACCGGGAAACGATTCGACGTTTTGGCGTCAGGCGTCTCGGTTTGATCGGCTCCTTTGCCAGAGGCGAGGAAAACGCCGACAGCGACCTCGATTTTGTCGTTGAATTCGAGACCCGATCGTTTGACGCCTACATGGATTTGAAGGCTTTCCTGGAAGAACTGTTTGAGGTGAAAGTCGACCTGGTCCTGCAAGAAGCCATAAAACCCCGCATCCGTTCCGCCATTCAAGCAGACGCTATTTATGCCCCGGGACTATAAGGTTTATCTTGAAGATATTTTAACGGCTATCGGCAAGATTGAGCGATATACGAAAGGGTTGTCCCTGGAAACGTTTTCCCGGGACGAAAAAACCGTCGACGCCGTTGTCCGCAACCTGGAAGTGGTCGGCGAGGCGGTCAAGAAACTGCCGTCGGAGATCCGTTCCAAACATTCGCATGTTGAATGGAAAAAAATGGCCGGACTCAGGGACATACTTATTCATGAATATTTTGGAATCGACGAAACCATCCTCTGGGATATTATTGAAAACAAGCTCCCGCCGTTAAGCCGACAAATCAAAAAAATCCGTTTGGAATAGCCCGGTGCACCTGTCAAGAACGAAACCATGCCTCCTCCCCGTGGGTGAAAATGAAAAGGAGATGGTTTTTGATTTTCAATAAAACCCTGTCAGGGTGTATAATTTGTTTGCTTGACGACTTGTTGGGCCGTCAAGAGAAGTTAACTTTAAATGGAGCAAAAAAATCTATGTCCTTAGAACAGCACATTCTTCAGGCGAGGCATCAATTGCAGTTACAACCGTTTTTTACCGTATACGATATTCGCGGACTGGTTCCATCTTATTATGCTATGAGTTCAATCCGAACTCATCTCTCCTCGAAAATGAATCTCGGAGCCAGCCCCAACCATGCAAGTCGGAAAAATCTTTGCATTAGGACGATAGCGAGAGGAAGGTACATTATAATATAAGTAAAAATCTTGACTTTATAGGGAGAGCTATTTTCATCGCAAAGGG
>JBHHYO010000150.1:0-2487 GCA_046757665.1 Nitrospinales bacterium
GGAATCGGTCAAGCAGGCCCTGGATGAAATCTACATACTCAGGGCATTGCAAACGGACATTTTCCCCGACATCCCGTACCATATGCTGAAGGGCCTGGTCGCCAAGGCTTCCTTGCGGTGTTACAAAAAAGACCAGGTCCTGTTCAAGGAAGGGGACGGGGGCGATGCGTTTTTTGCGATCCGCAAGGGATCGGTTAAAGTTTCGCGCATCATTAATGGCATCGAGGTGACCCAAACGTATTTGCCGGCGGGCCACTACGTTGGTGAGATGGCGCTTCTCAGTCCCGATCCGGCTCCCCGTAACGCTACCGTAACAGCGGCCGTCGCCTGCGAAACCATCGTGATCGCCAAACACGACTTTTTGGAGTTTCTCCTGGACAATCCCAGCGCCGCGGAAAAGATTCGTAAAACCGCCGAGGAACGCCAGCTGGAAAACATCACTTCCACAATGGAGCAGTCCGCGGGGAAACTTCTGGACTTCATGCTGGGAAAAGGGATTTCCGATGCGGATAATGTTTTGCTCATCGACTCCGACCTGTGCGTGGGGTGCGACAATTGCGAACAAGCCTGCGCCGCAACCCATAACGGTTTCAGTCTTCTGGACCGCAGGGGCGGAGAAAGTTTTTCATCCATTCAGGTTCCCACTTCCTGCCGGCATTGCGAAAACCCCTTGTGCATGACGGACTGTCCCCCCGACTCGTTGACCCGCCAGCCCAACGGGGAAATCATCATCAAAGACTCCTGTATCGGTTGCGGCAACTGCGAGAAGAACTGTCCTTACGGCGTCATTCAGATGGTTTATGAGTCGGGCAAAAGAGAGGGGGCTTTTTCTTTTTTCACTTCTTTTTTTAAGCCGAAGATAGAACCCGATGGTCCTTCTAAAGCGGCGAAGTGCGATTTGTGCGCGGGGCTGGAGGGCGGCCCGGCCTGCGTCCGGTTTTGCCCCACCGGCGCCGCCATGCGCGTAACGCCCGCAAAAATGCTCGAATTGACAATTCAAAAACGGACACCCTATTATCGAAGACATACAGACCTGAAAAAAACGCATGAAACTTCGGCCAGTGCATGATTTGAGATGATCAAAGAAACCATTATCAATTACAAAAACTATCGCTGGTTCTGGTTTAACCTGACAACTCTTTCCCTGTTACTCCTTTTCTACATTGTTGACAATCCGATCGGCGGAAAAAGAGGAGACACCTTCCTGGGGTATGCTTATGGCATTTTGGCCATGTTCGGGATTTTGTTGCTGATGTGGCTTGGCGTCAGAAAACGCACCTATACTTCCAGCCAGGGGACCCTGGTCGACTGGTTATCGGCCCACATCTGGATTGGGTTGTCCCTTCTCCTGATTGTTCCCATGCACAGCGGTTTCCAATTCAACCTCAATATCCATACCTTGGCTTATGGGTTCATGGTTGCCACAATCCTCAGCGGAATCTGGGGCGCCATCAATTACGTTCATCTCCCCAGCCAGATTCCTTCACACCGCGGGGGTGATAAAGCCAAAGATATCGCAGACCAAATCCATGAGGTCACGTCGGACTTGAACGCCCTGGGCGAGGATCTTAGCGATAAATTTATCGAAATGCTCGAGTTCGTGGATTTCACATATAAACCTCGTCTTCCCAGGCTGGTGGTTTACAAAAAAAGACGGCTGTCTTCGAAGGAAAACAAGATAAAAGATTTTATTTCCGATCTACCTCAAAAAGAGCGGGATGAGGCTATCAAGGCCATCGGGCTTGTCGCTAAAAAAAGGGAATTGATCAGCAAACTGCAACGGGAAATCGGTGTCGATCACTGGTTGAAGGTTTGGCTTCGTTTTCATTTGCCCCTGTCGTTTGCGCTCGTTTTTTCAGTCGCCATACATATTTTTTCGGTTTTTTACTACCGGTAAAAATTCAAAAACTACACGTATCTGCCCATGCAAATCAAATATGTCATTGAAACCATAAGTAAAGACGGTCGCCGCGACTGCACGGTCAAGGAGTTTGATAAAACAGAGATCATTATCGGGCGGGGCAGCGCTTCGGACATTTTATTCACCAGCCGGCAGGTCTCCTTCAAACATGCCCGGTTGAGGCTCATTGAAGGGAAAATTTTTGTCGAAGACCTTGGGTCCAGTAGCGGCATCCGGATCAACGACCAGATTGTATCGAGGGCTTTCTTAAAACCCGGAGACATCCTGAAGGTGGGAGACGTTTCCCTGAAAGTGACGTTTTGGGATGAGGTCTGGAAAGAAGGGGATGAAACCCTGAAAGGGACTTTTGAGAACGACGTCTGGGAACTCATTGAAACCCGTAAAGAAGAAAAACGTGAAGAGGAAAAACCCCCTGCCCCCAGAGCTTCCGATAAATTTGAAATAACCAGCCTTCCCTCCTACAAGGTCATTTCCCTCGCTTTGATTGTACCGATTCTGCTATTTTTTCTGGTCGCCCCATTGATGGGCGTCAACGAAATCTCCTGGAGTAGCGGCCCCATCTCCAA
>JBHHYO010000151.1:0-2353 GCA_046757665.1 Nitrospinales bacterium
TTGTCATCCTGAGCAAAACAATTGTCACCCTGAGCTTGTCGAAGGGCGACAATTCTCGGTTACTTGTTTTTGCAACGAAGCACTAGCGCGGCTCGTTGCCGGTCAACCCGCGAACACGATTTTTCCTTTCCCGACAACCGCCGGCCTTTGCAATGAATAAATCCTCGTTCCTGACGTTTTCCATTTGCCTGTTGCTGGCGGCCGCTACGTTCGCGGTCTTCGGACAGACGTTGGAGAACGATTTCGTTCATTACGATGACGACGATTACATTATTTATAACGAGCGCATCAAGGAAGGGTTCACCCGCGAGAGCGTCCTTTGGGCGCTGACGACTCAAAGGCCTTACTGGCACCCGGTAACCTGGCTGTCTCACATTCTGGATTACCGGCTGTTCGGGCTGAAGCCCGGCGGCCACCACTTCACCAGCGTCCTGCTTCATGCGTTGACCACCGTTCTGCTGTTCCTGCTGTTGCGGCGCATGACGGGAGCGGTGTGGCGTAGCGCCCTGGCGGCGGCGTTGTTCGGCATTCATCCGTTGCACGTCGAGTCGGTGGCGTGGGTGGCGGAACGCAAGGACGTGTTGAGCGCCTTGTTCTGGGTGCTCACCACCTGGGCATACGTTCGGCACGTCGAGCGTCCCGCGGCGCGGAGGTATCTCTGGCTCGTTCTGTGTTTTGCCCTGGGGCTGATGGCCAAGCCGATGCTGGTGACACTGCCCTTCACCTTACTGCTTCTGGATTACTGGCCGTTGAACCGGTGGCGCGTTTTTGCGGAACGCGGCGCGGTTGCCTCGATGAAAGCATCCGGTTTTTTGCCCCTGGTGTGGGAAAAAATTCCGCTGTTCCTGCTTGCGGCGCTGGCCTCCATCGTGACTTACGTTACGGACAAACGATTGGGCACGATCATTCCGCTGGAGGAGTTGTCCTTGGCGTCCCGCGTTGCAAACGCCCTGGCGGCGTATGTGGCGTATGTCGGCAAAACGGTTTGGCCGGCGCATTTGTCGGTCTTTTATCCGCATCCGTTCCAGGATTTCCCGGTGGCGCGGGTCTGGGTTCTGGGGATTGCGCTGGCGGCGGTCAGCGCGGCGGTTATTTGGCGGTTGCGGCGTCGGCCTTACCTGGGGGTCGGCTGGTTGTGGTATCTGGGGACGCTGGTGCCGGTGATCGGTTTGGTGCAGGCCGGGGTATTTTCCATGGCCGACCGTTACATGTATATTCCCTCGATCGGCTTGTTTGTGATGGCTGTCTGGGGAGGCGCCGACCTCGCCGCGCGCTGGCGGATTCCCGGGGCCGGGTCGGCCTTGTGCGCCGGCGCGGTGATTCTGGCGCTGATGACGACGGCGTGGTTTCAGGTCAAACATTGGCGCAATACGATGACGCTTTTCGATCATGCACGGCGGGTCGTCGATGACAATTATTTCGCGCACTACCAGTTGGGCTTGGTCCTGGAAAAAGAAGGTCAAACCAAAAAAGCCCTCGAACATTTCGCCGCCGCGGTGCGTATCCGCCCGAACTTCGCCGAAGCGCGCAACGGCCTGGGGCTCAGTCTGCTCCGCCTGGGCAGGTATGAGGAGGCGAGGTCCCATCTTGCCGTGGCCATCAAAATCAAACCGGTCTTTCCGGAAGCTTATGTCAACATGGGGGTCGCCCTGGGAGAGCAAGACCGATGGCGCCAGGCGATACCCTGGTTCTTCAAGGCATTGGAACTGCGGCCGCGCCTGGAAAGCGCTCATGAGTACCTGGGGCGGGCTTTCGTCAATCAGGGGAACCTTGAGACCGCGGCCAAACACTTTTCCGAGGCGATCGCAATCGAACCCGATTCCGCCGAGGCGCACAACAATCTGGGGTTTGTTCTGGCGCGGCTGGGCCAACCGGACAAGGCGGCAGGGCAGTTGCGCGAGGCGATCCGCCTGCGGCCCTCGCTGGCCGAGGCGCACTTTAATTTGGCAAACATTCTGGCGGCGCGGGGGAGCCTGGAGGAGGCCGCCGGCCATTATGCGCGGGCGGTGGAGGCCGACGCGGACCTGCTGGAGGCGCGCCATAACCTGGGTATCGCCCTGGTCAAGCTGGGCAGGTTGAAGGAAGCAGAGGAAGCTTTCGACGCCGTCCTGAAACGGCGGCCGGATTTCGAGCTCAGCCGGCGCGCCGCGCAAGACTTGCGCGGGCGGTTAACGCAAACCGGCCGGCGGCAACAATAAAGCGCCGGGCGGCGGCCCGGTTTTTTAATTCTTGACAGAAAATTGGCCGGTTTATATACTCGAACACTCCCCAGGAAAACCGGTATGAGATGTTTCGGGGCGGATAGCTCAGCTGGGAGAGCACCGGCCTTACAAGCCGGGGGTCACAGGTTCGA
>JBHHYO010000152.1:0-2301 GCA_046757665.1 Nitrospinales bacterium
ATGACCGGTCCCCTGAAAAAGTTTGACTCTCTAAAAAATCCGATTTAGTTATTATCGACCTTTTATTTATTATCTGAATCGTGTGCGGCAATTTTAGCACGGATTTGGGCGCGAGGCGTTACCGCTTATTATACAGCAATTGCAATTTCCGCAACCCGCGATGTCTGATATTTGCTCTTCAAACAGCATGGCAAAACCACCTCTCATGTTATATGATTACCTGGTAATCAACGCTTGCAAGAGCCTCGCAAAAATGCCGAAAAGAGCCGGTCGTTTGTTTTCCCTTGTTATTTCCCTGGTTATCGCTGGTTTTGGCCTGCTTTTGACCCCTCCCGTTTCCGCCGTCGAAATCGCGATCATCGATATTGACGATTCCAGCATCGAGCGATTGGGCCGCTGGCCCTGGCCAAGGGAAATTCACGGAAAGCTAATCGAAAAACTGAGCCTGCATAATCCCAGCGCCATTGTATTTGACATTTTATTTTCGGAACCGGACAAACGTGACCCCGGCAGTGACCGGAAATTTTTGCGAAGCATCACTCCGAAACCCCCGGTTTATTTAGCGTCCGTTTTCCATCTCCACGGCAGTCCGTTTTCGCGGAGCATCAAAAACACGGAAAGTTTGCAAAGATTTTCGCTGGGCTCCCTGCCGGAGGGCGGCGTGGATATCCGCGAGGCCGAGGGCGGGTTGTTTCCGTTCGGCAAGTTGGGCCTGGCCGCCGGGGGGATCGGTTTCACCAATGTGTTTGCGGATGACCGGGGGCAGGTCACCGGGTTCCCCATGATCATGGCCTTCAAGGAAAAACTCTATCCCTCCCTGCCGCTTGTGGTGGCGGCGGATTACCTGGGCATCCCCTTGAATAAAATTGCCGCCGAACCCGGAAACTTTCTCCAGCTGGGCAAAAAAAAATTTCCGCTTTCCAGCGCCGGCGAACTCCGCCTGAACTTTCCAAAGCCGTTTACCCGGTTCAAGCATTATTCCTATATACAGGTGTTGGAGAATAAGGCGCCGCCGCCGGCTTTTAAAAATGCCGTTGTCATCATCGGTTATTTCGCCACGGGCCTCGCCGACCACAAAGTTACGCCGGTTTCCCCCTATCATCCGGGGTCCGAGTTGATCGCCACCGCCATCCAGACCCTGACGGAGCGCTGAGCGCCAATGAACGCAAGCAGTCAGCCGGAGCGGAGCGATTCATTATTGGTCGGAGCAATCCTTGTCCTGCTGGCGCTGGCAATCTATTACACCTTGCCCAAAACCACCGGGGATTACATCAATGATCTGAGGGACAAAAACGTTCGGGCGCGAGTTGCGGCGGCCAAGGCGCTGGGGAAAAAGATTGACGGCAGTGCCTACCCGGCGCTGATCGACGCTCTCGGCGATCCCAGCGAGGAAGTCCGGTTGTTCGCCGCCCGGTCGCTTGGACGATTCAAGGCAGTCGAAAGCTCCGGCCCTCTCACCAAGGCGTTAACGGATTCCAGCGAATGGGTGAGAATGTTTGCCGTGAACAGCCTGGCCGCCTTGCGGCTGGAATCCTCGGTCCCCGCACTGCTGGAAGCGTTCAAAAGAAGTGATTCCATCGTGTCTGATTATGCGGCCCTGGCGCTGGTATTTCCCCGCAACGAGGCGGTCTTGACGCCCCTTCGATCCGCTTTAAATGACGCCGAGGATGGCGATGGGGAATTGATCCGCTCGGCAATATCATTCCGGGACATCCTGAAAAGCACAACCCGGCTCGAAGAGGATTTGTATCGGTTTCTGGTTGGGAAAGACGAAAAAAAGCGCTTGCTTGCCGTTCTGGCGCACAGCTTGATCCGGAACAACCGGGCCGTCCCGGCGCTGATTGAACTCTTGGAAGACCCAGATCCCACAATTCGTTACTACGCGGCTAACGCCCTGATCTTTTGCGGCGATGACAAGGCGATTGATCCTTTGCTGAAACGATTGGAGGATGAAAGCGAAAAGGTCCGTGCACAGGCTGTTTTGGCTCTCGGTTTTGTGGGGGGCGAAAGAGTGGTGCATCCCCTCATGAGAACGCTCGGCGGGAAAAGTGAGGAGGGCAATGACCAGGCTTTTGCCGCGCTGGCGCTGGGTTTCATTCAGGCTCCCGCGGCGGCGGACATTTTGGCCAAATCACTTCACAACGAAAGGGAATGGGTCAGGGCTTATTCCGCCGACAGCCTGGGACGGCTGGGGGATTCCAGCGCCGTGAAAAAACTTAAGCAAGCTTTGAAAAACGAAAAGAATTTTAACGTCAAACGAAGAATAAGAAACGCCATGGACCGGCTCACGCCGTGATGTGA
>JBHHYO010000153.1:0-1928 GCA_046757665.1 Nitrospinales bacterium
AACCGGTCAGCGCCTCATACAGCCGTTTGAAGAGGGGGTCCTTGTCCTTGGCGCAACGGAAGCCGACGTCGGGTTTGTGGGTCAGGGGAGGAAGTTTTTCGCGGTAGGCGGCGCGGGCCTTCAGGGCAACAACCTTCTTGTATTGCTTCCTGGGGAAATGGCCGACGCCGAAGTACGACAGGCCGCGGACGACGACATATTTCTTGCCGTAATCGGCGCTTTTGAACGTGTTCCCCGGATAGGGCTGGTAATAATCCCAGACCCACTCCCAGACGTTGCCGATCATGTCCTGCGCGCCGTAATAACTGGCCCCCGCCGGGTGACTGCCCACGGGCTTGAGTCCCTGTCCTTTTTTCTTTCTCGGGGAGCGGCTGACGTTGGCGGCGGAAAAATGCATTTCGTCGCCCCACGGGTAGAGGGAGCCCTCCGGGCCGCGGGCGGCCTTTTCCCATTCGCGCTCCGTCGGCAGGCGCTTGCCCGCCCATTGGGCATAGGCCATGGCGTCGAAAAAACTGACGTTCGTCACCGGCAGGTCGTCCTGCCCCTCGGGATATTTCCAGCCGTGCCAGCCGGCGGGCGGGCGGCAGTCGGTCGCCTGGCAAAAAATATAGTACTGCCGGTTGGTCACTTCGTGCGTGTCGATGTAAAAGGCCCTTTGATAAAGACTGCGCCGGGGCGACTCGTCGGCGAACCACGGTTTGTCCAGGCCCAGCGCCAGGGCGCGGCCCGCGTCGTCGGTTTCATCCGTGCCCATGATGAAGTAGCCGGCGGGGATCAACACCATGCCGTCAACCTCCGGACGGCACCCCGACACAACCAGAACGGCAAGGCACAAAACAAATGCTAGCGGTTTACGGAAAATCATAATAATCTC
Organism: Nitrospinales bacterium; assembly: GCA_046757665.1. Classification (GTDB taxonomy): domain Bacteria; phylum Nitrospinota; class Nitrospinia; order Nitrospinales; family JAJDAT01; genus JBHHYO01. The sequence continues at coordinate 875 of JBHHYO010000153.1, forward strand.
TAACCATGACTGCGGCGGCGCGTTTTCAATTTCGTTTTGTTGCGACGGCCGAGGTGGACACGGCGAACGGCCTGACGGATTTTTCCCGGGGCGCGGACCCGCCGGGCTTGCGGGAGTCCATCGCCGCCGTCGGCCTGACTCATCCGCCGGCGCTGACCCCGCATGGCGCCGGGTACCGCGTCGTGAGCGGCCACCGCCGCCTGCGCGCCGTCCGGGCGCTGGGCCTGCAAACGATTCCGGCCAACCTGCTCGACGCCGCCCTGGACGACGCGGCGCGGCTGGCCTTCAACCTGACCGAAAACCGCGCCCACCGGCAATACAGCGACATCGAAACAGCCGCCATCCTGTCCCGGCTACGCCGCGCCGGGAGCGAGGACGGCCGCATCATTGAGCAGTATATGCCAATCCTCGGCCTGGAACGCAGTAAAAAATTGCTGGACGATTTCCTCAGCACCGCGGCGTTCGACGACGGCCTGCAACAACTTCTGCACGACGCCAACATCCCCCTGCGCGTTTACGCGCCGATGTTCCGCTGGGACGACGCCGGACGGGCAAAGGCGGCGGCGGCGCTTGGCGCCCTGCGGCCCGGCGTCAACAAGTGGCGCGAGCTTGTGCAACTGCTCGACGAAACCGCGCGCCGCGACGGCGTTTCGCCCGCCGACCTGCTCGACCGGGAAGAAGTTCGCATCGCCCTGCAAAACACCGAGGCCGCCTGCGACGCCGTGCGCGGGGTCTTGCGCCGGTACCGGTTCCCCACCCTCTCCCGCCTGCAAAAGGAAGTCTGGCTGGCGATGGACCAGCTGAAACTGAGCGAGGGCGTCCGCCTGCGCGTGCCGGAAACCTTCGAGCATGAAACGATCAGGATCGAGCTGGCGTTCAAAAGCGAGGACGAACTGGCCGCGCAGATGGAGCGCCTGTCCACGGCCGCCCGCTCGCAAGCCATGCGCGACCTCATCCAGTTGTTCAAAAATTCGCGGTGACGGCGCAAAAGCGGGCCGACACCTACCCCCTCATACTTTTCAACCCGCCGGATCAAAAAGACTTCCGCCGGCGC
>JBHHYO010000154.1:0-1903 GCA_046757665.1 Nitrospinales bacterium
GACGCTCATGCGCCTGAAAGCGGAAATGAGCCGGCTGCGCTGGGTCTGGTTGGCCTCTTTCCAGTACGGGCCCGCCGCGATGCGAATCATCAGCGGCAGATAAAAGGTATTCTCGATGGGTGACAGCAGCCGTTCATAGCGACCCTTTACACCGAGGGTGTCGGCTTCCTTCATCACGGCCAGCAAATTGCCCTGAAACTGCTCGACAAGGACGCGCGGCTCGACGTCCGCCGCGCCGGCGGGAACGGCCGCGACGAGGAAAAAAAGACACGCCAGGACCTTGGGAACAGAGGAGTTCAGGTGCATTATGCCGCAATTCTCGGGTGTTAGCGCCGATGCAAAGGTTAAAGCCTGCGCCGGGCGGTGACAATGGGAACCTCAAGGGGAACCTCAAGAAACGGTCAGCGGAGGTCAAGGGAAATCGTGTGCCAAAGGTCTGTGTCAATTAAGCCACACTCCCGCGAACGCATTATGTTAGGCGGGTTGCGGGGGCCGGGAAATTCACGTAAAACAACTTTTGTGGGGTTCCGTGCGGCGGTTTTGTCGGCGAAGAGTCGAAGGGGCCCCTGTGATTCCGGCAGGACGTCCTTGGGAGACGAGTGTTGACCCAGCACTTTCACAGGATTTTTGCTATCGGCGTCCTGTCGATGGTCATGACCATTGGCGGCGCTGTCGATTCGTCGGCCGCGGAGTGGGGGCCGCCCGACTCCGAGGAGTCGGCGCCGGTGGAGATGGCGTTGGCGCAGGTGGCGCTGGCCCGCATCGAGTTGGCCCAGGCGAAGCCGAAGCCAGAGCCGGAGAACGACGTAAACGATCCCCTCGAGTCGATGAACCGCGGCATCTTCGCGTTCAACGAGTTCTTCCTGCGATGGGTGCTGGGGCCCATCTCGGGGGTATATAAGGATTTCGTTCCCGATCCCGTCCGCCAGTCGGTCGGCAACATTCTCCATCTTGTCGCCTCGCCCATCATTCTGGCGAACGACCTCCTGCAGGGGGAATGGAAGCGCGCGTGGATCACCACCCAGCGGACGGTGGTGAACGCAACCGTCGGCGTGGGGGGTACCTTCGATGTGGCGGAGACGTTCGGCCTGCCCAAGCACAACGAGGACCTTGGACAGACGCTGGCGGTCTGGGGGGTGGGCGAAGGGTTCTATCTGGTGATTCCCTTTTTCGGCCCCTCGAACCCGCGGGACGGCATCGGCAAGCTCGTCGACGGATACTTCCATCCGTTGACCAGGTGGGCCGACAATACCAACCGCGAGGAGATCACCTACGGCCTGTTCAGTGCCACCGCCGTTCACGAATACTCGGAAATCAAGGACGAGCTGGATCAGATTCGAAAGACCTCCATCGATTACTACGCCGCCATCCGCAGCATGTTCCGGCAGAAACGCGCCGCCGAGATCAGGAACGGCGCCGAAGTCGATCTTCCACCCATTCCCGACCTGGGCTTCGATATCGACGTGGACGAGATCGACAAACCATCGGCGGGCGCGGGGGACAAACCGGCGACAGGGTCAGGCGAACTTTCCGCGAACTGAGGTCTGCCGCCGCCGGGCGGCCCTTTTTCCCAATCGACCGCAAAAGCAAGGCCGCAGGCGTTGCTCCTGGACGCGCGCCGTGACCGGCGGCCGGTCGCGCCTGGCGGCGTGGCGCGCCCGCCCGGGATCGGCTGGCGGACGATATAACATAAAAAAACGTTATATAATTTTATTTTAACAAGTGGTAGTGTATAAATGAATTCTGACCATGGCACCCGGTGCCGGGGGAAAGTGCGTGATGAAAATTTTCGTCCTTCACGAAAACACGGCCTGGGTCGAGCCGTTGCGGAAAGCCCTGGCCGAACGGTCCCTGCCCTTCGAGGAGTGGTTCCTTGACGAAGGGCGCGTTGACCTGGCGTCGG
>JBHHYO010000155.1:0-1785 GCA_046757665.1 Nitrospinales bacterium
CTGAAACGCCCCCGGTGTTATAGGGAAGTCGGTTGATATGGCAAGTCCCGTCACATAAGCATTGCCGTCGGCGTCCACGGCGATCCCTTGGCCAATTTCATCCCCGCTCCCGCCCAAGAAGGTGGCGTATTCGAGTACAGGGTCGATGACCAGGGTTTTTTCGGCATCGTAGTCGGCGACGTGGAAGGCAACGCGGTTGTCGTCTTGCAATAAATAATGACCGTCGATAGTTTGCTTCGCGCCGTCAACCTCCTGATAAATGACCGGGGCTTGCAGAGTGACGTCGCCGGTTGTCGTGTGGAGGATGAGGTTACCGTTAGAATCAAGAGTCAGGTCATCCCCTGGAAGGCCAGTTCGATGGCCTTGGGGTCCGCGCCGGGGGCGACGATGAAATCGTATTCCAGTTGGCGCTGGTTGCCGTAATACACCAGGTCGATGCCGGGATAAACGGCCTCGTAACGCACCTTTTTATAATTGGCCACATTCGTGCGCCATTGTTTCGGGTCACTGCCGGTGAAGTAGTTGCTCTTGCCGGGGAGTTGGTCTACGCCCGAAACGGCAGGCGATGGGTTGGCGTTTGCCAGCCGCATCCGCACCACGGCGGATTGCTGGGGAGCACATGCTTCGACAAGCTCAGCATGACAACGAGTTGTCACTCCGAGTTTGCCATCTGTCACCCTGAGTCCTTCGGCAGGCTCAGGACGGGCTCTGTCGAAGGGTGGCTTCCGGCCTCCGGCCTCCGGTTTCCCGTCTCCTTGTTTTTCCCCCTTGCTCAAAACCATCACCGACTCGGTGGGAGTGAGAAACAGGTTGTATCCCAAACCTCGGGAGAAAAATTTGACTTGCTTGTCCGTCTGCCCGGCGTTGGCCTCGAAGGCCAGCGGCGTCTTGCCGTAAGCCTTGACCAGCCGGGCTTGCGTGACCTCGTCCGGCTTGCTCAGGGTAGTGGGGACTTCGCCGTAAACAACTCCAGTCAGAAAAACAGACAGTACAGCCGCGACAATCGTTTTAGTCCAGCGCATTTTTTTCTCCCGTTCAATGTTCACTTTGTCCTTACCGAACGCAATCACGGCTTTGGATTTAGAAAAACTGAATTGATTGTACAGAAAAGATGATGATAGTCAATAGCTCAGAAGTATGATTTTAGGCATGAGAAAACTGGTGTAACTCAATTCAGGAAAATGGTCCCCGCTTGGCTACAATAGTGTTATTTCCCGTCTTTTCTGGTTTTGGAAGCCGAAAAATGCTATCTTTTTTGGGAAGATGATAGTGAAAAACAGAGAAACAAGGAGTTGTCGTCATGAAAAAAGTGCTTGTCGCCCTGGCACCCGGGTTTGAAGAAATCGAAACCATCACCGTAGTCGATATCCTGCGGCGGGCGGGCGCCCGCGTGGTGGTCGCCGCCACTCGGGAAGGCCCGGTTGAGGGCTCCCGCAGCGTCAACGTGGTCGCCGACTGCCTGCTGGAATCGGTGAGCGCGGATGAGTTTGACATGGTCTTTCTGCCCGGCGGCCAGCCGGGAACCACCAACCTGCAAAACGATCCGACCGTGCTGTCCCTGCTCAGAAATATGAACGAGAGCCGCAAGCCGGTGGCGGCCATTTGCGCCGCGCCGCTGGTTTTGCAGTCCGCCGGCATCCTGAAAAACAAGACCGTCACCAGCCATCCCTCGGTGCGGGAAAAACTGAACGGCGTACAGTATTCCGAAGAGCGGGTCATGGCGGACGGCAACATCCTCACCAGCCGAAGCCCGGGAACCGCCATGGAATTTGCCATGAAACTAGT
>JBHHYO010000156.1:0-1647 GCA_046757665.1 Nitrospinales bacterium
TCAAGGGACCGGATGACGCCAAGCCGTTAAGGAAAGGCTCGTTCCTGGACGTGACCTTTCAACACAGTGATACGAAACGTCGCCTCCTGATCAACACCATCGACACCAAGGCGGACCGCGTGACGCCCAGCAAACGCGAGGCTGACGCGGCCGCTCGGATTATCGTCAACAAGAACAGCGGCGATATCCTCGTCCTCATCCCCAAGCTCCGAAAAGACGATGCCCTCGATACAGGAGATCTCAAGAAATTCCTGCGCCCCCTGTTCAAGGAAATTGCCCGGCCGGCGGACGAGAAGACCATCGAGAACCTGCCGCGCCTGTGGAATCCCAAAGCCCTCTGAAAGGCCTGGCCTCCCAATGACCGCGCCTTTGCGATTACCCGTTTTCGTGGTAAACTCGAGTCGCCATGGAATGCGAACCGGGTTTCCACTTCAAGACACGCTACACGGCCATGAATGCCGCGGACGCGGAGGATTTTTCCCGCGCCCTCCTCGAGGCATACCCCAATGTGCGGTTCATCCGCCATCCGTACTCGGAATATTCCATTTTTAAGGGACGCAGGGCGGACGGCTGCTGGGAGATTGAACGCATTATAAACCAGCCCCCCAACCTGCACGTGCCGTATGTGGACTCCATGGGAGTTCCCGATGGAGGCCGATTCATGGTTTGGCTGGAACCGGAAGGATGGGAGCCGATCTGGTTCGGCCCCGACAAACTTGGATGGTATTCTATCATAAATGAACCAAGGCTGTGGTTCAGGTTCGGACGCTCCCGTGAGTACCCGCACCCTCCGGATTTAACGGTGCTGGATGAGAGCCGAATGTAATCCCGATACCACCGCGAGAACAAGGAACACCAGGCGTTTCTCAACAAGGTGTGGCGCATCGTCGCCAAACTGACCAGCCAGGCCCTGGTGCTTCACGACAAGGACACGCTCGAGGTCAAGGGGTTATCGGAACGCAGCATGTTATGGGCGGGCCATCACGCCATTCGGTGGTGCCGGGAGGACCCGAAGCGTTTCATTACCGACCGATACAAACCACCCGAAGAGACCTAAAACGGGGAAGCGTGGCCATTTCACGGAATACTGCCCAAAGACCGCGGATATAACCGGCCGCGGGGCGAGGCGGCGCTCCGCCGCCGGCTGGGGCTGCTGGCGTCCCGCATGGTGGTGCGTGGCGCCATGTTCGAGCAACGTGCGAGATTGTCCCAGCTGGGCAGCGCCGTGGACGCATCGGTGGGCGATTTCGCGATGGCCGCCTTCAACAGGCCGGCCGACTTCCCGGCGATCATCGAGGAAATGGAGGCGTCCCTTGACAGGTTCGAAAACAAACTCCCGCCCGACATCCTGGCGGCGAAGGTAGCGGCGGCGCGCACGACCATCGGTGAAAGCGCCGTCGCCGGGCTTATCGAGAAGGACCCCGCCACCGCCCTCGCCGCCCTGGAAGGGGGCACATTCGACCGGGTACTTGCCCCTCCGGGCAAAGCCCTGGTTCTCAAACAGGCTCGCGCCGCCGTCGCGGTGGGCGAGAAAGCGGCCGTGGCCGAGGTGGCGGCGGCAATCGAGGACCACCTGATTTCTCTCCAAACGACCGGCGCCGGTGGGGACGACCAAACGCCGGACGATATTGTGATCGAGGACACCAG
>JBHHYO010000157.1:0-1619 GCA_046757665.1 Nitrospinales bacterium
ATCTGTAATCCCTTTTCATAAGGCTTTAGTTTTTCGAGTGCTTTTTTTAAAGAGGCGCGTTGCTTACCTTCTTTCTCTATCAAGGTAATAGTTATCTCTCTGAGCCTATATCTGGATAAATATTTTTTTGCGATTTTGACGGCAATGATCGGAGATCCTTCTTTCCTTTTTCCCCCAGACTCATAAATACCGGGACCAGCGTAACAATCGAAATAACACAGACGGTTGTTCCATGATCCCAAAATTTCCGCCCATGCTGGCAAGTACTTTTCCAAAATAATATGTTTTATCTTGGAAACCTGTTTGAGATGTTGCAGGTCATTCAAATCACTTTCTTTTTCAGAACTCATGCGCCCTCAACAAAAGAACCTTGCAAGACAAAAACTCATAACCCATTGAAATACTAGATGATAAATTGATTCCCGTCAAATCGTTTCGATACCCTTCCGTTTCTGAAATTCCAACCTTGTTATTCATGCCTTAAACCAACTCGCACCTTTCAGGATGGAGCGGAAGCCGTATTTGCCGCGGATGCGGTCGATGCCTCGATAGAGGCGGTTCCATTGCTCCGGAGCAAACGTAGCGAACAGGTCGGCCTGCCGCTCTTCCCTCGGGGTGAGGGAGGACAGGCAAACGCCGATCAGGCGGACGCGGGCGCGGCGGGTGAACTGCCTCTTGAACAGCCGGACGGCGGCGGCGAAAATGACGTGGTCCTGCTGTGTCGCCTCGGGCAGGGTGTGGGAACGGGTCACGGTTTTAAAATCGGCGTACCGCAGTTTCAACGTCACGCAACGGGCATAAAGCCCGTGCGCCCGCAGACGGGCCGACACTTTTTCGGTCTGGTAACTGAGGAGGGAGATCAAAAAGTCCTCGTTGCCGGAGTCCCTGTTCAGGGTGGTTTCCCGGCTGATCGACCGGGGGTCTTCCTCCCGTAGCAACGGCGAGTCGCACAGGCCGCGCGCCTTGCGGTAGAGGTCGGCTCCGTATTGGCCGTAATTTTTTTCCAGCAGACGCCGCGGCAGGCGGGCCAGGCCGCCGATGGTTTTGATCCCCATGCGGCTGAGCCGTTCTCCCATGGCGCGGCCGACGCCGGGAATGCGCGCCGCGGGTAACGGCGCCAGGAAAACCCGCTCCTTGCCGGCGGCAATCCACAACATGCCGCTGGGCTTGGCGCACGCCGACGCAATTTTGGCGACCAGCTTATTGGAAGCAATACCGAGGGACGCATTGATCCCCACGGTCCGCTTGATCTCGTTTCTTATGCGCGCCGCGATGGTCAGAACCGGCCCGTGCAGGCGTTCGCAACCTGTAAGGTCGAGGTAGGCTTCATCGACGGACGCCGGTTCGACGACGGGCGAGTAGCGCATCAACAGGGTCATGACGCGGCGCGAAAACTCGCCGTAAACCGAGGGGTTGCCGCGCAGGAAAACCGCCCGCGGGCACAGCCGCCGCGCCCGGGCCAACGGCATGGCGGAATGGATTCCATAGCGCCGCGCCTCGTAGGAAGCCGCCGCCACCACGCCCCGGCCGCCGGGACCGCCCCCCACAACCACCGCCTTCCCCCTGAGCGACGGGTCCAGCGCCTCCTCCACGGACACGAAAAAAGCGTCCATGTCAAT
>JBHHYO010000158.1:0-1614 GCA_046757665.1 Nitrospinales bacterium
CTCCGGCAAACGCTCCCACCGCAGGCAGGAGGAGTCGGCTTCTCCCAGATAAATAAAAACCAGGGTTTTGCCCGCCAGCGGCCGGTCGAGAAACCGTTGCAACTCCTGCCGGACATTGCGGCCCTGCAAGGCGATGAAGCCGACCTCTTGTTGACGAGTTGTTATTGCATTGGCGATATGGCACTGGGGCAGAAACTGCAACGTCGCCGTGGCGTACTCGCCGCGCAGGGTTTCGATGAGACTGATGTTTTCCTCGGCGCCGGGCAAGCCGGAGTAAATGTCGTGCCAGGTGAAATTGGCGAGCAGGAGGGATGGGATGCCGAGGTTTTGCCCGGCTTGCAGGGGCAGGCTGGCGGCGTCGGAGAGGATGAGGTCGATGCGGTTTTCGCGCAACCAGCGGATTTCCGCGTCCAGCCGCTCCGGCTGAGTTTCAAGAAATCGCCGCAGGTTGCGAAAACATTGCGCCGCGTCGATGTGGACGAAATTTCCCTGGGCGCACCCCGCGTCCACGGCCTGGGGGATGAGGGAGTACGCGCCGCGCAGGTAACCGCGGAAAAACTCCGCCGGGATTTCCGTCTTGAGGGTGACGGTATAGTCGCGGATCAGTTTTTCGAGAACGGGCACGGAACGCGCCGCGTGCCCGTACCCGTGCGCGCTGATGTAATAGGCGATTCTTTGGCTCATCCCCCACAGTGTAAACCGCAAAGCCGCGAAGGGCGCAAAGAAAAGAAATGGCCACGGTTCATTCTTTAAATGTTTTTTTAAGGTTTTTCTTTTGGCTTCCTTTTAGAGTTTTCTTGAAGCCAGATTGCAAATTCTTCTTCGGTTATTTTTTTTGCGGCCAGATCCACGACCATTTGAGCGGCTTGGGGTTCCGGCGCAGACAGCAGTTTTCCGTTTTGGTAAAGAAAGTCAAAACCAACCATAAACGCCGTTCGTTTGTTTCCATCCAGGAACGGGTGGTTCCGAATGATTCCAAAAACATAGGCGGCGGCCAGGCCAAATAAGTCTGGATCGCCATAAGACAGGAGCTGTTGGGGACGGGCAAGGGCCGTATCCAACAAACCTTCATCCCGAAGACCCGGTTGTCCACCATGTTCCGCGAGAAGAAGGTCGTGAGTGAGTAAAACCACTTCCTTTGGTATCCAAACCGGCTGTTTCATTTAGCCAGTTCCCGCAAGGTATTACGGTAGCGGGCCATGCCTTCCTTGATGGCAACCAGATGTTTTTTAAATTCGGGATCGTAAGGAGTGATTTTATAACCGCCATCCGCGGCTTCCGTAAGGAATACTTTATCCCCTTCTTTCAAGCGCATCTTATTGAGTATTTCACGCGGCAAAATAACGCCCGCCGCATTTCCGATTTTTCTGATTTTTAAATCCAGCATTTTTCAAACTCCCAATGTTGAAACTAATGTTATAACCTGGGTGGAGTTTTGTCAATCGAATTCCGCGCTCTCAACCGCAACCTTTCTCCATGACGCCAAAGATATGACCGGGGAAAAAATTCTCTCTTTGTCAAGAACGCCCGCCGGCTGGTTTGTTGGCGAGCAGATGCCAACACCTACCCCCTCATACTTTTCAACCCGCCGGATCAAAAAGACTTCCGCCGGCG
>JBHHYO010000159.1:0-1550 GCA_046757665.1 Nitrospinales bacterium
TCGACGAGTTTTAAATCCGCGTCCACCATCAACTTGACCAGCTCCTTGAACTTGTATTTGGGGTCGAATCCGAAAGCCCGTTTCGCCTTGCTACAGTCGCCGGTCAGAATACTGTTCGCGGCGGGGCGGAAGAATTTTTTGTCCGAGACGACGTACCGGTCCGGATCGAGGTCGACGGCCCTGAAAGCCTCCTCGACGAACTCGCGGACGGAGTGGGCCTCGCCGGTGGCGATGATAAAATCGTCCGGTTGCGGCAACTGCATGATTTGCCGGGCGGCTTCCATGTACTCGCGGGAGTAGCCCCAGTCGATGTGGGCGGACAGGTCGCCGAGCGTCAGTTTGTCCTGCCGGCCGCGGGCGATGTTCGCCGCCGCCAGGGTGATCTTGCGCGTCACGTAGTCCACGGCACGGCGCGGCGATTCATGATTGTAAAAAATCCCCGTGGACACAAACATCCCGTAGGCCTCGCGGAAATGCCGGCACAACAGATAGGCCAGAACTTTTCCGCAGGCGTAGGGGCTTTGCGGGCTGAAAGGCGTCTCCTCGGTCTGGAACTTTTCCGTAGCCCGGCCGAACATGTTGGACGTGCACGGCTGGAAATATTTTATGCGCGTGTCGATCTGGCGGATGATCTCCAGAATCCGCCCGACCGCCGTACCCGTGATGTCCAGCGAGTATTCGATGATACTGAAACTCCATCCGGCATGATCCTGGTCGGCTTCGTTGTAAATTTCGTCGGGCCGGACGGCGTTGATGACGCGAAACAAGGACCCCGTGTCCGCCAAATCGCCGCGATGCAGAAAAAAGGTTTTTTCGAATACTTGACGGTCGTCAATCAGGTGCTGGATATTGCGGAAATTCCCCGTGGCGGCGCGGCGGTGCAGGCCATGCACCTCGTAACCGTGCTCCAGCAGGATTTCCGCCAGATAACTGCCGTCCTGCCCGGTGACACCCAAAATCAAGGCTTTTTTCAAGGAGTCCCTCATCGTCTGGTTTGTTCAAAGACCGCCATTCTAACAAAGCCCCGACCGGGGAACAAGAACAACGCAGGAGACGTATTTACCATGAAAAGGCGTTGGCGAAAGGTGAGGTCATTTTCCAGGCAGTTGTTTGTGGGGAAAAGTTCGAGCGAAGGCGGGTGACTTCACCGCTTTAGGATAAGTAGGCGGAGAATTCCTTCCGCACCGCCACATCTTCACTCAGTATATCGTCAATGGAAGGAGTAACTTCTCGACACAAAAAACCTTCGGCTTCATCTGCTAATTCCTGTTGAATAGAGAAGCTTTTTGAATCCGGCTCTCGACTGAATGGAGGAAAACCCGAAATATTTGCGTGTTTTGGCGGGGGCTCGTCTGGAGCAATTTCAAGTTGTACATTTTGTACTTTAAAAACTTCAATATCAGCGCGACCCTTCAAACTGGATGGGTCCCCATTTTCTCTTCTGAGTTTTTCTATGATCTTACCAATAAACCATTTGCTTCTTTCGTCTAGCCCGGATATCCGACTTACTGATACGTTATTTCTTTGCCTATGCGGCTCAAAGGCTCTAG
>JBHHYO010000160.1:0-1517 GCA_046757665.1 Nitrospinales bacterium
ATAATATAAGTAAAAATCTTGACTTTATAGGGAGAGCTATTTTCATCGCAAAGGGTTCGGCGTAAAAAACAAAATCTTTCCTTTGCACTCTCCGCGGCTTTGCGGTTTTACAACCCTTTGACGGTAAAGCCTACAAGTTCCGATAAATCTCCTTGCGATCTCCAACCTTGAGAATCAGCACCACGAGAACTTGATCCCGGATTTCATAAATTATCCGGTAATCTCCCGTGCGAATTCGGTAGAGGTTTTCTCCTCCTTTAATCTTGACCGCGCCAGGCGGGCGGGGAACCGCTTCAAGCGCTTCCAGGCGTTTGACGATTTTTCTTTGGACGGAGCGGGATAGTTTCCTGATTTGCCGTGCCGCGGCGGGGGAGATTTGGACCGCATAGGCCATTTGCCTTATAACAGTCCCAGGTCTTTTTTCAGGGTGGAAAGGGAAACGGCCCCCGCCTTTTTCGATTCTTTCAGGGCCGTTCGAGCATCATTCAGGTCCGCTTTATCTTCCAGCGTTTCCAGAAGTTTTACGTCCTCGACGGGAACCACCGCCACGGGTTCCTTGCCCTCTCGCCGGACAATGATCCGTTCCTTGTCGCGACCGGCGCGGTCCAGGATTTCTTCAAGGTTTTCCCCGGTTTTTGTGGAATGCAAAGGGCTCATGGCAGTTTCAAAAAAGGGTTTTACGCCTTTACTGTAACGCGGGTTTCATGGCTTTTCAACGGTAAACTGGTGGAGTAGCGGGGCGGTTGAAGGCGCGGTCGAGGGTTACGCCGCCCGCGGCGTCGAACGTTTTCTGCCGGGTCAGCGCGCCGCGGCGGTAGGTGTACTCGGTTTGCAAGGCGCCGTCGGCGCCGTACAGCCGCGCCGTGCCGTCCGGACGGTCGTTTTTAAAACGCATTTCCATTTTCAACCGGCCGGTGGAATAGTATTTGAACACGGCTCCCTCCAGCTTGTCGTTCTTGTAGAATCCCTTGTCCTTCAGTTTGCCGTTGGGATAGTAGCCGAGGGCCGGGCCGTCGCGCTTGCCGTCCCGGTAGTTCCATTCGGTCATGAGGCCGCCGTTTTCATGGAACAGACGGCTGACTCCCTCCAGGCGACCGTCGCGGTAGTGGCGTTCGGCCTTTAACGTTCCGTTCGGATAATACTCCCGGCTCAGCCCGTGGGGAAAACCGAGGGCGTTCATTTCGATTTCCGAGCGCACCCGCCCGTCGGGGAACTTTTTGATCCGCGCCTCGCCGGCAACCCCCGTTGATTGCAGAAGGAGCGCCCAGACCACGGCGCCCAGGAAAATGTTTCGGCTCATCGCGCTTTTTCTCCCCGCCCCCTTGCCGCTTGTTGCGAAAATGCCGTCCTTCGACAAGCTCAGGACGACAACCTGTTTGTCACGCTGAGCCCGTCGAAGCGTGACAATTACCCGCCGATTGCGCTTTTCAGAGGTTGGTTCCAGTCCAAAAGTCAGCCCACTTCCCGCGGGCGTCTGCCCGCCGATTGCGCTTTTCAGAGGTTGGTTCCAGTCCAAA